>NZ_JBIAGB010000016.1:0-162508 GCF_042869575.1 Streptomyces sp. NPDC006925
TCAACTGCCTCGACGGACTCGGCCTCGGTCACGTTCTCACTGGTCATCGATGCATCTTCCTTGATCAGGAGTTACACCGAACGTTTTACAGTCCCTATGTGATCACCCATCGGACACCACGCCTCGTGAAAGCCGGAGGTTAGGGGCCGGCGTGAGACCGAGGGGGTCGGCTGTGAGGTAGCGGGCGGTTTCGGGGTCGTAGTAGCGGAAGAGATTGTAGTGGAGCCCGGTTTCTGGGTCGGCGTATTGGCCGGGGAAACGGAGGGGGCATGCGACGTCGGCGAGGGCGGGTGGGCCCTGGAGAAGTGTGCCCCAAAGGGTGGTGCGGTGTTCCCAGGCGTGTGGCCGTCCGGAGTGACCAGTTCAGTGGGGGTGCCGGTGACGTCGGTGAGTACGACGTGGAAGCGGGGGTTGGTTGTTGGTTCGCCGATCTTGGTGAGGAGTGAGCCTCCTGGGCTGCTGGTCAGCGCGGTGTGGTCGGTCTGGGTGAGGGGACGGTGCGTGCCGGCGGCGTAGTCCCAGGCCGTGGTCCTGCCGTCGCTGGTGGTCTGTTCGGCCAGGCGAGTGCCATCCCAGGTGAAGGTGACGGTGGCACCCTCTGGGCTGATTTTCGATATGCGGCGGCCCAGCGGGTCGTAGGTGTAGTGTCATGGCTCGCCCGTGGGTGTGGTCGCTCGGGTGAGGCGGTCCTCGGAGTTCCGGGTGTAGGACCAGTTTTGCCGTTGGCCGTTGAGGCGTTTGCGGTTCTTGTGTGTGAGTCGGCCAGCCTCATCGTGTCCCTTGTTCCTGTCATCGCGGGAGGGACTTCCCAGGTGAAGCACTCTATCGGGTCCTACCCTCGCGTCCGTGTCCAGGACGACGGCCGCCGGATCGTCTCCCAGGCCGGGTCGCTCTTGCTAATCGAAACATTCCGTAAGACCGGTCTTGACCGGGCCGTATTCCAGGCTCTGGCTCCGTGAAGCAAACCGCGAGCTGTCCACGATCCCGCAAGGCCCCGCTGTACGTCGCTCGGGCGGTCGCACCGGGTGGGGACTGCCACGCGGACGCCGCGACGCTGCGCTGTGAGCCGACCGTCTTTGGCCTGGTGGCCTCCGCCCCGACCATCTCCTGCCTGATCGACACCCTCCCCGCTTCCGGCGAGAAAGCCATGCAGGCTATCCGGTCCGCACGCTCCGAAACCGGGTGTGAGTAGTTGAGGTGCAGGGAATCCCGGTGACAACGATTGGGACGTTTAGTATATGTAATCGGCCTGGTGCGGGGGTTCGGAGGAAGATCCTCGATCGATTCCGGGGTATGGCTACCGTCCGCCGCATGCCGGTGGAACTTCTAGTTCGACGTGTACGTGCGGAATCGTGGTGGAGTCGTCCTGAAACTGAGTCATGTCGGCTCAACGGCTTGCCGTCCCGCGCTCCCGATAGGCGGACAACAGGGGTTCTCCCGCCTGGTCGATCTCGGGGGCAGAGGCGAGCGGCGACAGCGAAGCGTCGTACATCTCCATCATCCCGCGGGCCTGGTGAAAGTCTGCCCCGAGGGCCTCGTACAACACTCGCATGAGATTGAACGGCGTGGCGGCAAAAGATTCGGTTTCACAGAGATCTGCCACAATCACCGTGAAAGACTTGCCTTCGATCGCCATCCGGCGAACCATTTCCAGTGCTTCTTTCATTGATTTTCCCTTTTTTATGGTTCATCTGATGAATCTCACCTGAACATTCGTGTAATGTCCTAGTGGGCCCTCCAGTTTAACCACTTCCACACGGCCGAAGCCATGCCGGGCTGCCATTTTTCCCGTAAATGTATCAGCTGCTGCTTCCTGGGGAGTCAGACCGGAACGTACCTTCTCGTTAAAGGTGTTGAGGTTGCTGGGCATCGCCGGAACCCATTTCCCTTCCACTGCGTTCAGTTTTTCCGGGCCGAAGTGTCTGATAGCGTCATCGAACATCTGGGCCCCCCTGGGGGTAGTCGGACCTTTCTCAATAGCAAGGCTCAACACGCCGTCCTTCACATTGGCTATTACACCGCCTTCCTCCCCGCCGTACAGATTTGCGTAGTCACCGTCTGAGCATCCCGCAAGGCCGAGAGGGTCGGACCATGCGTGCGGGTTGGTCACGTACGCGTGATGATTCGGAGCCGGCGCCAAGCCGAGGGGATCGGGCGTGAGGTAGCGAGCCGTCTCGGGGTCGTAGAAGCGGAAGTAGTTGTAGTGCAGGCCCGACTCAGGGTCGGCGTACTGGCCCGGGAAGCGGAGTGGGCAGGTGACGTCGCCGTGGCCGTCAGGCGAGGGGAGGGGAGTGCCCCACAAAGCGGTGCGGTTTTGCCAGGCCAGCACCCCCTCGGGGGTGACGAGTTCTGTGGGAGTGCCCGTCAGGTCGGTGACAACAGCGTGGAATGCGGGACGCGTTGCCGTGGGCTCGGTGAGTTTGGTGAGAAGTGAGGAACCGGGCTCCGGGACGAGCTCGGTGTGGTTGGTTTGAGTGAGGGGGCGGTGGGTGCCCGGGGTGTAGTCCCAGGTGATGGATTTGCCGTCGGGCGTGGTCTGCTCGGCGAGGCGGGTGTCGTCCCAGGAGAAGGTGGTCGTCTCGCCGTCCGGAGAACTCTTGGATATTCGGCGGCCCAAAGGGTCGTAGGCGTACGTCCAGGTCTCGCCGTCCGGCGTCGTGACTGCGGTGAGGCGGTCCTCCGCGTTCCAGCTATAGGTCCAGGCGCGGCGTTGGCCGTTCAGGAGGCGGCGTGTTGTGGCGGTACGCCGGGCCGCCGCATCATGGTCGTACGAGGTGCGGCCGGCTCGGTGGAGAAGGGTTCCTTCGGCCTGGCGTTTGCCTGGGACCGGGTGGTCGGGTGCTTCGGCGTTGGTGAGGTTGCCTGCCGGGTCGTACGCGTATGTCTCCCGCCAGCCGTGCGCGCTGACGCGCGTCACGCGGCCGATCGGGTCGAGGGTGAAGCGGCGGGTGCCTGTGGCGAGCTCGCGGATCTCGGTGAGGTGGCCGTCCGGGCGATAGCCATAGGTGCGGTGCTGGAGAAGCTCCGGCCCTGACTTTGCCGTCTGTGTGGTGAGGCGGTTGGCCGCGTCCCACTGCTGGGTGAAGGTGACCGCGCCGCTGCGGCGTTCGGTTTCGCGGCCTGCTGCGTCGTAGGTAAATGCCAGCGCACCGTGATCAGTGGACAGTTCCAGAGGCTGGCCTTCGGGATCATAGGTCCAGGTAGAGGTGAGTCCGGAGGGTGTGATGCGTTGGGTGCGCCGGCCGAGCGAATCGTAGGTGTACGAAACAGTGAGGCCGTTGATCGTCTCGGTCAGTACGCGACCGAGCACGTCTCGGGTGAAGGCGAGCTCAGCATCCGGGTTGGTGGCACGTATGAGGTCGCCGGAGGGGTCATAGGTATACGTTGTCACCTCGGTCGCGTCCTCGTCGTGCTGCTCGACGATCCGTCCCAGCACATCACGGGTATAGCGAAGGGTCTGGCCCATCGCATTGTTGCGAGACGTCAGTCGGCCCACTGCGTCGCGTTCGTAGCAGAGGGTCGCGCCATTGAAGTCGGTCTCGGATATGAGGCGGCCTGCCGGGTCGTACGTGTATTCCCAGTGCAGGCCCTGTGGGTTGGTGACCCGGGTGAGGCGGAGGGCCTCGTCGTGGGTGAAGGTGTAGGTGGCCCCGTCCGGGTCTGTGCGCGACACCGGCATGTCCCATGGCCCGTGGGCGTGGTGGCTGGTGTAGCCGGCAAGGTCGGTGTGGGTGAGGAGGTTGCCTTCGGCATCCCAGGTCCAGCTCTCGCGTCCCCCTTCGGCATCCTCTCGCCAACGTGGTTTGCCTTCGACCGTCCAGGCCATGCGGGTGACGTGTCCGAGGGGGTCGGTGATCGAGGTGATGCGGCCGAAGGTGTCGCGCTCGATGTGAGTGGTGTGCCCCAGCGCGTTCGTCACGGCGGTGGGAAGTCCTGCCGCGTCGGGAGTGATCTCGCGTGTGTGGTCGAGGGCGTCCGTCACGCTGGTCAGATGCCCGTTCGTGTCGTACACGTAGTGGGTGGTCGCTCCGGTCGGGTCTGCCGAGCGGGTGAGGTTGCCGAATGTGTCGTAGGTGTGCTGCCAGCGCGCGCCGCCCGGTTCTGTCACCTCGGTCGGCTGGTGCAGTGTGTTGTATGTGGCGGTTGTGCGGGAGCCGTCGGGCAGTATTACTTCGGCCAGGTTGCCGTCCTGGTCGTAGTGGTAGCGGGTGGTGTGGCCGAGTGCGTCTGTGTGGGAGAGGCGGTCGTGGCCGCGGGTGTCCCATTCGGTGTGGGTGGTGTTGCCCAGTGGGTCGGTTTCGGTGGTGACTTGGCCGTCGTCGTTGTAGTGGTAGACGGTGCTGTGGCCGAGTGCGTTGGTGTAGGTGGTGGTGCGCGTGGCGTCGTCGTAGGTGAAGGTGTCGTTGTAGATGCCGTCGGTGCCCTCGGTGCGGACCGCGCGGCCCGCCTCGTCGTAGGTGAAGCGGCACCACACCCCGTTGCGGTCGGTCCACGAGAGCATGCGCCCGTCACCGTCGTAGGTGAAGCGCATCGCCTTGCCGCTGGAGTTGATCACCTCGGCCAGATTGCCGGCCTCGTCGTATCCATAGCGCATCACCAGCGTGCCCGGTGCCGGCGCCTGCTCCCGCTCATACGCCGAGGGCGCCTCCTCCAGCAGCCGCAGGGCGGTGATCCGCTGTCCCTCGGTCTCGAGGGCGAGGTGGTAGCCGCCGGAGTGGCGCACCGCGCTGGGTATCCCGTTCGCGTCGCGGTCCACCTCGATGCGGGTGCCGTTGCGGTCCTGCCAGGATTCCACCGGCAGTCTGAGGGTTGTCTCGTCCTGGGTGGGGCCGGGGTGGGCGAAGGTGCGGGTGACGCCGCTGTCGGGGTCGGTGACGGTCAGCACGCCGTCGGGTTTGCCGTCCCATTCCAGGGGCCAGCGCGGGCCTTTCTCCGGCAGGAGGGGCACGCCCGGCTCCGGGACGGGGTAGACCAGCCGCATGCCGTCGGCGGCCGCGAAAACGATGCCCTGCGGATCGAGTTGGACCTGTTCGTCCAGGGTGGAGGACCAGCTCGGGCCGAAACACACCCCGGCCCGGTACGACGACACATGAGTGCGGGTGAAGTGCAGCGGCAGCGACGCCGGCAGGGACAGGTCGGTCAACTGCATGAACATCGCGCCCGTGGCGACATCGACCGGCTCACCGGCGCCCGGCACCTTCTCCGTCGGCCGCGCGGATTTGCCCGGGATGAGCTTCTCGCGCAGCGAGGCGGGCGGGCGCATCATCGGCGGCCTCGCCCCCGGTCCGGGGGCGAAGGGTCCCAGGACCGCGCCGGTCAGGGTGCCGTACTTCGCGGCGTTGCTGACCTCCTCCAGGCTGATCCCGTCCTGCTGTCCGGCCAGGATGCGCGCGGGCTGGGCCACGGCCAGGTCCATGGCGACGCTGCTCACCCCGGCGAAGACCGCACCCCGCGCGATACGTGCGACCAGCGCCGCGGCGCGTGTGGCCAGGGACGTGGACTTCTCGATGCTGAGGGTGACGATCCCGGTCGCCGCTGCTGCCGCCGCCGCGTCCGAAGCTCCGAGGGTGGGGCCGGTCAGCACGATCCCGGCCGCGATCACCGCCGCGCTGCCCACGATCTCGCTGCGGATCTGCTTCTTTGTGCCGTCGATGTCATCGGCGAGTTCGTCGAGCATCTTGGCCATGTCCCGGGCCGCTTCGGGCAGGCTGCGCAGCCAGCCCTTCTCCCCCTTGCCGACATAGCGGGACCAGAACGTCTCGAACGCGTCGACCCCTTCGCCGCTGTTGACCTCCAGGATCCGCTGCGCCGAGTGGTTGGTGTCCCCCTGCACCTCCTCGGCGTCCTTCGCGAACGCCCGCCATGCCTTGGCCGCATCCCGCAGCTTGCCCTCGTCCCCGTCGGGCCAGATCAGGCCCATCCGCTCGAGGATCTCCCACGCCTTCTCCAGAGCGCTCACGCGCCGCCGCCCCCCTGTGTGGTCCTACTTGCCGTCCGCATCCCGGTCACCGCGCTCACGGACAGCCTTGGTGAACATCCCCTTGATCAAGTCCTCGTTCTCGACATGCCCGTCCTTCATGTCGTCAAGCGCCTCATGAATACTCACCAGCCCGAGCACCAGCACCCCCGCCGCCTCCTCGAGAGACCGCTGGTAGGACTTGTAGTCCTTGGCGAAGTTCTCACCCGTAGGGTCATCGCCCCACGGCTCCCCCAGACCGTCCAGCGTGGTGATCAGCGTCGTCAGCGCCCTGCTCAGCTTCCTGCTCTGCTTGCCGAAGACCGGAGCCGCCAGCTTCAACTCCGGCACCTCGATCCCCAGCACCTCCCCACCCTTGGTCGCCCCCGCCCCGTAATCCGAACTCGTGGTGTGATTCAGCTGCATCCGCGCAAGCTCATCACCGTGCGACAAGGCAACCTCCTGCATAGCTGGTCGAGACAGCCGACCGCGTGATCAATCGCGGACGAAAGACTGGAACTCCTGGACGGTCAATTCCTGCCGGAAGGTCTGACTACCTGTCGGAAGGCTGTCATCGACCGTCGGGGCCGTCGGGGTGTGCAGAGTCGGTAAAGGGCATGTCCCATACCGGGGTGTGCCGTTTGCGCGTAGGCACCTTCGCCACCGTGGAAGGAGGCGTGCTCATAACCGATGTTGCACTCAGCGTCTCTCGCCTCGGCCCGGCGGTCTCCTGAGCCGTCCTCGCGACGTACGTGCAGGTTCGCGGGTCCGCATCGCCCTCGCCGGAGTCGACCGCGAGGGACTCGGCGGCGGGGGAGGCCGATGTGGCCAACGAGGCGTGACAGAAGCTCCGCTTGCTCACCGAGTTCAACTCCAGAATGACCAACTGGCGGCGCGGCACGGTCGGTTCAGATCGCACTCGAGCCCCCGCACGCCGAAACATACTCGATTGTAATCATGCCATCACTCAGACAGCTGGATGAATGTCCATTGGCAGGGCGCGGGCCGCTGCGGTACGCCTCTCCTGGAGTGGGTGCAGGCGTTCGAGTCGGTGGCGGACAGGGGGTGCGAGCTGGGCGAGCGTTATGACGGCATGATTCGCCAACTTGTGCTTGGTTTCCCGTACTCACTCGAGAGGTGCTGATCGTCGCGTCCGGAGCTCTGCGTGCGAGGAGCTGCATGTCGGAGCCGAGCCGGTGTGTCAACCAGGTGGCCCCGTAGAAGCCGAGACGCCCAACTTCTCGCCGATCAGGGGGCATGACCATGCCGGACCCTGCGGACTCCGTCTCCGTGGTGCCGGCAGCCGCTTAGCTTCGTGCTGTGTCCGCCACTTGGGACCCCGGTGCTCCGGGGGTCTGCGTCTGCCGTCCGGGAGGCTCGTCCGCGGTCGCGGGCTGCGCCATGCCCTGCCGTCCGGCGCGGAGCCGGAGTTCGGCATCTACCTGGGGCGGCTGCCTGCCCTGGCCGTCAGGGAGTCCCGCTGGCTGCGGTGGCCCGGCTTCCGGTTGCCGAGTGACCGCGCCGAGGCACGGTCCGCGCTGCGCCAGATGTGGGAGCGGGCGGCGGACGAACGGGTGGAGGTCGCCTGCGGTGGCGGGGTGGGCCGCACCGGTAGCCCTCGCCTGCCTGGCCGTGCTCGACGGGGTGCCGGCCGAGCGGGCCGTCGGCTACGCCAGGAGCACTACGCGCGCCGCGCTGTCGAGACCCCGTGGCAGCGCCGGTATGTGTGGCGGTGCCGGCGGACTCAGCGTGCCTCATCTGGCGTCGCGGCCGGAGGAGTTGCCGGACCCGTCGCCGGACGCCGGCCCGCCGCCGGACCCGTCGCCGGACGCCGGCCCGCCGCCGGACGCGCGCCGGGCGGCGGCGACGCGGGCCGCGAGCCGGGGGTGGTGGGCGCCGGGCCAGTAGAGGTGTCCGCAGGCGGTGCAGCGGGTGAACGTGTCGTAGGTGCGCCGGGTGCCGGACGGGAGCTGCTCGGCGACCTCCTCCTTGGGGACGGACGCGAGCGTCCCGTTGCACGCCGGGCAGCGGGTCCACGGGTCCAGGGGCGGGGCGAAGCGGTCCAGTACGTCGGTGAGCTGCTCGTCGGGGCGGCTCCCGCGCACATAGGCGCCCAGCCACAGTGCTCGTCGGAGCAGCAGGCCGCGGTCCTGGGTCAGCAGGATGCGGCGCTCTGCCGCGGCCTGCTCCACCAGCTCCGGGTCGGCCGCGTCGTTGCGGTAGGCGGTGTCCACCCCAAGCAGCCGCAGCCGCCGGGCCAGCGCTCCCAGGTGCACGTCGAGCACGAACCGGGGCGGCATGGGTGCCGTGGGCGGCAGCGACTGTGGGCGGGGCACGGGGAACAGTTCGATACGGGCGCCGTCCGGCGGGCGGTACGCGGCAGGAACAGGCTCGCCGTCGGCCCGCAGCCGGGACACTTCCGTCAGCGGTACGCCGAGCGACTGCACCACGTGGCCCAGCGAGGCGGCACCGTCGTAGGGGCAGGGCATGCCGTCTGGGTCCCGGGCCGAGCCGCGCCGCCGCGCGGGGAGGAAGTGGCGCAACTCCTCGGGTACCAGGATGCGGAGCCGGGCCGCGGAGGCCGGCGGCCGCGCCGGGGTGGTCACCGGGTCCCGCCCCGGGGTGGGGCGGTCACGGGCCCAGGTCCGGTGTCAGGGCGGTCACCGGTCCTCCTCCGGTGCGGGCGCGGTGGTGCGTACCTGGAAGGCGGTGTGTCCCTGCGGTTCCTGTTCGGTGATCCACACGTCGTCGACGAACGCGTCCGGTGGTCCTTCGCGGGCCCACTCCACCAGGGCGTCGACGTCTTCCGGCGCACCCTCGAAGACGGCTTCGACACCGCCGTCCGGCAGGTTGCGCACCCATCCGCGTACTCCTTGCGCGGCGGCCGTCCGGCGGCAGGTGTCCCGGAAGAAGACGCCCTGCACTTGCCCCGTCACGACGACCCGCCGGGATCGCACAGCCATCGGTTCACTCCAGCCCTCGGGTGGTGGCCCGGCCATGGTCGCGCGAACCCCGCCCGGGGGCATCCCGGCTTCCCGCGTCTCTCATGGACGCGGTGCTCCGGGCCGGACGCGGTTGTTCCGGGCGTTCTGCGGCCGCTCGGCGCCGGGTTCGCAGCCCGCGCCCGCGTACGAGGGGGTCAGCCGCTGTGCTGCCGGGCCCGGCGGGCGGGCGCGGGGGAGGGGGTGCTCAGGTGGCCGGTGGCCAGGTGCTCCAGGAGCCGTAGGAACGTCTCCCGGTCGCCGTCCGGCAGCGCGTCGAGCGCTTGTCCGTGCACGGAGTCCACGATCCGCTGGCTGCGTTCGGCCGTCCGGGCGCCCTTCTCGGTGACGGCGATGATCCGTGCCCGGCGGTCGGTGCTGGAGGGGCGGCGCTCGGCGAGTCCGGCCTTCTCCAGCGCGTCGACGGTGACCACCATCGTGGTCTTGTCCATGTCGCCGATCCCGGCCAGCTCGCTCTGGGTGCGCTCGCTCTCCAGCGCGTGCACCAGTACGCAGTGCATGCGCGCCGTCAGCCCGATTTCCGCGAGCGCCGCCGCCATCCGGGTGCGCAGCACATGACTGGTGTGGTCCAGCAGGTAGGAGAGGTCCGGCTGGGTGCGGGCCGGTGGGGTCATGGCGGTCATGGGGTCAGCCTACCGGGAGGATCGTCCCCAAGAATATCGTCTGCAACAAAACTATCTGCTACGGTCATGTCTCGTTCCGCTCCCTCCGCCGTGCGAACCGAGAGGCCGCCATGTCCGCATCCCCCTCACCCTCCGCAGCCAGAGGCCCCCGCGGCCTCGCACTCGGCGTCATCGCCGCCGGCACCTTGATGATCATCCTGGACGGTTCCATCGTCACCGTGGCGCTCCCGGCCATCCAACGGGACCTCGACTTCGCCCCCTCGGAGCTGAGCTGGGTCGTCAACGCCTACCTCGTCGCCTTCGGCAGCCTGCTGCTGCTCGCCGGCCGGCTCGGCGATCTCCTCGGCCGCAAACGGATGTTCCTCGCCGGGACCGGCGTCTTCACCGCCGCCTCGCTGCTGGCCGGACTCGCCACCACCCCCGCCCTCCTGCTGGCCGCCCGCTTCCTGCAGGGCGTCGGCAGCGCCATGGCGACCGCCGTCGGGCTCGGCATCCTCGTCACGCTCTACCCCGGAAGCAAGGAACGAGCGGGGGCCATAGCCGTCTTCAGCTTCACCGGCGCCGCCGGGGCCTCCATCGGCCAGGTCCTCGGCGGCGTCCTGACCGACCTGCTCGACTGGCACTGGATCTTCTTCATCAACCTGCCCATCGGCGCCCTCGTGTTCGCGCTCGCCCTCCCCTCGCTCCCGTCGGACGCCGGGATCGGGCTGCGGGCCGGCGCCGACGGCTGGGGCGCGCTCCTGATCACCTCGGGGCTGATGGCGGGCATCTACGGAGTCGTCAACGCCACCGGCCACGGGTGGGGTTCGCCGCACACCCTGGTGCCCGCACTCGCGGGCGCCGTCCTGCTCGCGGGCTTCGCGCGGCGCCAGGTGCGGGCCCACACCCCGCTGATGCCGCCACGCGTGCTGCGTTCGCGCAGCGTGGCCGTGGCGAACCTCGTGCAGATGCTGATGGTCGCGGCCCTCTTCTCCTTCCAACTCCTGCTCGCCCTCTACCTGCAGAACGTCCTCGACTACAGCGCCGCCCGCACCGGCATCGCCATGCTGCCCGCCGCCGTGATCATCGGAGCGGTCTCGCTGGGCGCCTCCGCCCGGCTGATCGCGCGGTACGGCGAACGCGCCGTGCTGCTGACCGGGATCGCGCTCCTGATCGGCGTGCTGGGACTGCTCGTCCGACTGCCGGTGCACGCGCACTACGCCACCGACCTGCTGCCCGTGATGCTGCTCGCGGCGGGCTTCGGCCTGGCCCTGCCCGCCCTCACCTCGCTGGGCATGAGCGGCGCCGACGAGAGCGACGCCGGACTGGCCTCCGGGCTGTTCAACACCACCCAGCAGATCGGCATGGCGCTGGGCGTCGCCGCCCTCTCCACCCTGGCGGCCGCCCGCACCGACAGCCTCACCGCCGCCGGCGGCAGCCGCGCCGCCGCACTGACCGGCGGCTACCACGCGGCGTTCGCCACCGGCACCGGGCTGCTCGTCCTGGCCTTCGTCCTCGCGTTCGCGGCACTCCGCAAGCCCGTATCCGAAGGCGGCACTCCCGTGGCACCGGCCCCGGACCCGTTCGCCGCCGCTGAGCAACCCGCGAACTGACAGCCGACCTCCCGTCCCACCACCCCGAAGGAACCGCCATGCCCGGCCCCGCCCCCCGCCCGCTCACCGACTCCGAGCTCGACCACTCCTCTCCCAGCAGCAGTTCGGCACGCTGGCCAGCGTCCGCAGCAGCGGCCACCCGCACCTGACCACGGTGCTGTACCGCTGGGACGCGGCGGCACGCGTCCTGCGGATCTCCACCACCCGCGACCGCCTCAAGCCCCGGCACTTCCGCGCCGACCCGCACGCGGCCCTGCACGTGAGCCGCGACGTGTGGACCTTCGCGGTCGCCGAGGGCGAGGCCGAGGTCTCCGAGCCCACCGCCGATCCCGGCGACGCCGTCGGCCGTGAGCTCGCTGCCATGGCCGGCGGCTTCGCCACCCCGGAGGACGAGGAGAGGTTTTTGGCCGAAGCCGTACAGGAACGGCGTGTGGTCATCCGCCTCCGGGTGTCCCGGCTCTACGGCACCGCGCTCGATGTCGAGGGCGCCGGCTGACCCGCACCGGGACGCGGCGGCCGGGGACGGCTGCGGATTTCTTCCGGGCCGAGCGATGAATTCCGGCGACGGAGCCGGTCCGCCTCTGTATGACACGCATCATCGCCGACATCTCGGTCTCTCTGGACGGCTTCGTCACCGGCCCGGACCCCGGCCCCGAGAACGGGCTGGGCACCGGTGGCGAGGCCCTGCACACCTGGGCGTTCTCCGACGACCCCGACGACCGCCGGATCCTGCGCGAGGCGACCGCCCGCTCGGGTGCCGTGGTCCTCGGCCGCCGGCTCTTCGACGTGGTCGACGGGCCCCACGGCTGGGACGACCGGAGCGGCTACGGCGCCGGCGAGGTCGGCAAGCCCGCGTTCTTCGTCGTCACGAGCACGCCGCCGGAGTCGGTGCGGCTCACCGACCTCGACTGGACCTTCGTCACCACCGGCCTGTCCGACGCGGTCTCCGCCGCGCGCGCTCGCGCCGAGGAGGCATCGTCGGGCAGCGGCAGGGAGCTGGACGCATTCCTGATGGGTGGCGGCGCACTGGTCGGCTCGGCGCTCGACGCCGGGCTGGTCGACGTGCTGCAACTGCACCTCGCACCCGTCGTGCTGGGCTCCGGGACGCCGCTGTTCACCGGCGGGACGCCGCGCACGCTGGTGCAGCGTGCCGTGACGGCGACCTCGACCGCCACGCATCTGACCTACGACGTCCGCTGACGGCTCCCTGCCTCGCGCCTCAGGACGGGTCCAGGAGCCCGGCGAGCGCGCCGCGGCTGCGCTGCAGCGCGTCGATCCGCTCGTCCATCTCGGCCAGCTCGCCGTTGAGAATGTCCCGCAGCTCCGCGCACCACCGGATTTCCGGCTTCTCGCCCCGGGCGCACGGCAGCACCGAACGGATCACTTCCGTGGACAGACCCGCGCGCAACAGGGCGCGGGTCTGTGCGACGGTGACCACGGCTTCCTCCCCGAAGTCGCGGTAGCCGTTCGGCCCGCGCCCGGCCACCAGCAGCCCCTGCGCCTCGTAGTAGCGCAGCATCCGGGAGCTGACTCCGGTGCGCTCCGACAACTCGCCGATCAGCATGTGCCCCTCCCCTGTCCGACCGTGTTGACCTTCACACCGGTGTCAGACCTTAACGTCCGGATCATGAACCACCATTCCGAACCCGTCCTGGAACCGTCCCGCAGAGCAGACATGTACGCAGTGCACCGGGACGGCCGCCCGGCCACACCCGAGGAACTGGCCCCGCTCGCGTTCGCGGGATACGCGCACTTCACCGCGATGCAGGTGCGCGGCGGCCGGGTGCGAGGACTCGACCTGCACCTGGAGCGGCTGCGGAACGCCTCCGTGGCGCTGTACGGCAGGGCGCCGTCCCAGGACCGCCTGCGGGCGCACCTGCGGGCGGCACTGAAGGCCGGTCCCGCCGATGTCTCCCTCACCGCCGTGGTCTACTCCGCGGCCCCCGAATTCACCGCCGGACAGGCGGACGCGGAGCTGTCCGTCCTGGTACGCACCGCACCCGCCGCCTACGGCCCGGAAGGCCCGCTGAGCCTGGGAACGGTCGAGTACGAACGTCCCCTCGCGTCCGTGAAGCACGTCGGCGAGGTGGCCAAGACCCACTTCCTGCGCCAGGCCAGGGCCCAGGGGTTCGACGACGCCGCCTTCGTCGACCGGCGCGGCCGGCTCAGCGAGGCGACGATCTGGAACCTGGCCTTCTGGGACGGCGAGACCGTGCTCTGGCCCGACGCCGACGTGCTGGCCGGGACCATGATGGGCACCGTCCGCCGACAGCTCGACCGGCTCGGCATCCCGCAGCACGAGCGTGAGATCACCCCGGCCGACCTGCCCGCTCTGCGCGGAGCGGTCGTGCTGAACTCCTGGACCCCGGGCATCCCGGTGCACCGCATCGGCTCCGTACCGCTGCCGGCCGCGCCCGGCTTCCTGGAACTGCTGCACCGTGCCCACGAGGCGGAGCCGCCTACGTCACCCTGAGTGGCCGCCGCGGCGGAGGCGGTGGACGACGCGTGCCGCCGACCTCACGGCACCCGGATGCCACGTTCGACGCGACTGTTCCGACGGCATCGCACAGGGTCTTCGGTAGTTGCCCCGGATACCGGCCGCCCGGTCGGCGGCACTGCGAAGTGCGTCGGCACTGCGGAGTGCATGGGTACCGCTTCTGCCCCTGCGAGGAGGGAGTCCATGCCGGACGTGACCGACGGCGGTATCCGGGAAACCGCCCCGCCTGCGGCGAAGCTGTCCTTCTTCACGCTCGCCGCGCTGGTCGTCGGGTCCATGGTGGGTGCCGGTGTGTTCTCGCTGCCGGGGAGGTTCGCGCAGGAGACCGGCGTCGCCGGGGCGCTGATCGCCTGGGCGGTCGCTGGTGTCGGCATGCTGATGCTGGCCTTCGTCTTCCAGATTCTCGCCAACCGGCGGCCGGATCTCGACGCCGGTGTGTACGCCTATGCCAAGGCGGGTTTCGGCGAGTATCTGGGGTTCTTCTCCGCCTTCGGTTACTGGGCCAGCGCGTGCGTGGGCAACGTGACGTACTGGGTGCTGATCATGTCCACGGTGGGCGGGGTGTGGCCCGCGCTCGGTGACGGTGACACGGCGACAGCGGTGGTACTCGCTTCCGTCTGCCTGTGGGTGTTCTTCCTGATGATCAGGCGCGGCGTCAAGGAGGCCGCGACCGTGAACCGGATCGTCACGGTGGCGAAGATCGTTCCGATCGTGGTCTTCGTCGCGCTGGCTCTGGGGTATTTCGACCCCGGGGTGTTCGCCGACAACGTCGGCGGTGCCGACTACGCGGGCTCGCTGTTCGGGCAGGTGCGCGGCACCATGCTGGCCACCGTGTTCGTGTTTCTCGGCATCGAGGGTGCCAGCGTCTATTCCCGGCACGCCAAGAAGCGTTCCGACGTGGGGAAGGCGACTGTTCTCGGGTTCCTCGCCGTCTTCGCGATCTTCGCCTCGGTGACGATCGTGTCCTACGGAATTCTGCCGATGGCCGAGATGGCCGAGCTGCGCCAGCCGTCCATGGCGGGTGTACTCCAGGAGGCGGTGGGGACCTGGGGGAAGGTCTTCATCAGTGTCGGACTGATCGTGTCGGTGCTCGGCGCCTATCTGGCCTGGACGCTGATGGCGGCCGAGGTGCTTCTCGTGGCGGCCAAGGACGACGACATGCCGCGCTTCCTGCGCCGCACGAACCGAGCGGACGCCCCGGTGCCTGCCCTTGTGATGACGTCCCTGCTTGTTCAGCTCGCCCTGATCGTCACCGCGTTCTCGGACGACGCCTTCAACTTCGCCCTCGATCTGACGAGTTCCCTCTCCCTGATCCCCTATCTGCTGGCGGCGGCCTTCGCGGTGAGGTTCGGTCTGGCCGGAGCCACCCCCGGGCGGACCGTTGCGGGCGGCGGCCTCTCGCGCTCCGAACTCGTCATCGCAGCGCTCGCCACGGTGTACACCGCCTTCCTGGTCTTCGCGGCCGGGCTGAAGTTCGTCCTGCTGTCCCTCATCGTGTACGCCCCGGCCACGGCCCTGTTCGTGATGGCCCGCCGGGAGCAGGGGCGGCGCCTGTTCTCGGCGGGGGAACTCGTCATCCTGGCGATCTCGGCTGTTGGTGCCGTGGTGGGCATCATCGCCCTGGCCGCCGGGTGGATCAGCCTCTGAATCCGATTCCCCGTCCCGGGAGGCCGCACATGGCCGACACGAACACCGCATCCCAGCCGGACCTCGGAGTCCACTCCGAGGTGGGAACCCTGCGCAGGGTCCTGGTCTGTGCTCCGGGAGCCGCACATCGCAGACTCACCCCGAGCAATGCGGAAGACCTGTTGTTCGACGACGTCATGTGGGTGGAACGCGCCCAGCAGGACCATGCCGACTTCGTCGCGCAGCTGCGCGACCGCGGAGTCGAGGTGCTCGAACTGCACGACGTCCTGGCCGAGACGATGGCCGTGCCCGGCGCCCGCACCTGGCTCCTCAAGCGCAAGATCGTCGCCAACCAGGTGGGCGTCGGCCTCGTCGACGGCACCCGGGAATACCTGGAGACCCTCGATTCGCGCAGCCTGGCCGACTGCCTGATCGGCGGTCTCGCCACCACCGACCTTCCCGGTGAGTACCGTTCCCGGTACGTGGCGCTGGCACGCGAATCCTCGGGCGTACGGGAGTACGTGATGCCGCCCCTGCCCAACACCCTCTACACGCGGGACACCACCTGCTGGCTGTACGGGGGCGTCACTCTCAACCCGCTGTACTGGCCGGCCCGGCACCACGAGACCCTGCTGATGAAGGCCGTGTACGCCTTCCACCCCGCGTTCCGGCAGGCACAGGTGTGGTGGGGCGACCCTGAGGCGGACTGGGGACAGGCCACTCTCGAGGGTGGGGACATCATGCCCGCCGGCAACGGGGTCGTCCTCATGGGCATGAGCGAACGTACCTCCCGCCAGGCTGTCACCCAGGTCGCCGCAGCCCTGTTCCGCCAGCGCGTTGCCGAACGTGTCGTCGTCGCGGGCATGCCGAAGCTGCGCGCCGCCATGCATCTGGACACCGTCTTCACCTTCGCCGACCGCGATCTGGTCACGCTCTACCCGGCAATCATGGACGGGGTGCACACCTTCTCCCTGTATCCCACCGACAAGCCGCCGGGTCTGGATGTCGTCGACGAGGGGTCACGCCCGTTCGTGGACGTTGTGGCCGAGGCGCTCGGCCTCCCCGCGCTGCGCGTGGTCGGGGTCGGCGGCGACGTCTACGCCTCTGAACGCCAGCAGTGGGACAGCGGCAACAACGCCGTCGCCGTCGAGCCCGGCGTCGTCTTCACCTACGACCGCAACACCCACACCAACCAGCTCCTGCGGAAGGCGGGAGTCGAGGTCGTCACCATCGCCGGAGGCGAGCTCGGACGTGGCCGAGGCGGGGGCCACTGCATGACCTGCCCCCTGAGCCGCGACCCGGTCGACTTCTGAGGTGCGTGTGCTCGAGGGCCCGCGCAGGCGCATGGGCACCGGCCTCTCGTCCGCTTCGTCGTGCGCCGGGCCGCGGACGGGGAGTCCTGTGGTGCGGCACCCTTCGCCCGCTTGCCTGTGCCGCTGTGTGTCGTCCTGCTGCCTGCTGGAAGGAGCGTGGTCGGAGTGTCGCGGAACCGCCGCCTGATCATGAGTCCACCGCCCGAGGTCTGGAGCCTGCTGTCCGACGGCAGCCGGTACGGGGAGTGGGTCACCGGAACCCAGCGCGTCCTCGACGCGGACCCGCACTGGCCGGAGGTCGGCGCCCGGCTCCGGGTGCGCGTCGGCATCGGTGCCCTGACCCTCGACGACACCTCTGTCGTCCGGATCTGCGAACCCGAGCGCCGCCTGGAACTGGAAGCCAAGGCCGACCCCTTCGGCGCGGCCCGCATCGCCATGGAGCTGATCCCCTGGGGCGAGCACACCCTCGTCGTCCTGGAATGGCATCCGCTGCGCGGTCCGGGTACGCGGATGCACGGTCTTCCCGTCGACTACGTCGTCGCAGTCCGCAACGGCATGATGCTGACCAAACTGGCCCGCATCGCCGCACGCGAACACATGCGCGGCATCGGACGCACCACCCCACCAGAAGGCCCCGAGCCGCAACCGCGGCCCTCCTCCGCGCCCTCCTGACGGTGACCTGCCGGGAAGGTTCTTCCGGCGATCCGGGGCGGCCGGGACGACGGCCCGCCGCAGCAGCCGATCACCCCGCGTCCCCCGAGTGGCCGCCGCGGCGGAGGCGGTACACGACACTGTGCCGCAGCGGGCCGGGCGGCACGGTGGGATCCTCGAAGTCGTCGGCCGGGTCGTGGGTCATACCCAGCCGGCGCATCACCGCCTGGGAGCGCACATTGCCGACGGGAGTGATCGCCACGATCTCCGGAAGGCCCAGCGACGCGAATCCGAACTCCAGCGCCGCGCGGCCCGCCTCCGTCGCGAAGCCGTGCCCCCACGCGGAGCGGGCCAGCCGCCAGCCGACCTCCACCCCCTCGACCGGCAGCTCCTCCTCCACCGGGTCCAGCCCGGCGAAGCCGATGAACTCCCCGCTCGCGCGCACTTCGACCGCCCACCAGCCCCAGCCCCGCGCCTCCAGATCCGCCTGGAAGCGGGCCACCGACGCATCGCTCTCCGCCCGGTCGAGCACCCCGGGAAAGTGCTCCCGCACCTGCGGGTCGGCGTTCATCGCGGCCCAGGGAGCCAGGTCGCTCTCCCGCCACGCGCGGAGCAGCAGGCGTTCGGTCAGCAGCTCGGTCGTCACGGCGCCAAGTTAGCGGTCCGGGTGCGGGGCGGCGAGAGCATTTCGCCCCGGCGAGGCGGTCGCGGACCGCCCTGCGGGCCCGGGTGCGGGATGCGCGGCGCACGGCCGCCCGGTCCGCGCCGCTGCCCTCGGACGTCGCCTCCCGACGCCGGGGTGTACCGGCGTGCGCATGAGGCTGCGAGCAGCGCGGACGGGAACCTCCCCCCGTCCGCCGTGGACCGGGCGGCCGACCGAGAAGGCCGGGGGTCACCCGGCGTGAGATCTCGCGCACACCGAAGGTAGGACGGACCGCGCCCCCGGGACTATGTACAGATGTCACACCCCTGGAGCCCATGGGTGTGACAGATGCTCAAGACGGCCGCCGTCAAGCGCTCAGGTGCTTTCGCAGCTCAACCGTGTCGGCCGGGAACCGGGCCCGCCGAGCGCGCTTCCACCGGCCGTCTCGGTGTGCCGGGCACGTGGAGCCAGGCCCTGCCGGGCGCCTTCCGACTGCACAACTCGCCCTCGCCCCGCGGCGCGTGGTCTGCGGGGAACGGCCTCTCGCCCCGCGGCTCGAGCGGGCGGTCCCAGTTGGGCCGCGGCAGCCGGGGCGGGATCAGGGGAGGGCGTAGGCCCGGGCGAGTACTTCGATGGTGGCGGCCATGGCCCGGCGCAGTTCAGCCGGTGCCACGACCTCGACGTCGACGCCGAGCCGCAGCAGTTCACCGCAGGCGTGTCCGGTGCTCTCGGTCGGGATGACCGCCTCGATCCAGCCCTTGTCGCCGACGGCGGTGGCGGTGGCGTCGACCGATCGCACCACCTCCGGGGGGACGTTGTCCGGCAACCGTCGGCGTCCCTGGGGCGACAGCCGGATGGTGGCGCTGCCGGTGTAGCGGCGTGCCTCGAAGTCCGCCAGGTAGGCGCTCCAGTACGAACCCAGGTCGAAGCCGCCCGGCCGTTCGAACACCTCGTCGCTCAGCGCCGCCTCCAGCACCTGCCCCGCACGGTAGGTCGCGACGCCCTTGTCCGTGGCGGCCACCAGATACCAGGTGCCGGACTTGAGGACCAGCCCGTACGGGCGGAGGCGGCGGTCCACCTCCTGCGGTGCCCGCCAGCGGCGATAGCGCACGTCCACCGCACGTCGGGTGAGCACCGCCTCCACGAGGAGGGGCAGCTGCGGCGCCGGCTCCGCCTCCCGGTACCAGCCGGGAGCGTCCAGATGGAAGACCGCGGAGGTCCGCGCCGCCTCCGCGCGTGCGCCCGTCGGCAACGCCGCCAGCAGCTTCAGCCGGGCCGCCGTCACCTCCTCGGCCAGCCCCAGCTCGGCGGCCGGGCCGGGCAGCCCGGCGAAGAACAGGGCCCGCGCCTCGCCCTCGGTCATCCCGGTCAGCCGGGTGCGGTAGCCGTCCAGCAACTGGTACCCGCCGCCGCGGCCCGGCTCCGCGTACACCGGAATCCCGGCGGCCTGCAGCCGTGCCAGATCGCGGTAGGCGGTGCGTACGGACACCTCCAGCTCCTCGGCGATCGCCTGCGCCGACATGCGGCCGCGGGACTGGAGCAGCAGAAGCACCGACAGCAGGCGACTGGCAGTCATGACGGCATTCTCCTCGGAAACCCTGACAGTCTCTGTCACACGGCTCTTCTACTGTCGGTCCGCATCCCGGCGCGGACCGTACGTGCCGCGATTCCCATTCGCCGAGCACCGGACAGGAGCCCCGCCGTGCCCTCGAACGACCTCCCCGGCCCGCCCGCCGTGATCGAGCTCCGCCAGTACACGCTGCGCCCCGGCCGCCGGGAGGAACTCGTCGATCTTTTCGAGCGGGAGTTCGTCGAGTCCCAGGAAGACGTGGGCATGCGGGTGCTCGGCCAGTTCCGCGAGCTCGACGACCCGGACCGGTTCGTCTGGTTGCGCGGATTCCCCGACATGACGGCGCGCCGTCGCGGGCTCACGGACTTCTACGGCGGCCCCGTCTGGGCCCGGCACGGCCCCCGGGCGAACGACACCATGGTCGACTCCGACGACGTCCTCCTCCTGCGCCCGGCGCCGGGCGTGCGCGTCGCCACCGACTCGCCGCCTGTGCGGCCCCCGGTCGGAGCCCCCGCACTGGACCGGTTCGTCTCGGCGACCGTGTGGTCCTTCCCGCCGGGACAGCACGAGGGCGTCGCGATGATCCGCGACGGCCTCCTGCCGGCCCTCAGGGAGTCCGGGCCCGCGCCGCTCGCCTTCCTGATCACGGAGCAAGCCCCCAACACGTTCCCCGGACTGCCGGTCCGCGTCGGCGAGAACGTCGCCGTGCTCCTCTTCTCGTACCCCGACGAGAGCGTGCACCGTCGGCACCTGGACGAGGTAGCCGCCCGTTCCCACGTGCGGGACGCCATCCTGCCGGGACTCGCCCGTCTGCAGACAACGGCACCCGGGAGACTCCGGCTGGCGCCCACCGGCCGCTCGCTCCTCACCTGAGCCGTCCGCTTCTCACCGCCGTCCGCCGAACTCCCAGTCGTGGACCTCGATGCCGGCGTACTGCTCCGCGGCGAGGGCGGCGCGCGCCGCGTCCGCGTCCGGCGCCCGCACCAGGGCCGCCGTACCGAGCCAGGCGGTGCCGTCGTCCGACAGCAGCGGTCCGAATGCGATCAGCTTGTCCTCGCCGGGCGGGAGGGTGGGGCCGGTGGCCTGTGCGCCGTGCTCCTCCCGCGCCGGCCCCAGGCCGAGCACCAGATACCGGTCGCCGCCGGTACGGCCACCGGGGAACTCCCACATCGTGCGTCCGAGCAGATTGCGCCACCGGAAGAGCAGCACGTCCCGGTAGATCCCCGCCTGATGGTTGGGCTCCTCGAACGCGAACGCCCGGGCCGCCGCCGGGTCCGGCAGGTCGACGGCATGCACACTGCCGGTGGGTGTCTCGCCGTCGGCGGCGAGGGTCGGGCCACGTGCGATCAAGCCCTCTGCGTATCCGTCCATGTAGGACCAGTGCTCCTCCAGCAACTGGTACCGCAGTGTGGCCGAGCCGGGACGATCGCGGTGGTAGCAGAAAAACTCCATGCCGAAGAGTGCACCAGTGGGCGGAGATTCGGCCAGGTCGGACCATTGAGGAGTGTGCATCGTGAAGACTGCCCGTCAGGTGGGCTGGTGTGCGTAGGTGTCGGGACGCTCGGCCAGGTCCGGGCCGGTAGTCCAGCGACAAGATCGTCCGTCATCGGGCAATTTCCTTGTTCGTGAGGACCAGCAGGGCCCGCACCAGCGCGGTCGCCCACGTCGGATCCGTGCGCACCTTGCCCAGGACGCGCCAGTTCTTCAGGTGGGCGAAGCCGTGCTCGACCGGGGCGCGCACTGCGGCCAGTGCCTTGTTGGACAGCTTCTGGCCACGGGTCGGCGACAGGTTCCGGGCGGCCTTGTAGCCGGTGATCACCGCCGGGTCGGCGTCCGGGCCGCTGTCGTCGAGGCCGACGAATCCCAGGTCAGCGATGGCTCCGAGGCTGGCCGCGCGGAGATGGGCGGTGAATTGTCGTGACGGTAGGCGGTGATCTCCGAGGTCTGCCCGGGCCGGGCCGCGGAGACCCACAGTAGTCGGCCCCGGTCGTCGGTGAGCGCGATCACCAGCAGGCCATGGTGATTTGTGCTTGCCGGAGTAGTTCACGATGCGCACTGCTCAATGTGGCAGGCATCGGCATACGCGGTCGCGTGCTTCTTGTCGGTCCGGCTCGGGTGCACGGACGCGGGAGCGCGCCGACATTCCCTGCGAAGGGAGAGACCTGTCCGCAGGGCCTCGTGCCGCCCCTACTCAAAGGCCCGTCGGAGCTTGGCACGAAAGAAGCAGAACAACAGGATGCCCTCGACGGCAACGACGACACCCGTGCTCCAGTGCGCGGTTCCGTCAGGCACCAGGCCAGGCGTGTTGCTGAAGGTCTCCATCAGCAGGGCGAGGCCCAGCCAGGCGTACATGAAGCTCGCCGCGATACCCCAGCTGTGGGCCACTTGAGCGTCCTGCCGGCGAGCTGTGAATCCCCATGCGGCAAAGACTCCACACATCATGCCCGGCAAGGCCAACAGTGGCGTGTACGTGCCGTGTTGACCTCCAGTCAGCGCCTCCAAAGCCGAGAAGGAAATCACGTACAGCATGCCCCAGCCGAACAGCCAGACCGTCAGAATGTTGAGCAGGATCACTCCGCGCCCGATGGCTTTACAGAGCTTCCAAAAACCACTTTCGATGTAGTTGTGTTGATCACCAGTTCCAAGGTGAACGCCGTACGCCCGAGACCTGTAGAAGACAACTCTCACGACGGACCTCAGGGCCGAAAGGTGTTGTGCTGGTCACCCGTTCCCGTGTGCAGGCCGTTGACCGTGCTGTTGTGAAATAGGTTCTTGGCTCCGGACTGGTTTCGGTTGGCGGCTCCCGGGAAGAGTTTCTCCACGTCGGCCACAGCCTGAGGGTGGGCGGTCAGCAACTGCTCGAAGCGGTCACGCCAGGCACTTTCGACTGTTTGCCTGTCTGTGGGATGCTGCCGGAGCCATTCCACGGAACCGTCGAGTTGTTCCTCGATGCCACTCTGTGCGTCCGCTTCGCCCCGTTTGAACAAGGCCACGACTCGGCCTCGCAAGGCGTCCCAACCGTCGGAAACCATGACACCGACTAGGGCCGTCGAAGCGACAGTGATCAGCTCAGGGTCCACAGGGTCCTCCGTTGCTTGTGTCACCACATTCTATGTGATTACTAACTGTCTGTCAGGAAGTTGAGGCCACCACTAGGCTGCGGCCTTCCTGCAAGCCGCGAACACCTCCTCGTTTCACCCGTGTCCGCTGCCTGGGCGGGGGCGGGGAACCAGCAACACCAGGTCCCACTCAAAATCATGAGGCTCGCCCCCGCCACTCGATCAGCCCTGAGTCGCCGTCCATCAGCATCTCCGCAGCGTCGAGCCAAGCGGTGGCGGCCGTGCGGACCGGTCGTGCACGGCTTCGCGCACCGATGACCTTCGACGAAGTCCTCCGCCCGTGACCAGCCTGAGCATCCCGAACCCCACGCACGCCAGGTACGTGACCAGCAACTTCACGATGCACAGTGCTCATTGCTTCCGAGGCGAGCAGGCGTCAACGAGCAAGCGTTGGCGAAGATTGATGAAGCGTCAGCTCAGTGCGAGGTGTTGATTCCGTCCCGACCCCGGTGACAGGGTTCTTGCGTCTTGTACACCGTACAATCACGCAGACAGGAGTTTCTGTCATGAGAACCAGAACTCTCGGGTTCGCCGGCAAGTCCTGCGCCGCCATCGCCTTCGCCTTCGCGGCCACGCTGCTGATGCCGACCACACCGGCCGCCGCCTCGGACTGGGACCGGAGCTGCTACCACATCTCAGCCCCGTACAAGGGCATCAGCGAGGTCATCGGCGCGGCCAGCAAGGCCCGCAGCAGCTGCAATGACGCCACGATCTCCCTGCAGCGCCACCGCTGGTACGGCTGGGAGGAGATGGACTGGGTCCGCCTCGAGAGCGACTCCGAAATCGCTTGGTGGACCTGCACGGGTTCCGGCACCTACACCTACAAGACGCAAGTTGCTGTCGGTTCCCTCGGCGTCTACGAGAGCGCCGAGCGCCGCATCACCTGCTGAGGCCGGTCCGGCGGGGCCGGGTGGGCCGGTGAGAGGCCCGCCGGCGTTGTGTGCGCCATTCCGCTGCCCGGCACCACCACCCGGCCCACCGAAAGTGGCGCCCTCGAACGCCGGCGCTGGACGTCGCCATCGCGGCGTCGTACCAGCGTCACCGGCTGGGGTGAAACTGCCACGGCCGGTAGGAGAACAGCCCGCCCCACCTCGCCCCCCGCCGCGCTGTGTGCAGATGTCACTCGCCCGTCGCGGGGCCCTCGTGCAGGGGAGACACTCGCTGATCAGCGCTCGAAGCTCCCACTGCGGACCGCCGCGACGAAGTGCCTCCACTGCGGCGCGGGAAAGACCAGCACCTGCCCTCCGGGCCCTGCCTTGGTATCCCGCATCGGGACCACCCCACCGTGCGCCGGAACGGCGACCTCGACGCACTCGCCACCGCTACCGTTGCTGTAACTGCTCTTGCGCCACTGCGTGGAGTTGGGGTGGGGCTGCACGGTCATCTCCGGCGCTCCTCTGACTGCGGGAAGGTCAGGCGTTTCTGTGCCCGTTGTGCAGTGTGGTGACGAAGCGGGCCCACTGGGTTGCGGGGAACACGAGGACGGGATCAGTGGGCGCTCTCTTGGTGTCGCGCACCGGGACGATGTCTGACGCGGCGAGTGTGCCGATCTCGACGCAACTGCCCCCGTCGCCGTTGCTGTAACTACTCTTCCGCCAGCGGAAAGCGCTCAGGTCGAACTCTCGGCTCGCCATTCCGGTACTCCTCTGCCGCTGCCTCGATCATGGCCAGGGACGCCTGTGGCGACAGTGCGGCGGCCCTCAACCGATCGTATGCCTTACGGTACGGCCTCACGAGTGCCGGATCGTCGATGGCTTCTCCGCTGTACATCGACTCCGTGTAGACCATGGGCGGAGCGTCAGGGAATGTCATGATAGTGGCCATGCCCATCATGAACGGATGGGCTCCGGCACTCCACGGTAGGATCTGTGGAACGACGCGCCTCCTGCGGACCAGCCTCACAACGCTGTCAAGCTGTTCGGCCATAGCCCTGGGCGGGAGGATGGGGTGCCGCAGCAGATACTCGTGTAGTACGGCCCAGAATTCAGGACGCTCGCGTTCTCTTTCGAAGAGCTCGGCACGGGTGAGCCGAGCCTGAACTTTGGCGTCGACCACATCTGGCTCTGCCAGCGGATGAGCCGCTTCAACGACCGCTCGCGCGTACGTCTCGTTCTGCAACAGGCCTGGCAAGAGCATAGGACTCCACTCTTCGATGGAGTCGGCGCGCTCTTCAGCCTCCAAAGCCTTCTCGAAGTACGGGGCGTGCCCCCTCAATCGCGCGTTCCGCACATCCTCGCAGCGGCGGCTGAAGAAGCCGTCGGTCTTCAGTACCTTGTCCACGTGTGCGGCGAGGTCCGGCGGCATGCGCCGCTCGCCGCGTTCGATCTCGCTCAGGTGGCTGTGGCCGTAGAAGCTGCCCTCCACCAGTTGGGGTTGGGTCAGTCCGGCCTGCTCGCGCTTCCAGCGGAGCTCCTTGCCGTAGAAGGTGGGCACGCCCGCCGAGCCGTCGATGTCCTTGGGTCCTGGCACGGTTCACCGCCGAGAGAGTGCTGGCTGTTTTCGCTCACTGGGGAGCCATTCCCGGGGGGTCCGCAATTGGTCGTAGCTGATGGGCAGTTCGCTTGCGGAAGCCCGATCGGCCGCAACGTTACCCGCCCTCCGGCCATTGTGTGGGGTGTCAGTCACACACTGCTCAAGGAAGGTGCGACACATGAACGAGTGTGCGTACGGGCGATCGAAAAACGGCGACGAAGGTGAGGAATGCATTGCGGAACTGGGCGCGGCGCTGCGCGCGCACGGGCTCACGCTGCCGTCCCTCGGCGTCGATCCCGTGACGTATGCCGGACGGCAGCCCCGCCCGCTCGTCTCGCTCGGCAACTGCAACGTCGAGACCGCCCGTGCTCTCGCGGCGGTGCTGCGTGCCGCGGCGGGGGAGAGGCGGGCGGGAGGGTGAGGACCCAGACCTGGCGGATCGCCGAGGCGCCGCAGCGTCCCGCGCTCTCGCTCGCCCTGCTGGCGCGGGCCGCGGACGTCGGCGCGGTACGGCGCCAGGTGGCCGGGCACTGTGCGCAGTGGGGTGCCCGCAGAGCGGCGGACGCGATGGCGCTCTGCGTCAGTGAACTGCTCACCAACGTGGTCGTGCACGTGGGGGAGGGGGTCCCGGTGACCGTACGGGTCACATGGTGCGGCGGTGAGCGGGTGCGGCTCGCGGTGACCGACCCGGACCCGCGGCCGCTCCCGCTGCTGCTCGCCGCCGCGCCGGAGGCCGAGTCCGGCAGAGGGGTCGCGCTGGTCGACTCGCTCGCGCTGCGCTGGGGCGTGGAGCAGGGCGCCTACGCGAAGACGGTCTGGTGTGAGCTGGCCTGCGAGGACGAGGATCGACGGGGAGTGTAGACAGTGTCTACCGATACCTGGTAGACACTGTCTATGGATGAACCGAACACGGACGCCGGGCTGCGCGGGCGGCTGGTCCGCGCAGGGGTCGAGCTGGTCGCGGCGGAGGGGGCCCGGGGGGTCTCGCTCCGGGAGATCGCCCGGCATGCGGGGGTCTCCCACGGGGCGCCCCGCCGGTACTTCCCGACGCATCTCGCGCTGCTGTCGGCCATCGCCCGGGAGGGGTTCGGCCAACTGGCGGCCGAGGCGGGGGAGGTGCTGGCCGACCGGCCGCAGGAGACTCCGCGTGCCCAGCTCGCCGCGCTGGCCCGCGGCTATCTGGCCTTCGCCCGGGAGCACCGGGGCATGTACGAGCTGATGTTCCGGCACGACCTCCTGGAGAGTGGTGAGCTGGGGCTGCGGGAGGTGAGCCTGCCGCTCTTCGAGGTGCTGGTGGACCTCGTCGCGCGTGCGGGCCGGGAGAGCGGGGACGGCCCGGTGGCCGACCCGCGGGCCCGGGCCGGCGCGCTGTGGGCGAACCTGCACGGGATCGCCCAACTGAGCGCCTGGCGCAGCCTCCCGTTCGCCGCCGCGGCCGGGCAGGACGAGGTGCTGGACGCGGCCCTGGACGCCCACCTCGGCCCGGTGGGCAGGTGAGCGTGCCGCCGGAGCGCAGGGTGCGGGCGCTGACGTTCTTCGGCAGTGTCACGGGCGCGGCCGTGGTGGCGCTGGACGGCACGGTCCTCACCGTCGCCCAGCCCCGGCTGCAGCAGGAGCTGGGCGCCACGTTCGCGCAGGTGCAGTGGACGAGCACCGGATATCTGATCGCCGTCGCGAGTCTGCTGGTCTTCGCCGGGCGGCTCGGCGACCGGTACGGGCATCAGCGCCTGTTCGCGCTGGGGATGCTCGGCTTCGGGGCCGCCTCGGCGGGGATCGGGCTGTGCGGAAGCATCGGCTGGGTCGTCGCGCTGCGGGTCGTCCAGGGTGTCTTCGGCGCACTGCTGCAACCCGCCACGCTCGGCATGCTGCGCGCCGCGTTCCCGCCCGAACGCCTCGCGACGCCGATCGCGGTCCGCACCAGCGTGATCGGGCTGGCGGCCGCGTGCGGGCCGGTGCTCGGCGGGCTGCTCGTCGCGGGACCGGGCTGGCGTGCGGTGTTCCTGCTCAACGTCCCCGCGGCGGCGGTGGGCCCGCTGGTCCTGCTGGCCGGCCGCCGGGACCGGCCCGAACCGGCTCCGCGCGAAGCCCTCGACCTTCCGGGCGCCTGCCTGCTGGGGGGCGCGCTGCTGGGCCTGGTGCACACGCTGGTCGTCACCGTCCAGGACGGCTGGACGGTGGTGAACGCGTGCCTGGCCGTCGGTGGCGCGGCCGCAGCGGTCGCCTTCGTCCGGCACGAACGCCGTGCAGCCCACCCTCTGGTGCCCGCCGGACTGCTGCGTGCGCCCGGGATCGCCCCCGCGCTGGCGCTGCTGGTGGTCTCCTCCGCCGCGCTGTTCGGGACGCTGTTCGTGGGGACCTTCTTCCTCCAGGACGTCCTCGGCCTCGACCCCTTCGTCTGCGGACTGCGCACGCTGCCGCTCGCCGCCACGATGGTGCTCGGCGCGCCGCTGTGCGCCGTGCTGCTGCGGCGGTGCGGTCCGCGCCGCACGGCGGGGGCGGGCGCCGCGTCGCTGGCGGCCGGGGTGTGGCTGCTGTCCCGGATGGGTGCGGACGCCGGGGCCGGTGCGGTCGGCGTCGCGTTCTTCGCGCTGGGCGCGGGTTTCGCCGCGGTGCTGGTGACGGCCACGTCCGTGGTCGTGGGGCGGGCTCCGGCCGAACAGGCCGGGGTGGCGGGCGGGGTGAAGCAGACGGCGATGAACGTGGGGCCGACGGCGGGAGTGGCGCTGGCGACGACGCTGCTGGCCCTCTGGACGCCCGCGCGGCGGTCCGGGGACGGTGCCGGGTTTCTGACGGCGATGGGCCCGACGTTGACCGTGCTGGCGCTCCTGGCCGCCACCGGTGTGCTGCTGGCCGTCCGCCTCGGCCCCGACCGGGGAATTCGTGGTTACCGACGAGTTGACAGTGTTTCTCGCCGCGCCCACTCTTAGCTGCGCCGTGTACATGTCACCTTCACCCGTAGGGGGTGGTGTCTGTGCCAGACACACACGAGGAGAGACGCATGGGAACTCTGGGGGCCGGCACCGGCGTCAGCAGGCGGACGGTGCTCGCGGGAGCCGGCGGGGTGGGCGCGGCCGCCGTACTGGGCGGCGCGTCGGTGCCGCAGGCGCTCGCCGCCGGGGTCGACAAGCTGCCGATACCCGACAAGGCCGAGCTGACCGTGCTGCTCACCGGCGACGCGGGCACCGGCGGGGACGGCCAGTGGCAGGTCGCCGACGCCGCCCGCACCGTGTGCGCACGCCGCGGAGTGGACCTGGCGATCGGACTCGGCGACAACATCTACGAGAACGGCCCCGAGAGCGACACGGACGACGAGTTCCAGTCCAAGTTCGAACGGCCCAACGCCGGCATCGACGTGCCCTGGCTGATGGTGCTCGGCAACCACGACACCAGCGGCATCATCCCCGGCAGCGGCGGCTGGCCCTCGCGCGGCGACCACGAGGTCGCCTACCATGCGCACTCGGCCCGCTGGTACATGCCCGGCCGCTACTACTCGGTCGCCGTGCCCGGCGGTGCCGACGAGCCGGTGGCGGAGTTCTTCGCGCTCGACACCACCCCGCTGGCCTCCTACGTGTTGCAGACCGACCCCGAGTACTACTGGAACGGTCCCTTCGCGCGCGAACAGCGCGCCTGGCTCCAGCAGTCGCTGGCCGCCTCCCGGGCCCGCTGGAAGTTCGTCTTCGCGCACCACCCGCTGCGCAACAACGGCACGCACCGCAACGCCGGGGAGTACGAGGGCATCTCCTGCGGCGACTACCTCAGCGGCAAGCACGTCAAGGAGCTGTACGAGGACGTCGTGGCCGGGAAGGCGGAGTTCCTGCTGGGCGGGCACGACCACACGCTGCAGATCCTGGACACGGCGGCGCGGTACCAGGGCACCCAGCAGATCGTCTGCGGCGCCGCGGCCAAGACCAAAGGCCGGGCGGACGAGCCGAGCAACAAGGCGTTCTGGGAGGCGTACGACACCCTCGGCTTCATGCTGCTGACCATCAACGCGCAGCAGGTCGTGGTGGACGCCTACACCCTCGAACCGGGCACGGGCGAGCCCGTCCACGCCTACCGGCACACCCGCACCGACCGGCTGCCCGCCGGGGCCCGCCGCGCGGACGCGGTCGGCTGAGCGGGGACACGGCGGCCGGCCGGCTGACCGGCGACACAGCGGCCGGCCGGGAAGGTCACCGCACCAGGTGCGCCACCCGCTCGCCCGCGGAGCGGGAGTGGGGAAGTTCCGGTGCCCTCCGGGGTGATTCACGGAAGGTGATCAACTGCCCTTAGATTGTCCGGATGGCAGACGGAACGCGGCCGGTGGCCGCTGCGCGGACAGCGCCCGAGTCCCCGACAGCCCCCGGCCGGTCCGGGCTCGCCCGCTCGTCGCTGCTGATGGCGGCGGGCACCGTCGTCTCGCGGGCCACCGGGCTCATCCGGCAGGTGCTGCAGGCAGCGGCGCTCGGCACCGGACTGCTGGCCAGCACGTACAACACCGCCAACACCGTGCCCACCAGCCTCTACACCCTGCTGATCGGCGGGGCCCTCAACGCCGTACTCGTGCCGCAGCTCGTGCGGGCGCGCGCCACGCACGCCGACGGCGGCAGGGCGTACGAGCAGCGCCTGGTGACCCTCGTGGTCACCGTGCTCGCACTCGGTACGGCACTCGCCGTCTGGGCGGCGCCGCAGATCGTGGGCCTCTACATGCGGGACACGCACGCACAGCACGAGGCGTTCGAGCTGACCGTCGTCTTCGCGCGCTTCCTGCTGCCGCAGATCTTCTTCTACGGGCTGTTCGCCATCCTCGGCCAGGTCCTCAACGCGCGCGAGAAGTTCGGCGCGATGATGTGGACCCCGATCCTGAACAACGTCGTCCTCATCGCCATGTTCGGCGTCTACCTGGGCATGATGACGGCCCCCGAACGGGTCGCGGACATCACCGGCACCCAGGTGCGGCTGCTGGGCCTGGGCACCACCGGCGGCATCGCCCTGCAGGCCCTCGCGCTGGTCCCGTTCGTGCGCGCCGCCGGATTCCGCTTCCGGCCGCGCTTCGACTGGCGCGGCACCGGCCTGGGCCGCAGCGCGCACGCCGCCAAGTGGACACTGCTGTTCGTGCTGGCCAACCAGGTCGCGCTCACCGTCGTCACCAACTACGCCAACGCAGCCGACCAGGCGCTCCCCGACGCGGGCGCCGGATACTCCGCCTACACCTACGCGCAGACCATCTGGATGCTGCCGCAGTCCATCGTGACCGTCTCGCTGGTGACCGCGCTGCTGCCCCGGATGAGCCGCGCGGTGGCCGAGGGACGGCACGCGGACCTGCGCGCCGACCTGGCCCGCGGGCTCCGGCTCACCGGCGCCGCCATCGTCCCCACCGCCTTCCTCTTCCTCGCCCTCGGCCCGCAGATCGCCGCGCTGCTGTTCGCACACGGCGCCGCGGACGCCGAATCGGCCCGGCCCCTGGGACAGATGCTCCAGGCGTTCGGACTCGGCCTGATCCCCTTCTCCGCGCAGTACCTGCTGCTGCGCGGCTTCTACGCCTTCGAGGACACCCGCACCCCCTTCTGGACGGCGGCGTTCATCGCGGCCGCGAACATCGCCCTGGCCACCGGCTGCCATCTGCTGCTGCCGCCCCGCTGGGCGGTGACCGGCATGGCCGCCGGGTACGCACTGGCCTACGCCGCCGGACTGCTGCTCACGCTCCGGCTGCTGCGCCGCAGGCTGTCCGGCCGGCTCGACGCCTCGGGAGGACTGGCTCGGGCGTACGGAAAGGTCGCCCTCGCGTCGGCCGTGGCCGCGGGACTCGGCTGGGCGGCGGCGGACGCGGTGCGGCGCACCCTCGGCGGGGGCACGCTGCCCGCGGCGCTGTCCCTGGCATCCGGCGTCCTCGCACTGGCCGTCGGCTACCTCGTGCTGGGGCGGCTGCTGGGGGTGCCGGAACTGCGGACCCTGCCGGGCCGCGCCCGGCGCACCCCGTGACCGTACGGTGGTGCCGACAGGGCCGGAGAGGCGCCGAGTTGTGAGACCGGAAGGGCCGAGATGACCGCAGAACTTCCCCTCGCCGTGCTGGGCGAGTGCGTCGCCGACGCGTTCGTGACCGAGCCGTGCAGCTCCGGGGACGACGCCCCGGCGCCGCTCGCGCTGGACGTCTTCCCCGGCGGCGGGCCCGCCAACACGGCCGTGGCGCTGGCCCGGTTGGGCACCCCGACCCGGTTCCTGGGGCGGCTCTCGCACGACGTCTTCGGGCGGCTGTTCGCCGCCCGGCTCGCGGAGTCCGGCGTCGACCTGGGCCACGCGGTACGCGCGGCGCCCGAACCCAGCACCCTGGCCGTGGCGGATCTGGCCGAGGACGGCAGTGCCGACTACTCCTTCCACGCGCAGCGGACAGCCGACTGGCAGTGGACCGACGCCGAACTCGCCGCCGCCACCGCCGATCCCGTCGGCTGCCTGCACACCGGCTCGCTCGCGCTGGTCCGGCAGCCCGGCGCGGCGGCCGTCGAACGCCTGCTGGCGGCCATCCGCGAGCGGGCCACCGTCTCGGTCGACCCCAACGTCCGGCCGCTGCTCGTCGAACCGGCCGACTACCGTGCCGCGTTGCCCCGCTGGTGCGCGGCGGCCGACATCCTGCGGCTGTCCGACGACGACCTGGCCCACCTGCGGCCCGGCGCCACCCCGGAGGAGGGGGCCGACGCCTTCCACGCGGACGGTGTGCCGCTGGTCGTGGTCACCCTCGGCGCCGAGGGCGTGCTGGCCTCGCTGGACGGGACCCGCGTGCGCGTTGCGACCCCGCCCACCCCGGTCGTGGACACGGTCGGCGCGGGCGACTCCTTCATGGCGGGCTTCCTGCACGCCCTGCGGAGAGCCGGGGCGCTCGGCGGGAGGCTGGACGGTCTCACCGGGCAGCAGGTCACCGAGGCGCTGGAGTTCGGCGTCCGGGTGGCCGCCGCGGTCGTCTCGGTGCGCGGCGCGAACCCGCCCTGGGCGGCCGACCTGGCGGCGGACTGACCCACACCACCGGCGGGGACACCGAGTCACAGCACCAGCGGGAGGACGTGGTTCCGGACGGCCGGGGCCAGGTTGAGATCCGGGGAGACCGCCGCGCCGGTCCAGCGAAGCGCGGCGATCTCGGCGGCCGGCGCGGGCCGTCCGACCAGGTCGGCCCGGAAGACCACCAGCCGCATCGGGACGCCCTCCAGCGCCGCCGTCCCCCGTATCTCGGTGAGCGGGGTGGCGGACGACGGCGCGACGCCCAGCTCCTCGCGCAGTTCGCGCTCCAGCGCGGCGCGCAGGCTCTCGCCGGGCTCCGGCTTGCCGCCGGGCAGGTAGAACAGGTCGGGCGCGGCGTGCTTGCTCACCACGAGCAGCCGCCCCCGTTCGACGACGGCCGCCGCGGCGACGACGAGTTCGGCGGCGGTCTCCCCGACGGCTCCGGTATGCATGGGACCGATCCTGTCAGCCGCCGCCGGAGACGCTGTCACGGGCAGCGGATCACCTGGCCCGCCCAGGACAGGCCGCCGCCGAAGCCGAGCAGCAGCACGGGCGCGCCCGGCGCGATCTCCCGCCGCTCCACCAGTTTGGCCAGCGCCAGCGGCACGGAGGCGGCGGAGGTGTTGCCGGACTCGACCACGTCCTGGGCGACCACCGTGTCCTCGGGCAGGCCGAGCCGGTCCAGCAAGGCCTCGATCAGCCGCAGGTTGGCCTGGTGGGTGACCACCCCCGCCAGGTCGCGGGGTGCCAGCCCGGCCCGTTCGCAGGCGCGGCGGGCCACGGCGGGGAGTTCGGTGGTGACCCAGCGGAAGACCGCCTGTCCCTCCTGGGCGAAGTGCGGCTGCCAGTCGTCCAGCAGCCGCACCATCTCGCCCCGCGTCGGGTCCGAGCCCCATTCGACGGGCCCGATGCCCTCCGGTCCGGCCTCCGCCACCGCGTCGCCGTCCGCGTCGCCGTCCGTGTGGTTGTCCGGGACGGCGCTGACGACCGCCGCGCCCGCGCCGTCCCCCAGCAGCACGCAGGTGCTGCGGTCCGTCCAGTCGGTGACGTCGGACATCTTCTCCGCGCCGATCACCAGCGCGTGCCGGGCGGCGCCCGCGCGCACCGAGTGGCTCGCGGAGGCGAGCGCGGTGCAGAAGCCCGCGCAGCCGTTGTTGAGGTCGTAGGCGACCGCGGAGGGGATCCCCAGGGCGCGGGCGACCTGGGCCGCGTTGCTGGGGCAGCGGTCCCGCGCCGAGCAGGTGGCCAGGACCACCAGGCCGATGTCTTCGGGGGCGAGTCCGGCGGCGGCCAGCGCTTTGCCCGCGGCCGGGGCGGCCAGGTCGGCGACCGTCTCGTCCTCGGCCGCGATGCGCCGGGCGGCGATCCCGGTGCGCCGCCGGATCCAGGCGTCGCTGGTGTCGACCAGGCTCGCCAGGTCGTCGTTGGTCAGGACGCGGTCGGGCTGGTGGTGGCCCAGTGCGGCGATGCGGGTTCCCGGCACGGTGCTGCTCTCCTCGCTGCGGCGGATGGGAGCCGGGCGTCGGGGCTGCGCGTCCAGAACGTCCGGCGCCGGACGCCCTCGATGCGCGTCCGGCGCCGAAAATATAGCAACCGATCGATCGGAAGTTAAATGGGGGAGGCCGGATACGATGGAGGCATGAGCCCACGCAAGTCCGCCGCCGAGGCCCGCCGCACGCGGGAGCGGATCATCGAGCGCAGCGTCGCCATCGGCTCCGTCGAGGGGCTGGAGGGGCTGACGATCGGACGGCTCGCCACCGACCTCGGCATGAGCAAGGCGGGCGTACTCGGCCATTTCGGCACCAAGCAGGCGCTGCAACTCGCCGCCCTGCACGGCGCCTCCGGACTCTTCACCCGGCTGGTCTGGGAACCGGTCGCCGACCTGCAGCCGGGCCTGGTCCGGCTGCGCGCCTTCTGCGAGGCGTGGATCCGCTACCTGGAACAGGAACGCACGGCCTTCCCCGGCGGCTGCCTGTTCACCGCCGCCTCCGTCGAGTTCGACACCCGCGGCGGCCCCGTCCACGACACCGTGGCCCGGTTCATGCTGCGCGGACGGCGCCTCCTGGTGAACGACCTGCGGATCGCCGTCGAGGTGGGAGAACTCGGCCGCGGCGAGGACCCCGAACAGCTCGCCTTCGAACTGCACGGGCTCTACATGGGGCTCAACCAGGAACTGCAGCTCTTCGCCGACGCCACGGCGCCGGCCCGCACCCGCCGGGCCCTGGACCGGATGCTGGGTGCGGCACCCCCGGCGGGCACCGCACCCCGGAACTGAGTAGCTACACCTGCGGCAGCGCCCGCTCCACCAGCGCCGCCAGATCGGCACCCGAGGGCAGCGTGCCGAAGGCCGCGCCCCAGTCGCCGCCCAGCCGCGAAGCGCAGAACGCGTCCGAGACCGCCGTCGGCGCGAACCGCACCAGCAGCGAGCCCTGCAGCACCAGCGCCATCCGCTCCACCAGCCGCCGGGCCCGGGCCTCGATCCCCTCCAGATCCGCCAACTGCGCGAACACGTCCTTGACGGCGGCGTCCAGCCGGTGGTCCGCGCCGTGCGCCCGCCCGATCTCGGTCAGGAACGCATCCAGCGACTGCGGCGAGCGCTGCAGCGCCCGCAGCACGTCCAGCGCCTGCACGTTCCCCGAGCCCTCCCACAGCGAGTTGAGCGGCGCCTCGCGCAGCAGCCGCGGCATCGGCGACTCCTCCACATAGCCGTTCCCGCCCAGGCACTCCAGCGCCTCGCCGGTCAGCGGCACACACCGCTTGGTCACCCAGTACTTCGCCGTCGGCAGCGCCAGCCGCAGAAACGCGCGGTCGGCGTCCGCCTGCGGGCCCTCACCCGCCGCGCTGTCGTAGGCCGCGGCCAGCCGCAGCGCCAGCGTGGTGGCCGCCTCCGACTCCAGCGCCAGGTCCGCCAGCACGTTGCGCATCAGCGGCTGCTCGACCAGCGGCCTGCCGAACGCCGAACGGTGCGCGGTGTGGTGCGTGGCCTGCGCCACCGCCTGCCGCATCAGCGCGGCCGAGCCCGTCACGCAGTCCAGCCGGGTCGCGGCCACCATCTCGATGATGGTGGCCACCCCGCGGCCCTCCTCGCCCACCCGGCGCGCCCAGGTCGTGCCGTCGAACTCGATCTCACCGGAGGCGTTGGAGCGGTTGCCCAGCTTGTCCTTCAGCCGCTGGATGCGGAACGCGTTGCGGGTGCCGTCCGGCAGCACCCGCGGCACCAGGAAGCACGTCAGACCGCCGTCCCCGGCCGCCGGGGCCGTCCGCGCCAGCACCAGGAAGACGTCCGACATCGGCGCCGAGCAGAACCACTTGTGCCCCAGCAGCGTGTACTCGCCCTCGCCGGAGAGCGGCACGGCCTCGGTGGTGTTGGCCCGGACGTCGCTGCCGCCCTGCTTCTCGGTCATGCCCATCCCGGCGATCGCCCCGAGCTTGGCGCTCGCCGGCCGGTCCAGGCCGTAGTCGTAGCGGTGCGCACTCAGCCGCGGCTCCCACTCGGCGGCCAGCTCCGGCTCCTTGCGCAGCGCGGGCACCGCGGCGTGCGTCATCGAGACGGGGCAGCTGTGCCCGGCCTCCACCTGCGACCACACGTAGAAGCCCGCCGTGCGGCGGAGCTGCCCGTCGGGCCGCGACCAGGCGTCCGTCAACCCGGCGTGCACCGCCTGCTCCATCAGGTGGTGCCACGCCGGGTGGAACTCCACCTCGTCGATCCGATGCCCGAACCGGTCGTGGGTACGCAGCACCGGCGGGTTCTCGTTCGCCTGCCTGCCCCACTCCTGTGCCTGCGCGGAGCCCGCCGCACGGCCCAGTCCGGCCAGCTCGGACCGGGCCTCCTCGGCCTGCTCGGGGGCGATGTGCCGGGCGACGCCCTCGGCCAGCACGGCGTCGGTCGAGAAGACGTCGTAGTCGGTCAGCGGCGGGGCCTGGTTGGTCACGGTGTGTGTCGAGGGTGGCATACAGATACGTTAAAGAGGTGCGTGCAGTCGAGGAAACCCCTGAGCAGACCGGCGGACGGGCCCTGAAGTGGGCCCCCCGCCGGTCCCGCAACCAGTTCCGCAGGGCGCGGGTGAAGTACCGGGACGTCCCCAAGCGGAGGATGGCCTGGCTGCTGCTCAAGGACACCGTCAACTCCTGCATGGAGTACCGCGTCCTGGGGCTGGCCGCCGAGGCGGCGTTCTTCACCCTGATCTCGATCCCCCCGCTGCTGCTCGGCCTGATCGGCTCGCTCGGCTACCTCGACTGGGTGGGCGCCGACACCATCGAGAGCATCCGGCAGAACTTCCTGGACGCCTCCGCCACCGTGCTCTCCGACCGGGGCGTCGACCAGCTCGCACGCCCCCTGATCGACGACGTCATCCGGGGCGGCGGACCCGACGTCATCTCCCTCGGCTTCGCACTGGCCCTGTGGTCCGGCTCCCGCGCGGTGAACGTCTTCATCGACACCATCACCGTGATGTACGGGCTGGACGGACGGCGCGGCATCGTCAAGACCCGGCTGCTGGCCTTCGTGCTGTACCTCGTCGCGCTGGTGATCGGCGCGGTGGCGCTGCCGCTCATGGTGGCCGGGCCGGACGCGGTGCTGCGCCTGGTGCCGCAGGCCCAGTGGCTGGTCAGCGCCTTCTACTGGCCGGTCGTCCTGCTGCTGTCCATCGTCTTCCTCACCACGCTCTACCACGTCTCCGTGCCCGTGCGCTCGCCTTGGCGCGAGGACATCCCCGGCGCTTCGGTGGCGCTCGTGATGTGGGTGCTCGGCAGCTTCCTGCTGCGGCTGTACCTGACCAACACCGTCGAGGGGCCCACGATCTACGGCTCCCTGGCCGCACCCGTCGCGGTGCTGCTGTGGATCGGCGTCTCGGCGTTCGCGGTGCTGGTGGGGGCCGCCGTCAACGCGGCCATCGACCATGTGTGGCCCTCGGTGGCCACCGCGGCGGCGCGGCGCGCCAACGAGCGCCGCCGCGAGGAGGCGGCGGCCGAGGTCGTCGCCGCCGTCCAGGCCCGGCGCCGCCGCCGCACCGGGGACGAGGCCGACGAGACCGACGAGGACGACTCCCCCTTCGACCTGGACGCGCCCGCCGAGTTCCCGGAGCGCTGGACCAAGTTCCTGCCCCCGTCCGACGTCCGCGGCCGGCTGCTGCGCCCCCGCGGGCACGACCGCGAGGACCTCAAGGAACCCGCCGAGTCCGCCCGGCGCGAGCCCGGGAGCGGCGGCCCCGGGAACTGACCGCTGCCCGCCCGGGTACTGCCGCGGAGGGCGCGGACGGCCGGGTGGGCAGCGGAACGCGGAAGGGAAGCCGAAAAAACGGTGGCGGCCGGGCGTCGGAGCGCGCTACTGTCCTCGCATTCCGCACGGCGGCGCCACGACCGCCGTGCCCTGCGACAAGAACGGAGGTGTTGACCGATGGCTGTCACCGCGCCGGGCGCTGCCCGCATCCAGTCCGTCACACCCACCTCCGTGGCCACCGGCTGAACCGGCCGATCCTTCCTGCGCCGGGCCGGGGCCACCCATGTGAAGGGCCCTCCCTTGTCACAGAGCACGTCGCAGAGCACGTCACGAACGATCAACACCCCCGCACACCCTGATCACCCGGCGCTGGCCGTATACGGCTGGGACGCCGGATGGCAGGCCGAGTTCCAGCGGGCGATCGCCGACCCGGCCGCGGCCGGGCCCGACCCGCTGCCGGGCCGGGTGGTGCGGGTCGACCGTGGCCAGTGCGATCTGGTCACCCCGGCGGGCACCCTGCGCGCCGACACCGAGTACGTCGTCCCGCGCGACCCGATGCGGGTCGTGTGCACCGGCGACTGGGCGGTCGTCGACGCCACCGGTACCCCGCCGTACGTCCGCACCCTGCTGCCCCGGCGTACCGCCTTCGTCCGCTCCACCTCCTCCAAGCGTTCCGAGGGGCAGGTCCTGGCCGCCAACGTGGACCACGCGCTGATCGCCGTGTCCCTCGACGCGGAACTGGACCTGGGCCGGATCGAGCGGTTCGTCTCGCTGGCCTGGAGCAGCGGCGCACAGCCGATGCTCGCCCTCACCAAGGCGGATCTCGTACCCGACGAGGCCACCGTCGCGCACCTGGTCGCCGACGCGGAGACCTCCGCCCCCGGCGTCCGGGTGCTGCCCGTCAGCGCGCGGACCGGTGCGGGGCTCGATCCCCTCGCGACCGCCCTCGCGGGCGGCACCACAGCGCTGCTCGGCCAGTCGGGCGCGGGCAAGTCCTCGCTGGCCAACGCACTGCTGGGGCACCGGACACAGCGTGTGCAGGCCATCCGGGACCAGGACGGCAAGGGCCGGCACACCACCACCACCCGCAACCTGCTGCCGCTGGCCGCGGAGCGCGGCGGGGGCGTCCTCATCGACACCCCCGGCCTGCGGGGCGTCGGCCTGTGGGACGCCGAGGAGGGGCTCGGCCAGGCGTTCTCCGAGATCGAGGAGCTCGCCGCCGACTGCCGCTTCCAGGACTGCGCCCACGAGGCGGAGCCCGGATGCGCGGTGCTCGCCGCGGTGGAGAGCGGCGCGCTGCCCGAACGGCGTCTGCACAGCTACCGCAAGCTGCTGCGGGAGAACACCCGGCTGGCCGCTCGTACGGACGCGCGGCTGCGCGCCCAGCAGCGCAAGCTGTTCAAACAGCGCCAGGAGCTCGGCCGCCACCTGGGCGAGCGCAAGCGCGGCCCGCGCCGCAAGGCGTAGCGGGCCGGTGAGCATGGTGGGGGCGGTTGGTACCGTCCCCACCATGCTGCCGCTCCCGCCACCCCGGCCACCCGCGTGATGGGCCCCCCGACCGGCTCCCCGGCGGCGTTCGGCGCGCTGGAGTTCCAGCTCGTGCTGCTGCGCAGGATGGCCGACTTCCAGCCCGGCAGGGTGGCCGCGGCGCTGCGGGAACTCGGCGTCGACCGGGCGGCCATGCGCGAGGCCAACAAACGCTGGCAGGCGATGCTCCACGCACCCCGCGGCACGTCCGCGCCCTACCGTGCGGTCCTCGGCCCGCCCGAGCGCACCGAGCAGCGTCGGCTCGGGGACCTGGTGTGCCAGGCGCGCTCCTGGGCCCTGCCGCTCTGGCCCGACCTGCGCTTCGAGGTGCTGAGCGCGCCCGGCGGGGGGCCCGCGTGGAACGCGTGGCTGGTGCGCGCCCCCGGCGCCCCCGGGCCCCGGCTGCGCACCGTCGAGGACCTGGTCCCCTGGTCCTGCACCGTCGACGAGGCCGCCCGCGCCTTCCACCCCGCGCAGCCGCGCGAGGGCTCGGCCCCCCACCGCCGGCGGCTCGCCTGCACGGCGCCGGACCGGGCCGGCACCCCGCACGCGGTCGTCGCGGAGTTCACCTGGGGACTGCTGCAGCGCCTCCCGGTCGGTCCGCAGCCGCCCGGGGACGCACCGACGGCCACGTCCGATTCCCGCTAGCCCCCGGCCCGGCGCTCTTCCACACTGGAGCACGTGACCACAGAAGACAGCAGGTACGAGGCGGTACGCAGCAGAGACGCGCGCTTCGACGGAGTGTTCTTCCTCGGGGTGCGCACCACCGGGATCTACTGCCGGCCGAGCTGCCCCGCGGTGACCCCCAAGCGGGAGAACGTCCGCTTCTACCCCACCGCGGCGGCGGCCCAGGCCGCGGGCTTCCGTGCCTGCCGCCGATGCCGCCCGGACGCGGTGCCCGGCTCCGCCGAGTGGAACGTACGGGCCGACCTGGTGGGCCGCGCGATGCGGATGATCTCCGACGGGGTGGTGGACCGCGAGGGCGTGGCGGGCCTCTCCCGGCGGCTGGGCTACAGCTCCCGCCAGGTGCAGCGCCAGCTCACCGCCGAACTCGGTGCCGGCCCCGTGGCCCTGGCCCGGGCCCAGCGGGCGCACACCGCCCGGGTGCTGCTCCAGACCACGCCGCTACCCGTCACCCAGGTCGCGTTCGCCGCCGGTTTCGCCAGCGTGCGGCAGTTCAACGACACCGTCCGCGAGATCTACGCCCGCACCCCGAGCGCGCTGCGCGCGGCCTCCGCCCGCGGCGGGCACGGCCCCGCGGGCCGCCCGGAGGCGCGCGAGGCGGCGGCACACGGAGGCGCGGCCGTCGCCGGGGTGCCGCTGCGGCTCGCCTACCGCGGCCGCTACGACACCGGACAGGTCTTCGGCTTCCTGGCACGCCGGGCCGTACCGGGAGTCGAGGAGGTACGGGGCGCCCCCGGCGGCCGCACCTACCGGCGGACCCTGAGCCTGCCCTACGGCATCGGGATCGCCGAGGTCGACGAGTGCGCGGCACGCAGCAGCAAGGGCTGGCTCGACTGTCGGCTCCACCTGGGGGACCTGCGGGACCTGACGACCGCGGTGCAGCGCGTGCGGCGCCTCTTCGACCTGGACGCGGACCCCTACGCGGTCGGCGAGCGGCTCGGTGGCGAGCCGGCCCTGGGCCGGCTCGTCTCCCGGACGCCCGGGCTGCGCTCACCCGGCGCCGCCGACACGCACGAGCTGGCGGTCCGCGCCGTGCTCGGGCAGCAGGTCACCGTCGGCGCCGCACGGACGCTGGGCGGCACGCTGGTCGCCGGCTACGGGAAACCGCTGGCGGCCCCGGACGGCGCGCTCACCCATCTGTTCCCGGACGCCGGAACGCTCGCCGAGGCGCCGCTGGGCGAGTTGGGCATGCCGCAGACCCGCCGCCGCACCATCCGGGCCGTAGCGGCGGCACTCGCGGACGGCACCGTCGTGCTCGACCCCGGTGCCGACCGGGAGGAGACCGAAAGCGCTCTGCTGGCGCTCCCCGGGATCGGGCCGTGGACGGCGGGCTACATCCGGATGCGCGCCCTGGGCGACCCGGACGTCTTCCTCCCCGGCGACGCGGGAGTGCGGCACGGGCTGGCGCTGATCGGTTCGGAGGGGCAGGCCGACCGGTGGCGCCCCTGGCGCTCCTACGCGCTGCACCACCTGTGGCACGCGACCGGCCTCACGCCTCCTCCAGCCCCCAACTGAGCACCCGGCGCGGGTGGATGACGATCAGCTCGTCGCTGAAGTGCGGGCCGAGGCCGTGCGGCCCCTCGCGCAGTTCGGCCACGCCCCGTACCTCCACGCCGCGCACCTGCCACGGCGAGAAGCTGACGATGTCGTCCACCACGAGGGCGAGCCGGGGCTGCGCCCGGAGGTTGCGCCACTTCTTCGTCGTCGCCAGCGCGAAGCCGCCCACCAGGATGGTGCCGTCCTGCTGCGGGAAGAAGCCGACCGGGTTGTTCTGCGGCTGGCCCCGGGGATCCACCGTCGCCAGCCGCCCCAGCCGCTGGGAGGCCAGGTACTCCCACTCGGCGGCGGTGAACGCCTGGTCACGGGGGTCGCCCGGGGTGCCGGGAGGGCCGGCGGGTGGTGTCGTCTCCGTCATACGAAGCAGCGTCACACACCGCGCTCGCACCCGCATCGGACGCCGGTCGCACCCGGCCCGCGTCCCGGGACCTACAACCGGCGCCGCGGTCGGTGCCCCGTACCGGTCCTGCAGCCCTCGGACACCGGCAGCAAGCACCCTGTCATGGGAGCTGTCTCCCCCGACCGTCTCCGTGACCACCTGGCCTGCCGAAGGGCCAGGGCCGGGACTATGCGGCCGTCTTGAAGGAGGAGCGGCGCCCCCGGCGGGCGGCGGGCCGGCCACGCCGTGTCCGCTGCGCAGGGGCGGGCTTGGGCGGTTCGGTGTCCGCGGCGGTGAGCGGGATCCCCGAAGGCGTCTGCGCACCGGTGATGCGCCCCAAGTCGGCGTCGCCGGAGCGGACTCGGGTCTGCTCCGGGGTGATGGAGGCGTCCGACATCAGGCGGTTCATGTCACGTCGCTGTCCGGGAAGAACCAGGGTGACGACGGTGCCCGACTCACCGGCGCGGGCGGTGCGACCGCCGCGGTGCAGGTAGTCCTTGTGGTCGCTCGGCGGGTCGACGTTGACGACGAGGTCGAGATTGTCGACGTGGATGCCGCGCGCCGCGACGTTGGTGGCCACCAGGACGTTCGCGTGACCGGACTTGAACCCGGCGAGCGTCCGGGTGCGCTGGGACTGCGACTTCCCGCCGTGCAGGGCCGAGGCGCGCACCCCGACCGCCAGCAGGTCCCGGGTCAGCCGGTCCACCGCGTGCTTGGTGTCCAAGAACATGATCACCCGCCCGTCGCGGGCCGCGATCTCGGTGACCGCCGCGTGCTTGTCGGCCCCCTGCACGTGCAGCAGGTGGTGCTCCATGGCGGTCACCGCGCCCGCAGTGGGGTCGACGGAGTGGACCACCGGGTCGCTCAGGTAGCGGCGCACCAACAGGTCGACGTTGCGGTCCAGGGTGGCGGAGAACAGCAGCCGCTGCCCGTCGGCGCGTACCTGGTCGAGCAGGTGGGTGACCTGGGGCATGAAGCCCATGTCGGCCATCTGGTCAGCTTCGTCCAGCACCGTGATGGCCACCTGGTCCAGTGCGCAGTCGCCGCGTTCGACGAGGTCCTTGAGCCGGCCGGGGGTGGCGATCACGACTTCGCTGCCGACTTTCAGGTCGCGTGCCTGACGGCTGATCGACATGCCGCCGACCACGGTGGTGAGCCGCAGCCGCAGCGCGTGTGCGTAGGGGGTGAGTGCCGCGGTCACCTGCTGGGCCAGCTCCCGGGTGGGAACGAGGACCAGCCCCAGCGGGTGCCGGGGTTCGGCGCGCTGCCCATGGGTTCGGGCCAGCAGAGCGAGACCGAAGGCGAGCGTCTTGCCCGAGCCGGTGCGGCCGCGGCCCAGGACGTCCCGGCCGGCCAGCGCGTTGGGCAGCGTCGCTGCCTGGATGGGGAACGGGGAGCTCATTCCCTGGGCGCGCAGTGTGGCCTTGAGGCGGTCGGGCATGTCGAGGCCGGCGAACGTCTCGACGGCCGGCAGCGGCGGGGTGTGGGTGACCGGCAGCGCGAACTCCTTCGGGGGGCCCGAGGGCCGTCCCTGCGCCGGGCGCTTGGTCGAGCGCGGAGGCCCGGCCCGGTGGGCGGCCTGCGAGCGGCGGCCGTCGCGGCCGCGTCCGCGGGAGGAGCCGGCAGCGGTGCGAGCAGTACGGTTCATGCGGAACCTTCCTCGATGCGGCACGAATCGAGGAATTCACCGCAGCATGCGCCGCACAAGGATTCACAAGACCGAGCCGAAGAAAAAGACGAAAAACCCGTGGCCGAAATAGCTACGGAGTCGTCAGGAAACGCACCGGTTCGCTGCCGGCCGGGGCGGCCGGAAAATAACGGTGCGGGGAAGCCGTGGAGAGCGGGGCAGGTGCCGCTCCGCAGTCCGGCGACGCGACAGACAGACTGTGCTGCCGCTCACTCGCCACTGTCGGAGAGGGGCGAGCGGGAAATAACGCGACGAGCCGGGGCCGCACGCACGTGCGTGCCCCAGCTCGTCGCACATGTCAGCGTCAGGCGGGAACGATGTTCTCCGCCTGGAGGCCCTTCTGGCCCTGCGTGACATCGAAGCTCACTGTCTGGCCTTCGAGCAGCTCACGGAAGCCGGTGGCGTTGATGTTCGAGAAGTGGGCGAACACGTCTGCGCCGCCGCCCTCCTGCTCGATGAAGCCGAAGCCCTTTTCCGCGTTGAACCACTTCACGGTGCCAGTAGCCAAAATGCATCTCCTTCAAGGCGGTGCCCGGAGCCGCACTGCGCGGGGACCGGGGTTGCCGCGATGATAACCCTCCGCACAACGGACGAACGCAAGGCTCTTTCCGGGGGTCCGGACGAGCGCTTGAAGTTTCAGGGAACCACAACTGCAACTGGACGTAACCGTAGCACGGCCACTCCCTGGATTACGACCGTTTCTCACGCCGGCTCCGCCGGGGTAAAACTCCTCCCCGCGCATTACTCATGTTTCTGTAGCGGCGAAAATAGATTTCTGTGTCCGGGCAGGGGACGGAATTGGCCGGTGTGGCCGAGGCGGGGCGCTCGCCACCGGCCGACCCCCAGGTTCTCCGGGGCGTCGGGTCGCCTGACCTCGGGTGCTGCTGGGGGCCAGGCCGACCGGACCTTCCGAAGGGCAGGTCGACCCCAGGGGGCAGCTGGAGGAGGGCCCCGTTCGTCAGCCTGTCATCGGTGGCGTCGCCGACCACGCCGAGGGTCGCGCTGAGACCCGGGTCCCGGTCTCCTCGGTGGCCCCTCGATCCGCGCCGCGGTGACCCGGAATGCGATGCGCGGGTGCGACAGAGGCGCAGGCGACAGGCGAGAGGTGTCAGGCGACAGGCGACAGGCGTCAGGCGTCGGCCTTCGGGCCCGAGGGATTCCCGTTGCGCAGCTGTTCGTTGATGCGCCGGGCCTCTTCGAGCTGGTCCTCCAGGATGATGATGCGGCAGGCCGCCTCCACGGAGGTTCCCTGGTCGACCAGCTCGCGAGCCCGGGTGGCCAGCCGCAGCTGGTAGCGGGAGTAGCGGCGGTGCCCCCCTTCTGAGCGCAGCGGCACGATCAGCTTTGCTTCGCCGATGGCTCGCAGGAAGGCGGGCGTGGTACCGAGCATGTCGGCTGCCCGCCCCATGGTGTAGGCGGGGTAATCGTCGTCGTCGAGGTTGCTCGACGGGGTGGGGTTGTCTGCGGCCACTGGCACCTCTCGGCTGACGCGTCGAGGGGCCTTGGTGCCATGCGGCACCAAGGCCCCGAGGGGATCAACACCATCTACCGGCTGCTTGTGCCGGCTCCTGTATTCCGCTCCGCGGCCTGACAGGGCAGCGGTGCGGGGATCGCAGTTGCGTGACCGGGGACCACCTTCCAATCCGGGGCCTGCGGTACCCGGGCGGTTTGCCCTGCCCGGGCGATCCTGATGGCGCTCTCTCCTCCTTCTCTGCTGCTCTGTCATGCACTGCTTGATCTTGCAGAACTACCTGCGACCCCGAGGATCGCCTGGCCCGGCAGTCAGTGGTGGAGCCCCCAGCATCCGGCCACACCACTCGACTGCCGTTCCACAACTTCCTTGACCTGCATGCGGGGCAGTTCCGTCATCTGCCCCGCCGAACTGATCTCTGCGAGTACGAGAAGAACGCTACCCCCGAGGCTCTTCAATGTCTACTCTCGCAAGTGCAGATTTTCTTCGGGCGGGACACCCGCAAAGTCTCACCTCTGTGTGCAGCGAAAATCTGCACCACCCCACCGCTACGAGGGACTGGCCGGCTGTCCGCACGACCCGCGACTGTGCGCTCTCGACTGCTGCGCCTGTCCGCCTGGCTGCTCCGGCACCCGCTTCGACGCCTCATCGGGACGCGTCCTCGGCCCGTGCGGAACTGTGCTAGGGCGCCCGCGACGGCCACCACCCCGGAGGGCCACATGAGCGGCCCCCGCCTTCGACAGGAGCGGATCGCCCACACGGCCGGGCTCCGCAGGCGAACAACGTCGAACAAGCGTCCTCTGCCGACACTCGCGCGCGTGACCACGAACCTCCAGGCACCCCGCAGGAGTATGGATCAGGCCGCCGGCCGGAAGCAGAAGCGCTTCCGGGGGCGGCCGGGGGCGGCCTGTCGCCACGACGCCGAGCTTGCCGGGAAAGGGCTACCGTCGAGCCTCCGAGCGGCGAGATCAGGGGCTGGCGCGGCATCGCCACGACAGGACTCCCGAACGCGCGCCGGACTCCCTCTCCGTGCCTCGATGATCCGGCTCAAGGATCTCGCCCGGGCCGCTCGACGAGCCCGGCTCCGGCTGCTACCCCGCCGGTGACCAGGGAGCGGAGCGCAACTGCGCGACGCTGTGCCGGCCACGGCCCTCCGGAGGTCCGCCGGCCGCCCTGCCCACCGCGGCCATGGAGACGATCACCCACCCCGGGTTCGGGTCCAGCTCCTTGGTGAGCCCTTCCAGGTCGAAGGCCCGGAATTGGTGCGCCGCCAGCCCCATCGCCTGGGCCTGCACCGTCATGTGGGCGATGGCCTGACCGAGGTCGTAGTCCGCGAACTCGGAGTAGAGCAGCTGTGTGTCATCGACGTGCCGCCGCGTCAGCGTGACGACGAGCAGGCCCGCGTCCGTCGCCCAGCGGGCCGAGCTCGGCGCAAGATGAGGGAGTATCCGGTCGTGCTCCGGCTCACCGGGCCTGCCGGTGAAGAAGCCCCACGGCTGGGAGTTCCCCGCCGACGGTGCCCACCGCGCGGCTTCCAGCAGCAGGCCGAGGGCGTCGTCGTCGACAACCGCCGACGGATCGAATCGGTAGGGGCTGAAGCGGCCGGCGAGCAGTGGGTGAATGCCGCTGGACGGCTCCTGTGAACGGTGCATGTTCCGCTGCAACCGGGGACTGCCGAGCGCGTATTCCGGCTGGTGCGAGTGGAGGCACCGGCCATGCCTGCCGGCCGGGGAAGACCGCCGCTGCGAAGCCTTGAGAGCTACCGCCGCGCTGTTCGTTCTCCTGTGTTCGATCTGAGTCCACAGTGCCGTGTCCCGCGCAGGGCCTTCCCAGCCGGTTCGTGCGCGGGACAATGAGCCGATGAGCGGACAGGGGGCGCAGGACGCAGGCGAACACCGCGACTGGTGGGCCCAGTTGTACGACCCGCATGCTCCGGACACCGGCCGCGCACGCGCCCGGGACACCCTGGACGAGCGCTACCGCTCGGTGAGCCGCACACTGACCGGCCCGCCCGCCGCCGCGCCGGTGTCCGGCCGTGCGGACCCCGCGACTGCCGGGGCCCCGCCCGGACCGGAGCCCGCCACCGCGCCGGTGTCCGCGCTGCCGACCGGGTTGCTGCCGTCGGCCGCGCCGGACGCGCCGGGGGAGTGGGTGCCGGACACCGTGCTGGAGTCGGCGCGGTTCGGGTCAGCGGTGCTGCACGCGGTCTCCGTGCGCGGCGCCGCCGGGCGGCAGGAGGGGCGGCCGCGCACGGACGCACTGCTGGCCGCGCGGTTCGGCGCGGAGGAGGACGGACTGCTGCTGGTGGCCGTCGCGGCCGGGGGGCGGTCGGGGCCGGACGGGCACCGCGCCGCGCGCGAGGCGTGCCACGCGGTGGGGGAGGCGGTCGGCCGCAGCAGCGCACGGATCGCCCGGGACCTGCGGGACGACCGCACCAGCGCGCTGCAACCGGGCCTGCACCGGCTGACGGACCGCACTTTCGGCCGACTGCGCGCCCAGGCCGCTGCCCTGGGGCTGGAGCCCGAGCGGCACACCGTCGACCTGCGCTGCCTGCTGCTGCCCGCCGACCCGCGCTGCCGCACCCGGGTGTGGTTCGGCGCCGGTGTGGGCGGAGCCTTCCGGCGCAGCGGCGACGGGTGGGAGGACATCGAACCCGTCGGCGCCCACGCGCCGCCGCCTCCCGACACTCCGGCGGGCCGCGATCCGGCCGCGGGCGCGGCGGCCCGGGACGGCTTCGCTCCGGCCGAGCGGGCCGCAGGGCCGGCCGCCGAGCCGTTCCACTTCCGCTCCCACGCCGCGGAGCCCGGGGAGGTGCTGCTGCTGTGCGGCCCCGGGGTGGCGGAACCGCTGCGGGCCGAGCCCGCTTTCGCGGAACGGCTCGCCACCCGCTGGACCGGTGCGTACGGCAAGCCTCCCGGTGCCGCGGCCTACCTGGACGGCCTCCTGTGTGCGGTGGAGGGGCACTCGGGTGACCGCACCGCGGTCACGGTGTGGGAGAGCTGACGCGGGCGTCGCCGGGTGCCGGGCCGGTGTGCACGGGTGCGGCGGACGCCGCCGCCGGCGCGTCCACGCCTCGCGTCTCCCTGGCGTGTTCCGGTGCGCGGGTGGCCCGTACCTCTTCGAGGTAGGCCGCGATGGCGTCCCGGTTGCGGGCCAGGCACTGCACTCGGGCCGTCATCCGCTCCAGTTGGTCCTCCAGCGTGGCCAGCATCTCCGGGGTGGCGTCCCGGAAGTGGATGACCCGGGGTTTGTCGAGGCACGGCAGGATCTGCTTGATGATCCGGGTGGGCAGCCCGGCGTCCAGCAGCCCCCGGATCTGCAGTACGCGGTCGACGAACCGGTCGTCGTAGTCGCGGTAGCCGTTGGGGGTCCGGTCCGCGGCGATGAGCCCCTGCTCCTCGTAGTAGCGCAGCAGCCGCCGGGGCGTCCCGGTCCGCTCCGAGAGCTCTCCGATCCGCATCCGGCCGCCTCCCACCCTCCCCGGCATGCTGCGGAGCCCTTCCGAAGACGCTCCGCGGCCGCCGACTTGACCTTCACATCCGTGTGAGGGTTCGAGCATACCGGTCATGCGAACCGACACCGCGTACGACGCGCTCGCCCCGGACGGCGCTCCGGGGTCGTCCGAAACTGCCGGCTCCGAGCGCGGGGCGCTTCCGCTCGCCGCCCTGCTGGCGCTCGCCACCGCCGTCTTCGTCACCAGCCTCACCGAGACCCTGCCCGCCGGCCTGCTGCCCGCGATGAGCGGCGACCTCGCCGTCAGCGAGTCCGCCATGGGCCAGAGCGTCACCATCTACGCGGTCGGCACCGCGCTCACGGCCGTCCCGCTCACCGCGTTCACCGCCGGATGGCGCCGCAAGCGGCTGCTGCTGACCGCCATGGCCGGCTTCGCCGCGGCCAACACCGTCACCGCCGTCTCCACCGACTACACCCTCACCATGACCGCGCGCTTCGTCGCCGGTGTGGCGGCCGGGCTCGCCTGGGCGCTGCTCGCCGGATACGCACGCCGCCTGGTCCCCGCGCACCTCGGCGGCCGGGCCCTCGCGATCGCCATGGCCGGTATCCCGGTCGCACTGTCGCTGGGCGTTCCCGCGGGCACCTTCCTCGGCAACGCGCTCGGCTGGCGCACCGCCTTCTGGGCCATGACGGCGCTGACCGCCGTCCTGCTCGGCTGGATCACCGCCGCCGTTCCCGACCACCCCGGGCAGCAGCCGGACGACCGCACCCCCATGGCGGCCGTGCTGCGCATCCCCGGAGTACGGCCCGTCCTGCTCACCACACTCGGCTGGGTACTCGCCCATACGGTGCTCTACACCTACATCGCCGCCTTCCTCGACCACGCGGGCCTGGGCGGCTCGGTCGACCGCGTCCTGCTGGTCTTCGGCGCCGCCTCGCTGCTGAGCATCTGGTTCGTCGGCGCGCACATCGGCCGCGGGCTGCGCGCGCTGACGCTCGGCGGAGCCCTGCTGGTCGCTCTCGCGGCGGCAGTCCTGGCGGTGGCGGCCGACAGCACGCCGCTCGTCTACGCAGCGGTCGCCCTCTGGGGGCTCGGCTGGGGAGGGGCGCCGACGCTGCTGCAGACGGCCGTCGGCGAGGCGGGCGGCGAGTCCGCGGACGCCGCGCAGGCGATGCTCGTCACGCTGTGGAACGCGGCCATGGCGGGCGGGGGCGTCGTGGGCGGGGTGCTGCTGGACGCCCTGGGCGCCGCGTCGTTCCCGTGGAGCGTCCTGGTGCTGATGCTGCCGGTGCTGGCCCTGGTGTACGCGGCCCGCAGCCGCGCCTTCCCCGCCGCGCGCCCCGGGGCGGGTGACTGAGGCGTCTGCCCTCCCGGCCGGTACGACCGGCACCGCCGGTGCGGAGAAGAGGCCCTGCAGGGCTTCCGCACCGCACCGGCGGACTGCCTCACCGTCAGCCGAACTGCCGCTCGATCTCCGCCAGTTTCTCCTCCAGGGTGTCCAGCCGCGGGCTGGCCGCGCTCTTCTCGCCGCCCTCCCGGCCGGACTCGCCGCCCGTGAGTTCGCCGTCCCGGCGGCCGCGCGCCGAGGCGCCGTCGTCCCCGACGGCCTGTAGCGCGGGCCTGCCGCGGGGCGGCACGGGAGAGGCGGCCACCGCGGGCAGTTCGCCGGACGGCTCACTCCCGCCTGGCGGTGCGGCCGGCGCGGGCGTGCCGAGCTCGACCTCCACGTGCGGTGCCGCCGCCGGGCGTCCCCGGCTCCACCGGCGGTGCTGCCGGTTGAGGGCCTTGACCCGGGCCCGGTCCAGGCGTTCCTGGTCCTTGCGGCGCTGCCGCTCCTGCTCGTGCCGCCGCCGGTCCTCGCGCACCTCGTCGACGGCCTCGTCCAGCGTCCGCACTCCCTCCAGCAGCATCAGCGACCACGCCCCGAACGTCTCCCGGGGGGCTCGCAGCCAGCGGACGATGCGGATCTGCGGCAGCGGACGCGGCACCAGGCCCTGGTCGCGCAGCGCCGCCCGGCGGGTCTGCTTGAGCGCCCGGTCGAACAGGATCGCGGCCGAGAGCGACATCCCCGCGAAGAACTGCGGTGCGCCGTCGTGTCCGGTGCCGCGCGGCGCGTGCACCCAGTTGAACCACGCAGCGGCCCCCGCGAAGATCCACACCAGCAGGCGCGATCCCAGCGAGGCGTCTCCGTGGCTCGCCTCCCGGACGGCGATCACGGCGGAGAACATCGCGGCGCCGTCCAGCCCGAACGGGACCAGGTACTCCCAGCCGCCGCCCAGGCCCAGGTTCTGCCTGCCGAATCCGACCAGCCCGTGGAAGGAGAGCGCTGCGGCGACCGCGGCGCAGCAGAACAGCAGCAGGTAGGCGGCCGTCGCGTAGAGGGTCTCCTTGCGGCGGCGCCGCTCCTCGGCCCGCTCCGCGGAGTCGGGCTGTCCGTGCGCGGTCGCGCTCTCGCTCTCGGAGGCGGAGCCGTGCCGGCGCGAGCGCGCCATCACCAGCACCGCGGCCAGAGTGCCGACGAGCAGCACGGCGCTCGGCAGCACCCAGTTCAGCGGTATGTCGGTCAGTCTCATCGGGGTGCCCCTTGCCGCGCGTACCGAGGACGCACGCCGGGGGCGCCGAGTAGGCCCCGTCGCGTGCGAGGCGGTGTCGCGCTCGCGCTCTGGCTTGCTTCGTCCCGAGCATCCTTACGGGAGCGCGCCACCCTGCCGGGGGGTTTCAGGGGAAGAGCACGCGAAATGGGGGCGCAGGGGGCCGGGAGAGGGGCCAGGGGTCGAACACCTCAGCGGGCTGCGGTCATCCGCTCGATTCGCTCCGCGTCGCACGTCCGGGGACAGGTGACGCAGGTGTCCTGGGGGCGGAGGGTGTAGTAGAGGCAGCAGCTCGCCCGGTCGCGAGTGGTCAGCGCCGCCCCTCCGGATCCGGGCAGCTCACGGAAGCCCGCACCCTGGGCGAAGGGTGCGACCGCGCCGGGGAGCAGCAGTTCGGCCTCCGCCCGCGCGCGCGGTTCCTCGCCCAGCAGGTGGCCCAGGTACCAGAGCCCCTCGGTGATCTCGTCCGTCACCATCCCCCACAGCGCCCGCGCGCCGCGCCGCATCCGGGGCCTGAACCCCTCCAGCACCGGCGCGAGATGAGCGGCCACCGCGTCCCGCACCTCGGCTCGCAGCGCCTCCTCGCCGGGCACCACGCGTGCGCCCGGTGCGGCCGCCGCGGGGTCGTCCGGCAGGCAGGCGAACTCCTCGATCCGGACCGCGAGCCGCCCCTGGGACCGCTGGACCGCCACGGCCTCCACCGGCAGCCGGGGTACCCGCCGCCGGAGGAACCACGGGACGGTGACCAGCAGGCAGACGGGCCAGGCGTAGCGGTGCAGCCCGAAGCTGGCGACGACGTCAGGGCGTCCGGGTCGCCCGTGGTCCCGCAGGATCTGCTCCTCGTCCCAGGCGAGGAACGTGTCGAGCGCCTCGCCGCCGTCCGCGAGGGCTGCGGCGCGCACCCAGCCGGGGCCCTCGGGGAGCGGTTCGCGAGCCGTGGTCTCGGTCACACCCAGCGACGGGAGCACCTCGGTCAGCCGGGCGTAGGCCGTACGGAAAGGGGAGACGTCAGAGGCCACGGAGGCGAGGGTGGGCACGGTCATGGGGACCACCGAATCGACGAGCATCAGCAGGTAAGCCTTACCTTAACTGATCACGTCCGAGGTTTGATCTCGTGTCGCCGCGGCCTAGGGTGCACGGCAGCCTGGATGGCGAAGACATGTACGCAGAGTGCTGGGGGCCCTATGGAGCAGAGCCGAGCGGAGTCACCTGCGGGGCCCGCTGCCGTCCCGCCGGCGGCCGGCCCGCCGTCCGCCGTGCCCCGGCGCCCCGCCCCGGCCGGTCCCGCACCGGTCCGGCGTGCCACCGAGCCGTCGGCCGCCCGCGCCCGGCGGACGGAGGGCAGTGCCCGCGGTGAGCACACCCACTGCGAACCGGCGGCTCCGAAGGTGGTGCCGCAGCGTCATTCCGTACGCGACCAGATCCTCGAAGCCCTGCGCGGTGCGCTGCTCTCCGGCGAGCTGGCACCGGGCGAGGTCTACTCCGCACCCGCGTTGGGGGAGCGCTTCGGCGTCTCGCCGACCCCCGTACGGGAGGCCATGCAGCTCCTGGCGAGCGAGGGCGCCGTGGAGACGGTGCCCAACCGGGGCTTCCGCGTCGCCGCGCACAGCCCCCGCGATCTGGCCGAACTCACCGAGATCCGGGCCCTGCTGGAGGTCCCCGCGGTCCTGGCGCTCGCCCGGACCCAGCCCCCCGGCTACTGGGCCGAGTTGCGGCCGCTCGCGGACGACACCCTGCACGCGGCGGCGTGCGGGGACCGTACCGCCTACGCCGAGACCGACCTCGCCTTCCACCGCGCCCTGCTGGAGGCGACCGGGAACCGGCAGCTGGTCGCCGTCGCCGAGGACGTGCAGCGCCGGGCGCAGCTGTCGGCCCTGCGGGCGGCGCCCGCTCCGCGTACCACCGACCTGCTCGCCGAGGCGGCCGACCACCTCGCGCTGCTGGACGCGCTGGCCGACCAGGACTATCCGGCCGTCGAACGACTGGTCCGCGGCCACTTCTGAGGCGCGGCGCGGCCCGCCCGGGTGCGGGTCACGCCCGGTTCGGGGGCACCGCCGTGGCGGCCTCGCCGTCCGGCTGCTCGCCCCGCTCCCCGCCCCGTTCGGACTCCGGCAGCCGGTCGGCGAGCCAGGAGGGTACGCCGCCCAGCAGCCGGAACAGCCGCCCTGCCTCCTCGCGCAGCCGCGTCGCCTCCGGCTCCGGCTGCACCTCGGCGAGCGAGGCCAGAGCGGGCGCCATGCCGACGAGGAACCCCAGTTCCTCCCGCAGCCGGAGCGACTCGGCGAAGCCGTGGCGGGCCTCGGCCAGTTCGCCCTCGCGGGCCGCGAGTCCGGCCAGATGCCGCCAGGTCGAGGAGCACAGCAGCAGGTCCCCGCGGGCGGTCGCGCCCGCGTGCGCCCTGCGGTAGGCGGCGCGCGCGGACTCCGGGGTGTCGCTCAGGTTCTCCGCCAGCAGCCCGCGCCGGAAGTCCAGCAGCGCCCGGCCGGGCGCGCCCGGCTCCAGGAGCGCGGCGGCCCGGCCGAGCGCCGCCCGCGCCTCGTCGGTCCGGTCGCGGACGCCCAGCACGGTGGCCGCGTAGGCGAGTTGGCCGCGCTCGCAGGCCGCGGCCCCGCGGTCGTCGTCCACCCGCGCCACCGCTTCGGCGCCCCGCAGCGCGTCCTCCGCCGCGGGCCAGCCGTCCCCGGTGTACATGCACCGTTCGACGAGCAGTCCGGCCCGTCCGACCGCCGCCTGCGGATGCTCCTGCACATACGGCTCCAGCAGCGCCGCCGCGTCCTCCCAGCACCCCCGCGAGCGCAGCCGCCACACCGCCTGTCCCAGCGGGCTGTCCGGGCCGATGTCGGGGCCCGCGGGGCCGCCGTGACCTGTCGGGCCTCTCGGATCCAGCCTTTCCGAACGTGACATGGCGGTGTCCGCCACAGTGCCCTCCCCAAGCGCGCCGTCGAGCCGGATGTGAGCGCATCACAGCACGGGTTGAGCCGCCCGGCCAAGGGGGTGGTGTGAATCAGTTCACAAAGTTTTACCGGCGGCGGCAGATCGACAAGCGCCCGGCTCCCGGCGGTTCGGGGGAGCGGCGGGGTAGTGCCTGCTCTACCCCGGGTCGGCAACCTGCTGCAGTGAACTCCGGGCCGATCAGCGGTTGGCTGGCGGAGTGAACCCCATCGCCGCAGGTCGCGGCTCCCTGAGGCCCCTGTGCCGGCGGGTGGCCGCACCGGCCCGGCCCGGTCCGCGCGCCGTCTGCGCGGTCACTGCCGCGCGCCGCCGTACCGGACGCGGAGCGCCCGCGGACATCGGCCACGCCCGCCCGCCGCCGTACCCCGGGGGCCGCGCGGACCGGCCGAAGAGCGGCCGTGCGCCCGCGCTTCGCCGTGTTCCCCCGCTCGGCGCGGCCCCCGCGCGCCTCTCGTGCGCGCGTTCACAGGCGGGGCTCCGCGCCGGGCACCCGCCTGCCCCTCTGCTTGTCTGTCCCCCTGCCCGTCCTGCGGGCGCACTCCGGAGGCTGCCGATGCCCGACGACCCGAACCCGCCCGCGTCCCACCCCGACCGGCCACCCGGCCCGCCGGAACCCGGTGCCCCTGCTCCCGAGGTCCGCGCGCACCGGAGCCGGGACCTGTCCCCGGCCGGGGACCGCGGCCGCACGCTGATCGTGACGAACGACTATCCGCCCCGCCGAGGCGGCATCGAGACATTCGTCCACGAGATCGCCCGCCGGTTCCCGCCCGCCGAGGTCGTCGTCTACACGGCGGCCCAGCCCGGCTCCGACGCGTTCGACGCCGCGCAGCCCTTCCCCGTCGTCCGCGACCGGTTCCGGACGCTGCTGCCCACCCCGCGGGTGGCCGCGACGGCCCGGGCGCTGGCCTTCCGCTACGGATGCGACCGCGTGTGGTTCGGTGCCGCCGCCCCACTGGGACTGCTCGCGGGACGCCTCGGACTGCCCTCGGTCGCCACGACCCACGGGCACGAGATGTGGTGGGCCGCGCTCCCCGGCACCCGCGGACTGCTGCGCCGGATCGGCGACAGCGTCGACACGGTCACCCACCTCACCGCGCACTCCCGGGCCCGGACGGCCCGGGCGTTCGGCCCGCGCCCCCGCACGGCCCGGCTGGTGCCCGGAGTCGACAGCACGCGCTTCCGGCCGGACGGCGAAGAGCGGGCCGTGCGCCGCCGCCTGGGCCTGGAGGACAAGGCGGTGGTGCTCAGCGTCTCGCGGCTGGTCCGGCGCAAGGGGCAGGACACCCTGATCCGCGCCATGCCGCGGGTACGTGCCGCGGTGCCCGGGGCGACTCTCGTGATCGTCGGCTCCGGCCCCCGCGAACGGGCGCTGCGCAGGCTGGCGCGGCGGCTGCCGGAACTGCCCGACGACGCCGTCGTCTTCACCGGGTCCCGGGCGCACGGCGACCTGCCGCCCTACTACGCGGCAGCCGACGTCTTCGCCATGCCCTGCCGCACCCGCCGGCTCGGCCTGGAGGCCGAAGGGCTGGGCATCGTCTGTCTGGAGGCCGCAGCTGCCGGACTGCCCGTGCTGGCCGGGAACTCCGGCGGGGTGCCGGAAGCGGTCCGGGACGGTGAGACCGGGTATCTCGTCGACGGCCGCGACGTCCGAGCCGTCGCCGAGCGCCTCACCGGCCTGCTCACCGACCCGCGGGCGGCCGCCGCGATGGGCGCGGCGGGCCGTTCCTGGGCCGCGGCGGAATGGAGTTGGGAGTCCGCGGTCCGGCAGTTGCGCGCGCTGCTGTCGCGTACGGTCGATCCGTGGTGACCAGCGAGAAGCCGACGGTGCGGCCGCCGTTCGCGGAGGACCGGGACCGGGACGCGGAGGACCGGGACCGGGACCGGGACCGGGACACGGGGGACCGGGCCGGAGCGGGGGTACCCGCACACCCCGGGACCGGCTCAGCCGCCGGTCGGCAGGACGCCGCCGACGTCGGAGTGTGGCAGGCGCTGGCGGGCGGGCCCCGGACCTTCCTGTGCTCGACGTGGCCGCTGCGCGCGGTGCGCCAACTCCTGGTCGGCGGTGTGCTGGGGCTCGGCTGGCTCTGTCTCGCGGTCGCGCTCACGGTGTCCGGGATGCTGCTGCTGCCGGTCGGGATCGGCGCGGTCGCGCTGCTGGGCGTCCCCGCCTCGGCCGCCGGCCTCGCCGCACTGGAACGGCGCCGACTGCGCCTGTCCGGCCCGCGGGACACCCGGCCGCCCCGCCCGCGCCTGCCCGCGGGGGCGGGCCGGCGCACGCGCGGCAGTGCGATCCGGCGCGCGCTGCGCGGGCTGCGGCGGCGCGCCGCCTCCCCGGTCACCTGGGCGGAGTTCGGCTTCGCCCTGCTCAACGCGGTGCTGGCGCCGCTGGACCTGCTGGCGGTCCTGCTGGCGCTCGGCCTGGTCGTCAGCCAGCCCTTCGCGCTGCTCACCGTCGCGGACGGGGACCGGGTGATGTACGGGCCGGGCATCGTGCTGACGGAACCGGTCCAGGTGCTGCCGTGGCTCCTGCTGACGCCGGTCTTCGTGGTGCTCGGCTGCTACGCCCTCGCCTGCCTGGCCGGGATGCGGGCGTCGCTCGCCCGGGCCGTGCTGGTGGGGCCGCGCCGGGAGCGGGAGCTGGACGCGCGGCTGACGGAGGTGACCGCGTCCCGGGCCCGGCTGGCGGACGCCTTCGAGGGGGAGCGGCGCCGCATCGAACGCGATCTGCACGACGGCGCGCAGCAGCGGCTCACCGGACTGATCATGAAGCTGGGCCTCGCCCGGCTGGACGCCGACCCCGCGCTCGTCGCCGAGGCGCAGGAGGAGGCCCGCGCCGTCCTCGGCGATCTGCGGGACCTCGTCCGCGGCCTCCATCCGCCGGTGCTCACCGACCGGGGGCTGGGCGCGGCGCTCGGCGCGCTGGCCGAGCGGGCGCCCCTGCCGGTGCGGGTGACGGACCGGCTCGGTGCCCGGCGCCCCGCCGAGGCGCTGGAGGTGGCCGCCTACTTCGCCGCCGCGGAGGCGCTGGCCAACGTGGCCAAGCACAGCGGCGCCGCACACGCCGAGGTGACCGTAGGAGGCGGGCGGACGCTGACGCTGGAGGTCCGTGACGACGGCCGGGGCGGCGCCGACCCGGCGCGCGGCACCGGCCTGAGGGGCCTCGCGGACCGGCTCGCGGCGCACGGCGGACGGCTGCGTCTCTCCAGTCCGCCCGGCGGTCCGACGCTGCTGCGGATGGAACTGCCCTGGACCGACGAGAGCACGCATCGGCGATGATGTGCGGGCGGCGGAAACCGTCGGGATCGCGGGGCCGCCGGGCCACCGGAGAACAGCACGAGGAGGGGGAACGGCTGTGCGGCTGGTGCTCGCCGAGGACTCCGTACTGCTGCGCGAGGGGCTGACCCAGCTTCTCGCCCGCTTCGGCCACGAGGTGTGCGCGGGCGTCGGCGACGCGCCCGCGCTGCTGGAGGCCGTGGCCGCGCACGCGCCGGACTGCGTCGTCACCGATGTGCGCATGCCGCCGGGCCTGCGGGACGAAGGGCTGCGCGCCGCGCTCCGGCTGCGCACCGAAGACCCCGGGCTGCCGGTACTGGTGCTCTCCCAGTACGTCGAGAACTCCTACGCCGCGGACCTGCTCGCCACCGGCGACGGTGTCGGCTACCTGCTCAAGGACCGGGTGGGCGAAGTGGCGGAGTTCGTCGAGGCGCTGCGGCGGGTGGCGGCCGGCGGCACCGTCATCGACCCCGAAGTGGTCCGGCGGCTGCTGGCCCCGGACCGCGAACCGGCCGCGCTGCGGCGGCTGACCGCCCGGGAACGGGAGGTGCTGGCCGCCATGGCAGAGGGGCGCTCCAACGGCGGCATCGCCCGCGCGCTGGTCGTCAGCGAGGCGGCGGTCGTCAAACACGTCCGCTCCATCCTCGCCAAGCTCGACCTCCCGCCCGCACCCGACGACCACCGCCGGGTGCTGGCCGTCCTGGCCTACCTGCGCCGGGCCGACGCGGGCCCCGGTACCGCAACCGGCGCGGCGCCACCCGCGGCCCCGCACTCCGGCGGGAGAATCCCCTCCGAACGGTGAGACGGCTTCCGGCCGGCCGGCTCAGCTCATCCGCAGCGCGAGGAAGAAGTCCAGCTTGTCCTCCAGGCGGGACAGATCGCGGCCGGTGAGCTGCTCGATGCGGCTGACCCGGTACCGGAGGGTGTTGACGTGCAGATGGAGTCGGCCCGCGCAGCGCGTCCAGGAACCGTCCGAGGACAGGAACGCCTCCAGGGTGGGCACCAGTTCGGCGCGGTGCTTGCGGTCGTACTCGCGCAGCGGGTCCAGCAGCCGGGCGGTGAAGGCGCGGCGTACGTCGTCCGGGACGAACGGCAGCAGCAGTACATGCGAGGCCAGCTCCTCGTGCCCGGCCGCGCGCACCGCACCGGGGCGCGCCGCCGCCACCCGGCGGGCGTGCCGGGCCTCCTCCAGGGCGCCCCGCAGTCCTTCGGCGGAGTGCACCGCGGCGCTCACCCCCAACGTCAGCCGCCCGTCGTCGGCGAGGGCGCGCCCCAGCGGTTCCCCGGCCTCGGCCAGCAGCGCCTCCGCGTGCAGCCCCTCGCCGGCGCGCTTCCCGCCGTCCGCGGGCGCCTCGCCGCCGGCGGACGCCGCCCCCTGCGCCCCGGCGCCCTCCTCGACGGCGTCGTCCTGCGGGCCCTCGCCGGTCAGCGGCACCAGCGCGACCGCCTCGCCGTCGACGTGCGCGACGGCGATCCGGTCCGAGCCGTCCGGGCCCCCGGTGCGCGGGTCCACCAGAAGCTCCTCCAGCAGGGACTGGGCGACCGCCCCGCCGTCCAGGGCGCGGGCCGGGTCGGGCTCGTCCCACTCCACGCGGGCCACGATCACCTGCCAGGCGGGGGCCGCACCCTGTCCGGGCAGCAGGACGGGCGCGGCGACCCGCAGCCGCGCGGCGATCTCGGAGGGCGGCGCGCCGGCCTGCACCAGCTCCAGGACCTCCTGCGCCAGTCTGCGGCGCACGGTGCGGGCTGCGTCGCGCCGGTCGCGTTCGACCGCGATCAGCTGGGTGACGCCGTGCAGCAGGTCCAGGCGCTCGGCGGGCCAGTCACCGGTGTCGTCGGCGACCGCCAGCAGCCAGTCCGAGAGCACGGTGCGGCGCGGGTCGCCGGTGCCCCGGCCGACGGGGAAGAGCGAGTAGGGCGCACCGTCCTCGGTCGTCCGGTGCGGGGCGCGCCGCCCGGCGCGGACGGCGGCCAGATGGGCGCCCGCCAGCCTGGCGGCGGTGGCGTGCGGCAGTTCCGGTCCCTCGCTGGGGCCGGCGATCTGCCGACCGGTGGGGGAGAGCACCCAGGCGGCCAGGTCCAGGTCCGAGCCGAGCAGGTCGAGCACCACATCGGGTCCGCCGCCCGCGGGGCCGGAGGACATCAGCCGCCGGTGCCGGTCCACGACGGCGGCCAGATCCCCGGCGCGCTCGGTGGAGACCTGCCGGACCACGTGCTCGGTGATGGTGGCGAAGGCGACCGACTCGGTCACCGCGAACAGCGGCAGCCGGTGCCGCGCGCAGGCGTCGACCAGGTCCTGCGGGACAGGGCCCAGTTCCGCCTCGCCCGCGGCCAGCCCCGCGACGCCCGCGGTGGCCAGGATCTGGACGAACGGCTCGGAGTCCTCCGGCGCGTGCCGCCACGCCAGCCCGGAGAGCACCAGTTCGCCGCCGGACAGGTAGCGGCTGGGGTCGCGCAGGTCGGTGGTCATCACGCCGCGTACGGTCCGGTCCAGCTCGTCGTCGCCGCCGAGCAGCCGGAGGCCCAGTGAGTCGTTCTCCAGGAGGGCGCGGAGCCGCATCGTCTCGTCGCCTGCCGTTCGTGTTTCGTCTGCCGGGTGGGTGGGTCGTGCGCAGCACGTTGTCGTGGCACCGGGGTGTGACCGGGAGAAAGCCGTGAGGTTACCGCTTCCCTGCTTTCGTCTGAATCTACAAGACGAGGTGGCCGACCAGCCAAACGCTTCATGTTTTCGGTGACTGCACCGCAGCGGGTACCTCTCGGTGTACTGACCGCACCCCCTCGACACCCCTCGAGACCGCTCGCCCCCCCCGACAGCATCCACAGCGTCCCTGGGCACCCGGAACGCACCCCTCCCGGGCCGCATCCGCTGGGAAGCACTCTGCCGCGTCCCACCTGCGCAGGCACCCGCCAGCACCCCCCCCGCCAGCACACCGAGAAGAGACACCATGGAGTTCCTGCGCCCGGCAAGCTGGGAGGAGGCGCTCGCCGCGAAGGCGGAGCACCCCTCGGCCGTGCCCCTCGCGGGGGGCACGGATGTCATGGTCGAGATCAACTTCGATCACCGCCGTCCCACCCACCTCCTGGATCTGAGCCGGGTCCGGGAGCTGCACGAGTGGGAGACCGGCGGCGAGACCGTCCGGCTCGGCGCCGCCGTGTCCTACTCGAGGATCATCGACGGGCTCTCCCGCGAGCTGCCGGGCCTCGCTTTGGCCTCGCGCACCGTCGGCTCCCCGCAGATCCGCAACCGGGGCAGCGTCGGCGGAAACCTCGGCGCCGCCTCCCCGGCGGGGGACGCACACCCCGCGCTGCTCGCCGCTGGCGCCGAGGTCGAGGCGGAGTCGGTGCGGGGCACCCGGTCGATCCCCGTCGAGGACTTCTACACCGGGGTCAAGCGCAACGCGCTCGCCGAGGACGAGCTGATCAGGTCCGTCCGCATCCGGAAGGCGGACGGGCCGCAGCAGTTCTCCAAGGTCGGCACCCGCAACGCCATGGTCATCGCCGTGTGCGCCTTCGGTATCGCGCTGCACCCCGCGACCCGTACCGTCCGCGCCGGTATCGGCTCGGCGGCGCCGACCCCGCTGCGGGCCCGGGTCGCGGAGGACTTCCTCACCGCGGCGCTGGAGGAGGGCGGCCTCTGGACCAGCGGTGGGACGATCCCGCCGGCCGTCGCCCGCGAGTTCGCCGAGCTGTGCTCCGGCGCCTGCAACCCGATCGACGACGTACGCGGCAGTGCCGCCTACCGGCGCCGCGCCGTGGGTGTCATGGCCCGCCGCACCCTGGGCTGGGCCTGGGAGAGCTACCGCGCCACCGGGAACGGCAGCACCACCGAAGGAGGCGCACAGTGCGCGTGACATTCACCGTCAACGGGCGCCGGCACGAGGCCGACGACGTGTGGGAGGGCGAGTCCCTGCTGTATGTGCTGCGCGAGCGGATGGGCCTGCCCGGCTCCAAGAACGCCTGCGAACAGGGCGAGTGCGGCTCCTGCACGGTCCGCCTGGACGGCGAGCCGGTCTGCGCCTGCCTGGTGGCCGCAGGCCAGGTCGAGGGCCGCGAGGTGGTCACCGTCGAGGGACTGGCCGCGTACGCACGGGAGCGGGACGGCACCGCCGGTACCGGCGACCTGGCCCCCGTGCAGCAGGCGTTCCTGGACGCGGGAGCGGTCCAGTGCGGCTTCTGCACCCCCGGCCTGCTCGTCGCGGCGGACGAGTTGATCGAGCGCAACCCGCAGCCCTCCGACGCGGACATCCGCGAGGCGCTCTCCGGCAACCTGTGCCGCTGCACCGGCTACGAGAAGATCATGGACGCCGTCCGGCTCGCGTCCGCCCGCGCCGACGACGGCGGCGCGCGGGAGGTGGTCTGAGATGGCGCCCGCGAGCGGCCCCACCGGGGCCCCGGCCACTCTCGACCAGGGCGTCGGCACCCGGGCCGGAGTCGGCGACTCGCCGCTGCGGCCCGACGGCACCCTCAAGGTGACCGGGGAGTTCGCCTACTCCTCGGACATGTGGCACGAGGACATGCTCTGGGGCTGCACCCTGCGCAGCCCGCACGCGCACGCGGAGATCGTCTCCCTCGACGTCGGCGAGGCGCTGCGGCAGGCCGGGGTGCACGCGGTGCTCACCCACGACGACCTCCCGGCCGCGGTGAAGAACTACGGACTGGAGATCCCGGACACGCCCGTCCTGGCGCACGGCCGGGTCCGGCACCACGGCGAGCCCGTGGCGCTGGTGGCCGCCGACCACCCGGAGACGGCGCGCCGCGCCGCCGCGAAGATCAAGGTCGGGTACCGCGAGCTGCCCGTCGTGCACGACGAGGAGTCCGCGACGGCCCCGGACGCGCCCCTGCTCCACCCGGACCGCGAGGACCACCACGCGGGCCATGTGCCGCACCCCAACATCGTGCACCGCCAGCCGATCGTGCGCGGCGACGCCGCGGCGGCGGCCGGACGGGCCGACGTGGTCGTCACCGGCGAGTACGAGGTCGGCATGCAGGACCAGGCGTTCCTGGGGCCCGAGTCCGGGCTGGCCGTGCCCGCCGAGGACGGCGGGGTGGACCTCTACGTCGCCACCCAGTGGCTGCACTCGGACCTGCGGCAGATCGCCCCCGTCCTCGGGCTGCCTGAGGAGAAGGTGCGGATGACGCTCTCCGGCGTCGGCGGCGCCTTCGGCGGCCGCGAGGACCTGTCCATGCAGATCCACGCCTGCCTGCTGGCGCTTGCGACCGGCAAGCCGGTCAAGATCGTCTACAACCGGTTCGAGTCGTTCTTCGGGCATGTGCACCGCCACCCGGCCAGGCTCCGGTACGAGCACGGCGCCACCCGGGACGGCAAGCTCACCCATATGAGGTGCCGCATCGTGCTGGACGGCGGCGCCTACGCCTCGGCCTCCCCGGCGGTGGTCGGCAACGCGGCCTCGCTCAGCGTCGGGCCGTACGTGGTCGACGACGTCGAGATCGAGGCGCTGGCCCTCTACACCAACAACCCGCCCTGCGGAGCGATGCGCGGCTTCGGCGCGGTGCAGGCGTGCTTCGCCTACGAGGCGCAGATGGACAAGCTCGCCGCCGCACTGGGCATGGACCCGGTCGAGCTGCGGCAGCGGAACGCCATGGCGCAGGGCGCCGTGCTGCCCACCGGGCAGGCCGTCGACTCCCCGGCGCCGGTCGCCGAGCTGCTGCGCCGGGTCAAGGCCAGGCCGATGCCGCCGGAGGCGCAGTGGGAGACCGTCGACGGTGCGCCGGACGTCCGTGCGCTGCCCGGCGGGCTGTCCAACACCACGCACGGCGAGGGAGTCGTGCGGGGCGTCGGCTACGCCGTCGGCATCAAGAACGTCGGCTTCTCCGAGGGCTTCGACGACTACTCCACCGCGCGGGTGCGGCTGGAGGTCGTCGGCGGCGAGCCGGTCGGCTCGGTGCACACCGCCATGGCGGAGGTGGGACAGGGCGGCATCACCGTGCACGCCCAGATCGCCCGGACCGAGCTGGGCGTCACCCAGGTGACGATCCAGCCGGCCGACACCCGGGTCGGCTCGGCCGGGTCCACCTCCGCCTCCCGGCAGACGTATGTGACCGGCGGCGCCGTCCAGCACGTGTGCGCACTGGTGCGCGAGAAGGTGCTGGAGCGCGGGCGGGAGCGGCTGGGCACCCACCACCCCGCCTGGGCGACGGCCGAGCTGCTGCTGGAGGGCGGCAAGGTCGTCACCGACGGCGGCGAGGTGCTGGCATCGCTGGCCGACGTGCTCGGCGAGGAGCCGATCGAGGCCGAGGACGAGTGGCGGCACCGGCCGACCGAAGCCTTCGACCTGAGGACCGGCCAGGGCTTCGGCCATGTGCAGTACTCCTTCGCCGCGCACCGCGCCGTGGTGGAGGTCGACACCGAACTCGGGCTGGTCAAGGTCGTCGAACTGGCCTGTGCACAGGACGTGGGCAAGGCGATGAACCCGCAGGCCGTGGTGGGCCAGATCCAGGGCGGCACCGTGCAAGGGCTCGGACTCGCCGTGATGGAGGAGATCGTGGTCGACCCCGGGGCCAAGGTCCGCAACCCGTCGTTCACGGACTATCTGATCCCCACCCTTCTCGACACGCCGACCATCCCGGTCGACGTGCTGGAACTCGCCGACGCGCACGCGCCCTACGGGCTGCGGGGCGCCGGTGAGGCTCCGACCCTCTCGTCGACGCCCGCCGTGCTGGCGGCCGTCCGGGCCGCGACCGGGCGCGCGCTGCCGCGCGTGCCCGTCCGACCGGAGCACATCGTCGACGTGTGATCTTCCCCGGTCCCGCCGTCACCGGGCTTCGGGGGCAACCGCCCCCGGAACCCGGGCCCGAGCGGCGGAGAGGCTGCAACAGCCCCTCCGCCGGTTCGGGGAGGGACCGAGGACATGGCAGGACACGGGCCGTCCCCCGGGTCGTGCTTCCCAAATCCTCGGCAGTCGCCGAGGTGCCCCTTTGAACCTTGGGAGTCAGCACAATGACCCAGTCCACAGTGGAGCCGACGACGTCGGCGGAGGACGCGGGCCCCGGCTCGCGCACCCCCGCGGGCCGCTCCTGGCTCGACAGGTACTTCCACATCTCCGCGAGAGGGTCGACCTACGGCCGGGAGATACGCGGCGGTATCACCACCTTCATGGCGATGGCGTACATCGTCCTGCTCAACCCGGTCATCCTCTCGGTGCCCGACGCCAATCAGCAGACGCTGGACGGCGGGCAGGTCACCACGGCCACGGCGTTCGCCGCCGCGGCGACCACCATCGTGATGGGCCTCATCGGCAACGTACCGCTGGCCCTGGCGGCCGGACTCAGCGTCTCGGCGGTGCTGTCGTTCCAGGTCGTGCCCGAGATGACCTGGGGCAACGCCTGGGCGATGTGCGTCATCTACGGCGCGGTGATCATCCTGCTGGTGGTCACCGGGCTCCGCGAACTGATCATGAACGCGATCCCGCTGGCGCTCAAGCACGCCATCACCATGGGCATCGGCCTGTTCGTCTGCCTCATCGGCCTGGTCCAGGCCGGCTTCGTCACCTCGATGCCCGGCCCCGGCGGACTGCCCGGTGCCAAGCCGATCCAGCTCGGCACCGCGGACATGCTCACCGGCTGGCCGGTGCTCTGCTTCGCGGTCACCGTGCTGCTCATCTTCGCGCTCCAGGTGCGCAAGGTGCCCGGCGCGATCCTCATCGGCATCGTCGGCGGCACCGTGCTGGCCGCGCTCGTCCACCAGTTCGCCGGCCTGGACAAGAAGGACTGGGGCGGCCGGAACGCCCCGGAGATCACCGGGTCGCTGGTCAGCTCGCCCGACTTCGGGCTGCTGGGCAACGTCTCCTTCAGCGGGCTCGGGGACGTCGGCGGCATCACCGTCGGCGTCATCGTCTTCACCCTCGTCCTGGCCGGGTTCTTCGACGCGATCGGCACCATCATCGGCATCGGCCAGCAGGCCGGACTCGCCGACGAGCAGGGCCGGATGCCCGGCCTGAACAAGGCACTGACCATCGACGGCGCCGGCGGCGTGGTCGGCGGCGTGGCCGGGGCCTCGGGACAGACCGTGTTCGTGGAGTCGACCGCCGGCGTCGGCGACGGCGCGCGGACCGGCCTGGCCAGCGTCGTCACCGGCCTGGGCTTCGCCCTCTGCCTGTTCTTCACCCCCCTCGCGCAGGTGATCCCCCCGCAGGTGGCGGCCGCGGCACTGGTCGTCATCGGCTCGATGATGATGACCAACGCCATGCACATCGACTGGACCGACCCGGCCACGTCGATCCCGGTCTTCCTGACCACCGTGCTGATGCCGTTCACTTACTCCATCACGGCCGGCATCGGCGCCGGAGTCATCGCCTACGTTCTGATCAAGGCCGTCCAGGGAAAGTTTCGTGAGCCCGGATGGTTGATGTGGGTACTGGGGCTCGTCTTCCTGGCCTACTTCGCACTGAACCCGATCGAACAGTGGCTGGGGGTCAAGTAGCCGGCCGGCCCTCAGGAGCCGTTCAGGTGGGAGCGGGTGCGGTCCCCTGGCCGTTCCCGCTCCCACCTGGCCGTATATCACCGCCGAGGAGAGACACATGCTGGACATCGCCGCTGAGCTGCACCGCTGGTGCCAGGAGGGGCGGGACTTCGCCGTCGCCACCGTCGTCGGCGTGGGCGGCAGCGCACCGCGGCAGCCGGGCGCGGCGCTGGCCGTGGACACGGACGGCGAGGCCGTCGGCAGCGTGAGCGGAGGCTGCGTCGAGGGCGCGGTCTACGCGCTGTGCGAGGAAGTGCTGGAGTCCGGCGCGAGCGTCCGCCAGACCTTCGGCTACAGCGACGAGGACGCCTTCGCCGTCGGTCTCACCTGCGGCGGAACCGTCGACATCCTGATCACCCCGGTCCGCGCCGGAACGGCGGCCCGCACGGTGTGCGCCGAGAGCGCGGCCGAGGCCGCCGAAGGACGCACCGCGGCGCTCGTCCGGATCGTGGACGGGCCCGGCGAGCTGCTCGGCGGCGCCCTGCGGCTGGATGCCGAGGGGCGGCCGCACGGCGCCCTGGGCGGGGCGCCCGAACTGGACGCCACCGCGGCGGCCGAGGGCCGGGCGCTGCTGACCGCCGGCCGCACGGCCACCGTCACCATCGGCGCGGACGGCAGCAGGTGCGGCCGGCCGGTGACCCTGCTGGTGGAGTCCAGCGTCCCGCCGCCCCGGATGCTCGTCTTCGGCGCCATCGACTTCGCCGCCGCACTGGCCCGGATCGGCAAGTTCCTCGGCTACCACGTGACCGTGTGCGACGCGCGGCCCGTGTTCGCCACACCCGGCCGCTTCCCCGAGGCCGACGAGGTCGTCGTCGACTGGCCGCACCGCTACCTCGACTCCCAGGACCTCGATCCGCGCACCGTCGTCTGCGTCCTGACCCACGACGCCAAGTTCGACGTGCCGCTGCTGGAGCGGGCACTGCGGCTGCCGGTGGCCTACGTCGGCGCCATGGGATCCCGCCGCACCCATCTGGACCGGCTGGAGCGGCTGCGCGAAGTGGGGATGACGCCGCTGGAGCTGGCCGCGCTGCGCTCACCCATCGGCCTGGACCTGGGCGCCCGCACCCCCGAGGAGACGGCGCTGTCCATCGCCGCGGAGATCGTCGCCGCCCGGCACGGCGGCACCGGCGTCCCCCTCGACGGCGCCCACACCCCCATCCACCACGACGGCGGGGCCGCCACCTCGATCAGCGGAGGCGCCGGGCGCGCCGCGGGCTGAGCGTCCCGCGCGGGACGCGGCCGGGCTCAGAACAGCTTGACGTTCACCAGCAGGGCGCGGTGGTCGGTGCCGCGCAGATCCACGAACTCGCCGTCCACCGGCAGCATCGCCCCGCTCAGCAGCACATGGTCGAGCTGCGCGCCGAGCACCGGAGTGGTGCGGGTGGGCCAGGTGGGGGTACGCGAGTTGCCCAGCATGCGAGCCGCGTCGTGCATGCCGGTGCGCAGGATCGCCCGGAAGGCCGCGTGGTCCTGGGAGGAGTTGAAGTCGCCCGCGATCAGCGTCGGCAGCCTGCCCCGCGCCGCCGCCGCGGCCCGCAGCCGGTCCAGCTCCACCCGCCAGGCCGCCGTCCGGCCCGGCTCGGGCGGCATCGGGTGCGCCACCTGAAGGGCGACCCGCTCGCCGTGGATGTCCGCGATCGCCCCGGGCATCGCCAGCCGCCCGCGTACCTCGCCGCGGCCCTCCAGCGGATAGACGCTCAGCAGTGCCGAGCCGCGGGCGCCGCCGTCGTCGGTGATGATGCGGTGCGGATACTCCTCGCGCAGCGCGGGGGCACGCAGCGCCGCCGCGCACCGTGCGTCGCACTCCTGCACCGAGACGACCTGCGGCCGCTCCCGGCGCACCGCCGCCACCAGGTCGCGGGTGGCGGCACCGTGGTCCAGGTTGGCCGTCAGCACCCGGAACTGGGCCTTCGCCGGCCGGGCCGCCGTGTCCGCCGGTGCGGGCTGCCCGTAGGGGCGCAGGAACCAGCCGGTGCCCGCCAGCACCGTCAGCGCCCACAGCAGCACCAGCCAGCGGCGGGAGAGCGTCGCGACCAGCGCCGCCAGCCAGGCCGGCGCCAGGAACCAGGGCAGGAACGCCAGCAGTTGCGGCACCGGGGTGGGTCCGTCCTCGTCCCCGGCGCGGAAGGCCAGCGCCACGCTGAGCACCAGCAGGGTCAGCACCGCCAGCGCGGTGAGGAACGGATGGCGCCGTGCGCGACGCCGTCCGCCGCCGCGCGTACCGCCGTCCGCCGCGTCCCGGTCCCGGCGTGTGTCGGCCCCCGTGTACATCTCTCCGATGATGCCGCACCTCCCGTCACATGGGCGTAAGCCCCCGGCCGGGGGTGGTGCGGCACACGGGTGGGCGTACACGATGGCTCCCAGCGCCCGCAGCACCCCCTGAGCAGGAGGAAACATGGTCCCGTCCACGCCTACCGATCAGTTCCGCGCCGCCCGCGACACGCTGCTGCGGCACCGGACGGACTACGAGGCCGCGCGGGCCGCCTTCGACTGGCCCCGGCCCGAGCACTTCAACTGGGCGCTGGACTGGTTCGACCACATCGCCCGGGGCAACGACCGGCTCGCGCTGCACATCGTCGAGGAGGACGGGCTGGAGCGCCGCGTCACCTTCGACCAGATGCGGACCCGCTCCGACCAGGTCGCGGGCTGGCTGCGCGGCCGGGGCGTGGCGCCCGGCGACCGGGTCGTGCTCATGCTGGGCAACCAGGTCGAGCTGTGGGAGACGCTGCTCGCGCTGATGAAGCTGCGCGCCGTCGTCATCCCCGCGACACCCCAGTTGGGCCCGCGCGACCTGGCCGACCGGATCACCCGCGGCGCGGCGCGCCATGTGGTGGTACGCGCCGAGGACACCGGGAAGTTCACCGACGAGGTGCCGGGCGACTACACGCGGATCGCCGTCGGCAGCGGCGGCACCCCGGCCGCCGGCTGGCTGGCCTACGAGGACGCCTACGAGGCCGCGGCCGACTTCGACCCGCAAGGCGCCACCCGTGCCGACGACACCCTGCTGCTGTACTTCACCTCCGGGACGACCGCGCTGCCCAAGCTGGTCGAGCACACCCACGTCTCCTACCCGGTCGGGCACCTGGCGACGATGTACTGGATCGGCCTGCAGCCGGGCGACGTCCACCTCAACATCTCCTCGCCCGGCTGGGCCAAGCACGCCTGGTCCAACTTCTTCGCGCCCTGGAACGCCGAGGCGACGATCTTCATCCACAACTACAGCCGGTTCGACGCCGGGCGGCTGCTCACCGAGATGGAGCGCGGCGGCGTCACCAGCTTCTGCGCACCGCCCACCGTCTGGCGCATGCTCATCCAGGCCGACCTCAGCAGCCTCTCCGCCGTCCCCCGGGAGGTCGTCGCCGCCGGTGAGCCGCTCAACCCCGAGGTCATCGAGCACGTCCGCCGGGTGTGGGGTGTCACCATCCGGGACGGTTTCGGCCAGACCGAGACCGCCGTCCAGGTCGCCAACACCCCGGGCCAGCCCCTCAAGCCGGGCTCCATGGGCCGGCCCACGCCCGGCTTCGACGTCACCCTGCGCGACCCGGTCACGGGCGAGACCGGCGTCGAGGAGGGCGAGATCTGCCTCGACCTGTCCACCCGCCCGGTCGGCCTGATGGTCGGCTACCGGGGCGACGCGGAGCGCACCGCGGAGGTGATGGCCGACGGCACCTACCGGACCGGCGACATCGGGGCGCGGGACGAGGAGGGCTACCTCACTTACGTGGGGCGCGCGGACGACGTCTTCAAGGCCAGCGACTACAAGATCTCCCCGTTCGAGGTGGAGAGCGTCCTGCTGGAGCATCCCGCCGTGGCGGAGGCCGCCGTCGTGCCGTCGCCGGACCCGGTGCGGCTCGCCGTGCCCAAGGCGTATGTGGTGGTCGCGGACGGCGCCGCCGCGGACGCGGAGACCGCGGCCGTGCTGTTCGCGCACTGCCGTGAGCGGCTCGCCCCCTACAAGCGGGTGCGGGTGATCGAGTTCGCCGAGCTGCCCAAGACGATCTCCGGGAAGATCCGCCGCGTCGAGCTGCGCGCCCACGCGGCGGGCGAGGCGGGTACGCCCGGAACCGAGCACCGCGACCGGTAGCGCGCCGAGCGGGCGGGAGCACGGCGCCGGCGTCGCGGCGGGGTCACCGCGGGGTGCGGATCAGCTGCTCGGCGGCCTCGTTCACCGCCCGCGGTGTGCCCGTCAGGTCCAGGACGAACAGCGGGAGCCGCAGTTCGTCGGCGCGGGCCCGCGCGTCCTTGCCGTATCCGGCCAGGGCGAAGCAGACGGCGGCGACCGAGTCGTTCAGTCCGTTGAGCCACAGGGTCTCCACGTCGCGCAGCCCGGCCGGCGAGGTGGAGGGGTCGACGTGCGCGACCACGGCGGGCCCGCGCACGTCCACTCCCGAGGCGGGTGTCCGCTCGGCGACCCGTACCCCCTCGAAACCCAGCCACCGCAGATACTGCGCCGCGGCCAGCTTCGCGTCCTGCGCCGTGCGGATGGTGACGGGCCGGAAGGCGGGCCGCGGGACCGGTCCCCGCGCGGCGGGTGCGGGGTCCGCGGCGCTCGGCGCGGGCTCCGGCGCGGTGCGGGCGACCGGCGGCGGATGCTCGGCGGACGGCGTCGCCACCCCGGTCCGGCCGCGGGCGACCGGCACCCGCAGGGTGGTGCCGCAGCCGCAGCCCAGCTCGGGCTGCGGCCACTCGTCCACGCGCCCGCAGGCCGGGCAGCGTACCGAGATCCAGGAGCCCGCCCAGGTGCGGTGCCGCACCTGGATCGCGGCGGCGGAGGAGAGCAGCGGCAGGGCGACCGGCGCACCGCAGCCGCAGGGGTAGACGGGCGCGGTGTAGCTGTGCTCGCGCCGGCACACGGGGCAGCGCACAAGCACTCTCTCAGCCATCGTTCGGCTCCTGGCACGGGTGATCCGGTGGGCACGGTGGGGCTGCTGTGCCCGGCCGCCCTCCAATCGTCGCCGATGGAGCGGGTTTTCCGAAGGGGCAGGTGCCGGACGGGCCGGGGAAGGTGCGCGAGGGGGCGGACGAGGGCGGATCGGGAGGGGGGACGAGAGTGGATGATGACAAGGGTGTGCCCCCGCGCGGAACGGTCACCCCTCATCACAAGGACCGTTCCGCACGGGGGCGCGTGCCGGGCCGACCTCCCAATCACCCCGGTACGCCGTTCACCGCGAGAGAGTTGCGGCGCGCCCGCGTGGGGCGCCCCGCGCGGGCGCGCCCGCGGTCGGGACGCGCCCTGCGGCGGACGGTGCTCAGCCCTCCTGCAGCTCCCGCACGGCGGCTTCCACGCGGCGCCCGTACTCCGGGTCCGCGGCGCTGAAGTGGGCCAGGTTCTTCTCGATGACGTCCTCGCGGGAGACCTGCGAGAGGCCGCCGGCGATGTTGGCGACCAGCCGCCCCTTCTCCTCCTCCGACATCAGCCGGTAGAGCTCGCCGGCCTGGAAGAAGTCGTCGTCCTTGGAGTGCTGCGGCGCCTCGTGGGTGCCCCAGTAACCGGTGACCGGGCGCGGTGCGGACAGCGGGGAACCGCTCTCGACCGGGCCGCCGTAGGAGTTGGGCTCGTAGTTCTTGGTGTGCCGCCCGTAGGCGTTGGCGGCCATCAGGCCGTCCCTGCCGTAGTTGTTCGCCTCGGTCGCCTTGGGCGCGTTGACGGGCAGCTGGGTGTGGTTGACGCCGAGCCGGTAGCGGTGCGCGTCGGCGTACGCGAACAGCCGGCCCTGGAGCATCTTGTCCGGCGAGGGGCCGATGCCGGGCACGAAGTTGTTGGGCGAGAAGGCGGACTGCTCGACCTCGGCGAAGACGTTGTCCGGGTTGCGGTCCAGCACCAGCCGGCCCACGCGCTGCAGCGGGTAGTCGCTGTGCGGCCACACCTTGGTGAGGTCGAAGGGGTTGAACCGGTAGTCGGCGGCCTCGTCGGCGGGCATGATCTGCACGTACAGCGTCCAGGACGGGAAGACGCCGCGCTCGATGGACTGCAGCAGGTCGGTCTGGTGGCTGTTGGGGTCGGTGCCGGACAGCTCGGCGCCCTGGTCGCTGGACAGGCAGCGGATGCCCTGGTTGGTCTTGAAGTGGTACTTGACGAAGAAGACCTCGCCCTCGGCGTTCGTCCACTGGTAGGTGTGCGAGCCGTAGCCGTTCATGTGCCGGTAGGAGGCCGGGATGCCGCGGTCCCCCATCAGCCAGGTGACCTGGTGGGTGGCCTCGGGCGCGTGGGCCCAGAAGTCCCAGACGTTGTCCGGCTCCTGCTTGCCGGTGAAGGGGTCCCGCTTCTGCGAGTGGATGAAGTCGGGGAACTTCAGCGGGTCCTTGATGAAGAAGACCGGGGTGTTGTTGCCGACGAGGTCGTAGTTGCCCTCCTCGGTGTAGAACTTGAGGGCGAAGCCGCGCGGGTCGCGGGCCGCGTCCGGGCCGCCGAGGTTGTCGGCGACGGTGGAGAAGCGGAGGAACGTCTCCGTGCGGCGGCCGACCTCGCCGAGGAAGTGGGCGCTGGTGTGCGCGGTGACGTCGTCGGTCACCTCGAAGTAGCCGTAGGCGCCGGAGCCGCGGGCGTGCACCACGCGCTCCGGGATGCGCTCGCGGTTGAACCGCGCCAGCTTCTCCAGCAGGTGCTGGTCCTGGAGGAGGAGCGGCCCACCGATGCCGGCGGAGGTGGAGTTCTGGTTGTCGGCGACGGGCGCGCCCGCCTCGGTGGTCAGCGTGGGCTTCGACGACTTCGACATGGACGACCTTCCTGGGGCTGATTCACGGAAAACGGTTTCCGCATGTTGGAGCGTAAGGACGCCTCATCAGGGCGTCAACACTTTGTTGAAACTCGGTTCTCCGGCCCCCGGGAGACCGTTCCCGGGGGCCGGAGGAGGGGCGGCCGAGGGGGCGGGCGGTGCCGTCCTCAGCCCAGCGGAACGGTGGCCGTCGGCGCGTGCGCCGCCTCCGTGGCCAGCTCCTCGAACTCGTTGACCGAGGCGATGTCGCTGCCGCTCATCGAGATGTTGGTGACCCGCTCCAGGATCGCCTCCACCACGACCGGCACCCGGTGCTCGGCGGCGAGCTTCTTCGCCTCCTCGAAGGCGGGCAGCAGCTTGTCCGGCTCGGTCACCCGCAGTGCCTTGCAGCCCAGGCCCTCGGCGACCTTGACGTGGTCCACGCCGTAGGCGCCCAGCTCGGGCGCGTTCAGGTTCTCGAACTCCAGGTTGACCTGGAAGTCCATGTCGAAGTTGCGCTGGGCCTGCCGGATCAGCCCGAGGTAGGAGTTGTTGACCAGCACGTGCACATAGGGGATGCGGTGCTGAGCGCCGACCGCCAGCTCCTCGATCATGAACTGGAAGTCGTAGTCGCCCGACAGCGCCACGACGCTCGCCTCCGGGTCCGCCTTGGCCACACCCAGCGCGGCCGGCACGGTCCAGCCCAGCGGGCCCGCCTGGCCGCAGTTGATCCAGTGCCGCGGCCGGTAGACGTGCAGGAACTGCGCACCGGCGATCTGCGAGAGGCCGATGGTCGACACGTAGCGGGTCTCCGGCCCGAAGGCCCGGTTCATCTCCTCGTACACGCGCTGCGGCTTCAGCGGCACGTCGTCGAAGTGCGTCCGGCGCTGCAGCGCACCCTTGCGCTCCCGCGCCCCGGCGGCCCACTCCGACAGGTCGCGCAGCGCACCGGCCGCGGCGCGTTCCCTGGCGATCTCGACGAAGAGGGTCAGGGCCGCGTGCGCGTCCGAGGCGATGCCGTAGTCCGGTGCGAAGATCCGGCCGATCTGGGTCGGCTCGATGTCCACGTGCACGAACGTGCGGCCCTCGGTGTAGGTCGACAGCGCGCCGGTGTGCCGGTTGGCCCAGCGGTTGCCGACGCCGAGGACGAAGTCCGACTCCAGGAACGTGGCGTTGCCGTAGCGGTGCGAGGTCTGCAGACCGACCATGCCCGCGTGCAGCGGGTGGTCGTCGCCGATGACGCCCCAGCCCATCAGCGTGGGCACTACGGGGATACCGGTCAGCTCGGCGAACTCGACCAGCAGCTCGGAGGCGTCCGCGTTGATGACGCCGCCGCCCGCCACGATCAGCGGCCGCTCGGCCGCCGCCAGCATGTCCATCGCCTTCTCGACCTGCCTGCGGGTCGCGGCGGGCTTGTGCGGGACCAGCGGCTCGTAGGTGTCCGGATCGAACTCGATCTCCGTCTGCTGGACGTCGATCGGCAGGTCGATCAGCACCGGGCCGGGGCGGCCCGAGCGCATCAGGTGGAACGCCTCCTGGAAGACACCGGGGACCTGGGCCGCCTCCTTGACGGTGGTGGCCTTCTTGGTGACCGGCTTGGCGATCGAGGCGATGTCGACGGCCTGGAAGTCCTCCTTCTCGATCACCGCGACCGGTGCCTGCCCGGTGATGCACAGGATCGGGATCGAGTCGCCGATCGCCGAGTAGAGGCCGGTGATCATGTCGGTGCCGGCCGGGCCCGACGTGCCGATGCACACGCCGATGTTGCCGGGCGCCGTGCGGGTGTAGCCCTCGGCCATGTGCGAGGCGCCCTCGACGTGCCGGGCGAGCGTGTGCTCGACGCCGCCCGCGGCCCGCAGGGCAGCGTAGAAGGGGTTGATCGCCGCACCCGGCACCCCGAAAGCGGTGTCCACACCCTCGCGCTTGAGGATCTCAACTGCCGCGCGGGCAGCGGTCATACGAGCCATCGGACTCTCCTGGTTCGGTGCAGGTGGTGTCCGGGCGGCGGCGCCTGGGCGCGACAGGACAGTGTCGGCGCCGCCGCCCGGAGTCTCTGGGGGAGTGCGGTCCTCAGTTGGCGCCGTCGGGGTTCTCGCCCGAGAGCCGCTTGACGCCGCGGACCAGCGCCGAGTGGTCGAGCCCGCCGTCGCCCTGCGCCCGCAGCGCCGCGACGAGCTGGGCGACCAGCGCACCGGCGGGCACGGCCGCACCGACCGCGCGGGCCGCGTCGGTGACGATGCCCATGTCCTTGTGGTGCAGGTCGATCTTGAAGCCGGGCCTGTAGTCGCCGGCCAGGATGCTGTCCTTCTTGCGGGTCAGCACCGTGGAGCCGGCCAGCCCGCCGTTGAGCACCTCGAGACCGGCCTCCAGGTCGACGCCGGACTTGCGCAGGAAGACCACCGCCTCGGCGACGGCCTGGATGTTGACCGCCACGATGAGCTGGTTGGCCGCCTTCACGGTCTGGCCGGACCCGGCCGGGCCGCACAGCACGATCGTCCTGCCGAGCGCCTCCAGCACCGGCTTGGCCGCGTCGAAGGTCTCCTGGTCGCCGCCGACCATGATGGACAGCACGCCCTCGACGGCGCCCGCCTCGCCGCCGGACACCGGAGCGTCGAGCGCCTTGACGCCCTTGGCCCGCGCGGCCTCGGCGACCTCGACGGAGGTCTGCGGTGTGATCGACGACATGTCGATGAGGGTGCCGCCCTCGCGGAGGTTCTCCAGCACGCCGCCCTCGTGCAGGACGACCTGCTCGACCTGCGGGGAGGCGGGGACCATCGTGATGACGACGTCGGCGCCGCCGACCGCTTCCGCGATGGACGCCGCGCCCTTGCCGCCGTCCTTGACGAAGGCCTCGACCTTCTCCGTCTCCAGCGTGTACGCCGTGACGTCGTACCCTGCCTTCAGGAGGTTGCGTGCCATGGGCGCGCCCATGATGCCGAGCCCGATGAAGGCGATCTTGGTGTTGCCGGCGGTGTGAGCCATCTCTGGTGCCTTTCGCAGTTCCGAATGCCGGGGCCGCCCCTGAGGGCCCCGCGCGGTGCCGGGCCCCGCCCTGCCCGGGCGGGGGCGCGCAGTTACTTCAGCCAGCCGAAGGAGGCGGCGCTGCCGTTGTCGCCGGGCTTGTACTCGAGCCCGACCAGGCCGTCGTATCCGCCCTTGTCCAGCCGCTCGAAGAGGTCGCCGAAGTCCAGGGACCCGGTCCCCGGCGCCCCGCGCCCGGGGTTGTCGGCGATCTGGACGTGCGCGGTCCGGTCGAGGGAGTTCTCGATGACGGCGGGCAGGTCCTCGCCGTTCATGGACAGGTGGTACAGGTCCATCAGGAACCGCGCGTTGTCCAGGCCGGTGGCCGTGTTGACCGCGTCGACCACCTCGAGCGCGCGGGGCGCGCTCACCAGCGGGCACTTGGGCGACTCGGGAGCGTTCAGCGCCTCGATGAGCAGCACCGCCCCCACGCGGTCCGCGGCGCGCGCGGCCAGCCCGAGGTTCTCCAGAGCGAGCGCGTCCTGCTCGGCCTCGGAGGCTCCCTCGACGCGGTTGCCGTAGAGGGCGTTGAGCGCCTTGCATCCCACGGACCGGGCGAAGTCGGCGGTCACGTCGATGTTGGCGCGGAACTTCTCCGACTCCTCGCCGGGCACGGACAGGGCGCCGCGGTCGGGTCCGGGCAGCTGGCCCGCGTAGAAGTTCAGCCCGGTGAGCTGCACCTGGGCGTCCTCCAGCGCGCCGCGCAGCGCGTCGAGCTCGGAGGGCTCGGGCACGGGCGCGTCGACCCAGGGCCACCACAGTTCGATCTTGTCGAAGCCCGCGGCGGCGGCTGCCGCCGGGCGCTCCAGCAGGGGCAGCTCGGTGAAGAGGATCGAGGCGTTGACGGTGAACCGGTCCGAGGAGACCACTGCGACCGCCCTCCCTTCCGTCGGGGACCGTAGAAGATTTCGTATCGTGAAACTTGTTTTCTGCTCATTGGAAGATTGCGGTGTCGGTGCCGGTCCTGTCAAGAGCGGATCTGCTGCCACCCCGCCGGGCGACCCGACGGTCGGGGGATGCGCCGCGCACCTCGGGGCGAGCCGGGTCCGGCGCCTCGGGGTCGGCCCGGGGCAGGGCCCCGGTCGCGACCCGGTCCGGGGCGGCGCCGGGTCGCGACGGGCTCGCCCGTGGAGGTCGCGGACCCCGCGCCGGTGCGCAGCGGCCCGTACGGCCCGGGAGTCCACGGGCCGGACCCGGCGCCCGCTCGTCCGGGCCGCGCGGGTACGGGGGCAGGGGGGGCGGGCCGGGGTGCCGCACACGTGCCGGGATCGCTCCGGGCCGGTTTCCGGTGCCGGCGGTCGGACGCCTGGTCTCCGGGTCCTTCAACTACCGTGCCGAGGAGGCCTGTTGCCGGGGCGGCGACGGCGCGACGCGGAGGGTTCCGGACGCAACCCCCGTGCGCCGGCGGCGTATTCTCCAGGTACCTGTACCTGACCGGTACACCGGTGCCACACTGTTGTGACCGCCCAAACACCCTTGGGAGTCGGAATGACCGCCATGATCCAGCCGTCCGGTGACGCGTCGCGAGGGGCTGCGCAGGAGCAGTCGAACGGTCCCACCGCGCTGCGGATCATCCTGGGCGTCAAGCTGCGCAGGCTCCGGCAGGACCGGGACATCAGCCGGGAAGCCGCCGGACGGGCCATCCGCGGCTCGCACGCGAAGATCACCAGGCTGGAGCGCGGCCAGGTCGGGGCCAAGGAGCGCGATCTGCGCGACCTGCTGACGCTCTACGGCATCCACGACCCGGACGAGCGCGAGGAGTTCTTCGGCCTCGCCCGGCAGGCCAACTCGCCCGGCTGGTGGTGCCAGTACTCGGATGTGCTGGAGGACTGGTTCGAGCTGCACCTCGGGCTGGAGGACGCGGCGTCGGTGATCCGCACCTACGAGGTGCAGTTCCTGCCCGGACTGCTGCAGACCGAGGACTACGCGCACGCCGTCAGCAGGCTCGGCTATCCGAACACCGAGCCGCGCAAGGTGGCCCGGATCGTCGCGCTGCGCATGGCCCGGCAGAAGCTGCTGCACCGGCCCGAGCCGCCGCGGCTGTGGGCCGTCGTGGACGAGGCGGTGCTGCGCCGCCCCTTCGGCGGCACCGAGGTGATGCGCGAGCAGCTCGAGCACCTGCTGAAGATGATCGAACTACCGCACATCACACTGCAGGTCGCGCCGTTCGAGGTGACGGCCGCCGCGGCCGGCACCCCGGTGACCCTGCTGCGCTTCGTCGACCACGATCTGCCCGACAAGGTCTACCTGGAGCACCTGACCAACGCCGTCTACCTGGACAAGCCCTCGGAGATCGACCAGTACACGCTGATCATGGACCGGCTGTGTGCGGAGGCCCGGCAGCCCGCCGAGACGGCCGCCTTCATCGAGGACATGCTCGCCGAGCTGCGCTGACCTGCGGCGGGCCAGGGCGTTCTCGGTACTGTGGGGCCATGGAGCGATTGCGAGTGGAGTTCACCACCGAGCCCTTCGACCTCGACCAGGCGCCGGAGCACGCGGTCGTGGCGCGGGAGGTCGTCCAGTCGGCGGCACTGGATGCCGTGGACGTCGGTCCGTTCGGCAACACCGCCGAAGGCTCGGCCGACGCGGTGCTGGGCGCGGTCACCGCACTGCTGCGCCGCTCGCTGGAGGCCGGCGCGACCCGGGTCTCCCTGCAGGTGAACGTGATCGGGGAGGGCGAGGACTGATGGGGGAGGACGCGCGCGCCTCGGGTCATCCGTTCGTCGTCGCGATCAAGCCGCTGGTGGACGCCATGGGTGGGGCCATGGTCGCCCCGCAGGAGGCGCAGGGCGACGATGTGGTCCTCGCCTGGGAGGGCGAGGACGTGGTGGCCGTGCGGCTGCCGCATCTGTCGGACTCCCTCGACCACATCCTGGCGGAGCTGGAGAGGCGGCACGGGGTGCCGCTCGCGGAGCTGGACCGCAGGACCAAGCAGTCGGTGGTGCGGATCCTGGAGACCCGGGGGGCGTTCTCGGTCCGGCACGGTGTCGAGACCGTCGCCGGTGCGCTGGGTGTCTCGCGCTTCACCGTCTACAACTACCTCAACCGGGAGAACGGGCGCTCCACGAGCTGAGGTGTGCGCGCTCCGGAGGAGGCTGCGGAGGCTCTCCGGCGGGCGTGCGGGCCTTCCGCGGTGCCGCCTGTGGGGCTTCCGTATGGCGGGTGCTGTTTTCCGGGATGCCGAAAAGCATTCAACAAAGTGTTGACGTGGTGTGGCCTGAGGACTTAGCTATTCCCAGCCCGAACAGCACCACGGCCACGGAGGTCCCGTGACTTCGCGCTCGACGCCAGGTCTCACCTGGTTCAACTCCGCAGCGGACGCCGAGGCGCGCGCCGCGCTCCATGAGATGTGCGCCGCCCGGAGCTGGGGGAGCGCGCTGCTCGCCCGGCGTCCGTACGGCACCGTCGAAGCCCTCTTCGTCGCGAGTGACGAGGCCACCGAGGCCCTCACGGACGACGGGCTGGCCGAGGCCATGGCCGGGCATCCGCCCATCGGCCGCCCGAAGCCCGGCGACCCCACTTCCTCCCGTGAGCAGCGGGGGATGGCCGGGGCCTCCGAGGAGCTGAAGGCCGAGATGCTCGAACTCAACCTGGCATACCAGGACAAATTCGGGCATGTGTTCCTCATCTGCGCCACCGGCAGGAGCGCCGAGGAGATGAGGGACGCCGTTCGTCACCGGATCGACAACACTCCGCAACAGGAGCGGGAGATCGTGCGGCGGGAGCTGGCGAAGATCAACCGCCTCCGGCTCTCCCGTCTCGCGGAGGAAGGAGCCCCCACGGCATGAGCGACGCGACGAGCACGTCGGTGTCCACCCACATCCTGGACACCAGCCGCGGCCGCCCGGCCGCCGGGGTCGGGGTACGGCTTTCCGTACGCCAGGGCGACGAGCAGGCCGGATGGGTCGCGCACGGGGTGTCGAGGACCGACGCCGACGGGCGCTGCAAGGACTTTCCGGCGCTGCCGGAAGGCACCACCCACGTCCGGTTGTGGTTCGAGACGGAGCCGTACTTCTGCGGCGGGTCCGACTCGGAGCGACCGGAGGTGGCAGAGCACAGTTCGAATCCGCGCAGCCAGCGCGAAGCCGCGGAACAGCAGGACGCCCCCCGCGTAAGGGACAGCGCGCCAGGCAGCTTCTTCCCCGAGGTGACCATCGTCTTCGCGGTGCACCCGGGGGAGCACTACCACGTGCCGCTGCTGCTCAACCCGTTCGGCTACTCCGTGTACCGAGGGAGCTGACACCATGCCCACGATTCTCGGCCAGAACCAGTACGGCAAGGCAGAGAACCGCGTCGTCAAGATCACGCGGGACGGCGACACCCACCACATCAAGGACCTCAACGTCTCGGTCGCCCTCAGCGGCGATCTGGACGACGTCCACTACTCCGGCTCCAACGCCCATGTGCTGCCGACCGACACCACCAAGAACACCGTGTTCGCCAAGGCGAAGGAGCACGGGATCGAGTCGGCCGAGGCGTACGGCGTCCTGCTGGCCCGGCACTTCGTGGAGAGCTGCGAGCCGATCAGCAGGGCGCGCATCCGGATCGAGCAGTACGACTGGGAGCGCATCGAGACCTCCGACGCCAACTCGAAGTTCATCGGCGCCGACGAGGTCAAGCACTCCTTCGTGCGCAAGGGCCAGGAGATACGCACGGCCCAGATCACCTTCGACGGCGAGCGCGTCGAGGTGCTCTCGGGCCTGAAGGAGCTGACCGTCCTCAACTCCACCAACTCGGAGTTCTGGGGCTACGTCAAGGACCGGTACACCACGCTCAAGGAGGACTACGACCGCATCCTCGCCACCGAGGTGGCCGCCGTGTGGCGGCACAACTGGACCGGCACGGCCGGGGAGCGGACGCCCAACTGGGACAAGTCCTACGCGCAGACCAAGCGGCACATGCTGCAGGCGTTCGCGGAGACCTACTCGCTCTCGCTCCAGCAGACGCTTTACCAGATGGGTTCGCGCGTCATCAACAGCCGGCCCGAGGTCGACGAGATCCGCTTCTCGATGCCGAACAAGCACCACTTCAAGGTGGACCTGTCGCCGTTCGACATCAAGAACGAGGCGGCCGACGGAGCCGTCTACTACGCGGCGGACCGGCCGTACGGCCTGATCGAGGGCACGGTCCTGCGGGACGGGGTCACCCCCCGCATCCCGGTGGACATGACCAACCTCTGATCTTCCTCACCCTGCCCCGCCCCTCCCGGAACCCGCTCCTCGGGGCCCGAGCCCCGAGGAGCCGGGCGGGGGCGGGACAGGGACCGATCCCAAGCGAGGAACCCCCATGGCCGACACCGGACCACCACAGCCACCACCCACCGGGCGCGTCGTGATCGAGAAGTGCGCGATCGCGACCGTCGACGCCGAGGACACCGAGTACGCGAGCGGCCACCTCGTCGTCAACGGCAACCGGATCGAGTCCCTCGGCCCGGGCGACGCGCCCGAGGGCCTGGCGGACGTCACCCGCCGCATCGACGGCACGGGCCACCTCCTCACCCCGGGCCTGATCAACACCCACCACCACTTCTACCAGTGGCTCACCCGCGGTCTGGCCCAGGACTGCAACCTCTTCGACTGGCTCGTGACCCTCTACCCCGTCTGGGCGCGCATCGACGAGGAGATGGTGCACGCCGCGGCCCGCGGATCCCTCGGCATGATGGCCCGCGGCGGCGTCACCACCGCGATGGACCACCACTACGTCTTCCCGCGCGGCGCGGGCGACCTGCTGGGCGCCGAGATCCGCGCGGCCGGTGAGCTGGGTGTCCGCTTCACCGCGGCGCGGGGTTCGATGGACCGCGGCGAGTCGGACGGCGGGCTGCCCCCGGACTTCGCCGTGGAGACCCTGGAGGGCGCGCTCGCTCAGACCGAGAAGGCTGTCGACGCACACCACGACGCCTCCTTCGGCTCGATGCGGCATGTCGCCGTCGCGCCCTGCTCCCCCTTCTCCGTCTCCACCGAACTGATGCGGCAGAGCGCGGAGCTGGCCCGCCGCAAGGGTGTGCGGCTGCACACCCACGGCTCGGAAACGGCGGAGGAGGAGAAGTTCTGCCATGAGCTGTTCGGCATGGGCCCGACCGACTACTTCGAGTCGGTCGGCTGGCTGGGCGAGGACGTGTGGATGGCCCACTGCGTCCATATGACCGACGCGGACATCGCCGCCTTCGCCCGCACCAGGACGGGCGCGGCGCACTGCCCCTCGTCCAACGCGCGGCTGGGCGCGGGGATCGCCCGGGTCCCGGACATGCTGGACGCGGGCGTCCCGGTCGGACTCGGCGTGGACGGTACGGCCTCCAACGAGTCGGGCGAGCTGCACACCGAGCTGCGCAACGCGCTGCTGATCAACCGGCTCGGCCCGCGCAGGCAGGACGCGCTGACCGTGCGCGCGGCCCTGCGGCTGGGTACCCACGGCGGCGCCCGAGTGCTCGGCCGGGCCCAGGAGACCGGCTCGCTGGAGGCCGGGAAGCTGGCCGACCTGGTGCTGTGGAAGCTCGACGGCATCGGGCACTCCTCCATCGCCGACCCGGTCGCCGCCCTCGTGCTGGGCGCGGCGGCACCGGTCACCCTCTCCCTCGTCAACGGCCGGCCGGTGGTCGAGGACGGTCACCTCGTCCGGGCCGACGAGGAGGAGATCGCCGGCACCGCACGGGACGAGGCGCGGCGCCTCGCCCGGATCGCGGCCGACGCGGGCTGACGCTTTCGCCGCGCGGCCGGAGCACCGCTCCGGTACCACCCCACAGACACCGGCCGGGAGGGACGGCTCCCGGCCGGTTCGACCCCCCATCCGGACTCCTGTCATGTTCCGGACACCAATGACGGGCGCACCAGTAGGACATCGCACCGACAGCACCACCTTGCACAGCGCAACACCTCCGGAAAACGAGTGCCACACGGCGCAGACAGCGACAGGAGGACCCCGTGGCCAAGACGCCCAGGTTCACCAGGCAAGGAAAGACGGCGGACGGCAGTGGGGACGAACCGGGCCGCGGCTCGCACGACCCCGACCAGCAGCAGCCCGCGGCGCAGGAGAAGCACCCGGTCGACCAAGGCATGCCGCCGCTCAAGCTGTTCACCACCGGCCTGCAGCATGTGGCCGCCATGTACGCGGGAGTGGTGGCGCCGCCGCTCGTCATCGGCGCGGCCGTGGGCCTCTCGCCGTCCGAACTGACGTTCCTCACCGGGGCCAGCCTCTTCATGGCCGGCATCGCCACCCTGCTGCAGACGCTCGGCTTCTGGAAGGTCGGCGCGCGGCTGCCCTTCGTCAACGGCGTCACCTTCGCCACCGTGGCGCCCATGCTGGCCATCAACAAGTCCGAAGGCCCCGCCGACGCGCTGCCGGTCATCTTCGGCGCGACGATGGTCGCCGCGGCGCTCGGCTTCGTCATCGCCCCGTTCTTCAGCAAACTCGTCCGCTTCTTCCCGCCGGTGGTCACCGGCAGCGTCATCGCCCTCATCGGCGTCTCGCTGATGCCCGTCGCCTTCAACTGGGCCCAGGGCGGCAACGCGAAGGATCCCGACTACGGCGGTTTCGAGAACATCGGCATGGCCGGTGCCACCCTGCTGATCGTGCTGCTGCTGCGCCGGTTCACCTCCGGCTTCCTCAAGCAGATAGCCGTGCTGATCGGTCTCGTCGTCGGCACCCTGATAGCGATACCGGTCGGCATCACGGACTTCACCGCGGTCGAGCAGGCCGACCTCGTCGGCTTCCCCACCCCCTTCCACTTCGGCGCCCCGCAGTTCGCACTCGCCGCGATCATCTCCATGTGCGTGGTCATGCTGGTCTCGATGACCGAGTCCACCGCCGACATGCTGGCTCTCGGCGAGGTCGTGGACCGCCCCTCCGGGGAGAAGACCATCGCCGCCGGGCTGCGCGCCGACACCCTCGGCTCCTTCGTCAGCCCCTTCTTCAACGGCTTCCTGTGCAGCGCCTTCGCGCAGAACATCGGCCTGGTGGCGATGACCCGCATCCGCAGCCGGTTCGTGGTCGCCACCGGGGGCGGCATCCTCATCGTCATGGGCCTCTGCCCGCTCGCCGCCGGGCTGGTCGCGGCCGTGCCGCAGCCGGTTCTGGGCGGCGCGGGCGTCGTACTGTTCGGCTCCGTGGCCGCCAGCGGCATCCAGACCCTGCTCAAGGCGGACCTCGGCAAGGACAACAACGTGCTGATCGTGGGTACGGCGCTGGCCGTCGGCCTCATCCCGATCGCGGCGCCGGACTTCTACCACGCGTTCCCCGAGGGCGCGAAGATCATCCTCGACTCCGGGATCTCGACCGGCTGCGTCACCGCCGTCGTCCTCAATCTGGTCTTCAACCACCTCGGCCGCTCCCGCCGCGACGACGAGGTGGTGGCCCACCCCATGGAACCCGGCGAGGGCATCCCGCATCCGAGGGAGGGCGCCCCCGCGTAGCCCGACCGCGCGGAAGCGCAGAGACGCAGAGACGCAGAGACGCAGAGATACAGCAGTGCGGCAGTGCGCCACCGGCCGGTGGCGCACTGCCGCACTGCCGCACTGTCGCGACGGGACCGCCGGGCCCTGGCCCACCGGGTCCGCTCCGCGGCCGTCAGCCCTCCACGGCCTGCCAGAAGTGCGCGAGGATCTCGTCCATGAAGGCCCGGCCCGCGTCGCGGGACGACGCCGAGGCCGGCTGCCCCCAGCCGAGGGAGGCGGCCGTCGTGGAGTGGTACGCCGCGTGCAGCGCCCGCAGCCCGTCCGCGACGTACTCGCGCGGCAGCGGCACCAGCGCGCAGACCGGATCCGTGTACGCCTGCCACCGGGTCGCCGCGGCCTTCCGCAGCAGACGGGCGAGTTCCTCGTCGCGCCCGGTGAACTCGATCAGCGCGGGTACCGGCAGCCGCAGCACCGCGCCCAGCGCGTCGGCCTGCCTGGCGTTCCCCGGCCAGCCGCCGGATTCCTCGACGGCGGCGTAGTCCTCGGGGGACATGCCGATCTCCCGCGCGACATCGGTCAGCGAGACACCTCGCGCCAGCCGGTACTCGCGCAGCGTGCCGGGGTTGCCCATCAGATCGGCTGCCGAACACCACAGCGCGCCCGCGAGCGCGGCCAGATGCCGCTCGTCGGGCGCCGCCGCGCCGGCCTCCCACGCCGCGACCGTGCGGGCGTCGGCCCCGGTCCCGTAGGCGGCACGCATGCCGTACGCGACATCCTCCGCGGAGAGCCCCAACTCCTCGCGCAGCCGCCGTGCGGCCGCGCCGTCGAACGAACTTCCTGCCTGCCCCCGTGACGTGCCGTAGTGCATGCGCTCACCGTACGGAGCCGGATCCGCGGCTGCCTACAGTGCGTTCACCCGAAGCCCCGGCTCGTAGAAACCTCCACCGACGTGGGCGGATACACCGAGACGAGGCCATCGGCCGCGCGCGGCGGTCCCGTCCCCGGGAGCGCGCCGCGCCCGCGTCGGCTCCGGGAGACACCCGCGGCGATGCCCCTGCCCGTGCTGCCCCCCTTCTCCGCCTTGTGCCCGATATGCTGCGGTTTGCTCGACAGGAGACCCACGAAGGGAAGCACCGCATGCGGACGGAGGCCGAGCCGCAGGAGGAGGCGGAACCGCAGCGCGGATTCACCTTCCCGAGCGCGCTCACGGTGCTCGCACTCGTGACCCTGCTGGTCTGGGCGGTGGCGTTCTTCGTCCCCTCCGGCAGCTACGACCGCGACGCCGACGGTGCGCCCGTACAAGGGACCTACCACCGCGAGCCGTCCGGACTCGGCCTCACGGACCGGTTCAGCGACCTCTTCCTCTCCCCGGTGAACGGCCTCTACGGCCTGCAGGACACCAGGACCGGGCGGATCGGCCCCGACCTCACCGGAGAACTCTTCGGCGCCGCCGGGGTGTTCCTCTTCGTCCTGACCATCGGCGCCTTCATCGCCGTCGTCTTCGCCACCGGCGCCATGGACCGCGGAATCGGCCGCCTCGCCCACCGGCTGCGCGACCGGGGCGTACTGCTGATCGCCGGCGTGATGCTGGTCTTCTCGCTGCTGGGCACCGTGGAGGGGTTCGCCGAGGAGACGCTGGGGTTCTACGGACTCGTCGTCCCGCTGATGCTTGCGCTGGGCTACGACCGGATGGTGGCGATCGGCACCATCGTGCTGGGTGCCGGGATCGGGGTGCTGTGCTCGACCGTCAACCCCTTCGCCACGGGAGTGGCCTCCTCGGCCGCGGACATCTCGCTCGGGGACGGCATCGCACTGCGGGCGCTGATGTGGGTGGTGCTGACCGCGGTCACTGTCGGCTATGTCGTCCGGTACGCGCGCCGGGTGCGGGACCACCCCGAGCGCTCCCTCTCCGGCTACCGGCCCGGCGACCGGGAGCAGGCCGCGGTGCGCGACGACGCTGCCGAGCCGCCGCCGCTCACCGGGCTGCACATCCTCGTCCTGGTCGCCGTCGCGCTGGTCTTCGCCTTCATGATCTTCTCGGTGATCCCCTGGGCCGGCGCGCTCACCGGGGACGCTCAGGCCGCTCCCTACAGCTGGGAACTGGGCTGGTCCTTCCCGCGGTTGGCCGCGCTCTTCCTCTGCGCCGCGATCCTGGTGGGAGTGCTGACGCGGATGGGGGAGCAGCGGTTCACCAGCACCTTCGTCCGCGGCGTGGGCGAGTTCGTCCCGCCGGCCCTGGTGATCGTGCTGGCCCGCGGGGTGACGGCGATCATGAACAACGCCAAGATCACCGATACCCTGCTGCACTCCATCGAGGGAGCGGTCACCGGGGTCCCCTCGGCGCTCTTCACCGTCATGATCTACGTCGTCAATCTGCCCCTCGCCTTCCTCATCCCCTCCACGTCCGGCCACGCCACCCTGGCCATGCCGGTCCTGGCACCCCTCGCCGACTTCGCGGGGGTCTCCCGCGCGGTCGTCGTCACCGCCTGGCAGGCGGCCAGCGGCTGGATGAACCTGTGGGTCCCCACCTCCGCCGTCATCATGGGCGGGATCTCCCTCGCCAGGGTCGGCTACGACCGGTATCTGCGCTTCGCACTCCCGCTGCTGGGCCTGCTGGCCCTGCTGATCACCGGTTTCCTCGCCCTGGGCGCGGTGCTGACGTAGCGGACCCAGGTTTGCGCCGCCCCAGGATGGGCAGCGGAAACCGGATGAGTACGGGGACGCGCGAAGGGGGACTCATGGCGGTCACACTGGGTGAGGAAGTGGCGCTGCTCGCGCTGGACGACCACTCCGGCGCCGCGAAGAACCGATCCGCCGCCGGCTGGGCCGTCGCCGGTGGCGTGCTGCTGGACCTGACACTGGCCGGCCGGGTCGCCGTCGTCGACGAGCGGCTCACCGTGACCGACCCGACGCCGACGGGCGACGCGCTGCTGGACGGGCGGCTGGCGAAGATCGCCGAATGGGCCGAACGCGACACCAAGGCCAAGGTCGGCGACTGGCTGGGCAAGGACCAGGCCAAGGCGCTCGAGGCGGCTGTCGAGAACCTCTGCGCACGCGGCGTCGTCACCGAGCACAAGCACCGCACACTCGGCATCTTCACCACCCGCCGCTACCCCGAGGTGGACGGCACGGCCGAACGCGAACTGCGGCACCGGCTGGAGGACGTCGTACGCTACGGCGCGGAGCCGGACGAGCGTACGACCGGGCTGATCGCCCTGCTGCACGCCGCCCGCCTGCACGCGGTGGCCTTCCCGGGGGTCGCCCGGAAGCAGGTGGCTCCCCGGATGGAGGCCATCGCCGAGGGGCAGTGGGTTGCCGAGGACATCCGCCAGGCCATCCAGGACATGCAGGCGGTCCTGGTCGCCGTCATGACGGCGACCACGGCGGCGACCACGGTCGCCACGATGTGACGCCGGTCGGCCCCGGGCCCCTGCCGAGCCGCAGGGTCCCGGGGCCGACCGGCGTGACCGACGGCACCGCGGATCGCACCCGCGGACGGCACGGGGGCGGGACCGGTCACCGGCGCCGCACGTTCCGGCGCTCCCAGGCCTCTTCCGCGCGGACCGGCACCCTTCGTGCGGTGCCCCCCGGCGCTTCCCCGGTGCTTCCCGGGCGTTTCCCCGGTGCTTCCCGGGCGAGGCTCCGGTGCGGAGTTCCGGACTTCCGCCCGGGACCCCGCACGGTGCCCGGTCGCCTCAGCCGCGCAGGGCCGCGTAGGCCGGAGTGGTCAGGAAGTCCTCGTACTGCTCGTCGAGGGCCACCCGCAGCAGCAGGTCGTGCGCCTCCTGCCAGCGGCCCGCCGCGAAGGGCTCCTCGCCGATCTCCGCGCGGATCGCGGCGAGTTCGTCGGCCGCGACCTGGCGCGCCAGCTCCGCGGTGACCTGCCGGCCGTCGTCCAGGACGACGCCCGCGTTGATCCACTGCCAGATCTGGGAGCGGGAGATCTCCGCGGTGGCCGCGTCCTCCATCAGGTTGAAGATGGCCACCGCGCCCAGGCCGCGCAGCCACGCCTCGATGTAGCGGATGCCCACCTGGACGGCGCTGCGCAGGCCCTCGGAGGTGGGGCGTGCCTCCAGCGAGTCGACCGCGATCAGGTCGGCGGCCTTCACCTCGACGTCCTCGCGCAGCCGGTCCTTCTGGTGGGGGCGGTCGCCGAGGACGGCGTCGAAGGACGCCTTGGCGACCGGCACCAGGTCCGGGTGGGCGACCCAGGAGCCGTCGAAGCCGTCCCGCGCCTCCCGGTCCTTGTCGGCCCGGACCTTCTCGAAGGCGACCTCGTTGACCTCCGCGTCCTTGCGGGAGGGGATGAAGGCCGCCATGCCGCCGATCGCGTGGGCCCCGCGCTTGTGGCAGGTGCGCACCAGCAGTTCGGTGTAGGCCCGCATGAACGGCGCCGTCATCGTCACCGCGTTGCGGTCGGGCAGCACGAACCGCGAGCCCGCGTCCCGGAAGTTCTTGACGATGGAGAAGAGGTAGTCCCAGCGGCCCGCGTTCAGCCCGGCCGCGTGCTCACGCAGCTCGTAGAGGATCTCCTCCATCTCGTAGGCCGCGGTGATCGTCTCGATCAGGACGGTGGCGCGGACGGTGCCGTGCGGGATGCCGCAGTACTCCTGCGCGAAGCCGAACACCTCGTTCCACAGCCGCGCTTCCAGGTGCGACTCGGTCTTGGGCAGGTAGAAGTACGGCCCCTTGCCCAGGTCGAGCAGCCGCTGCGCGTTGTGGAAGAAGTAGAGCCCGAAGTCGACCAGCGCGCCGGGCACCGGCTGCCCGTCGCACTCCAGGTGCCGCTCGTCCATGTGCCAGCCCCGCGGCCGCACCACGACGGTGGCCAGTTCCTCGGCGGGGCGCAGCGCGTAGCTCTTGCCGGAGCGCTCGTCGGTGAAGTCGATGCGCCGCTCGAAGGCGTCGCTCAGGTTGAGCTGGCCGCCGATCACGTTCTCCCAGGTGGGCGCCGAAGCGTCCTCGAAGTCGGCGAGCCACACCTTCGCGCCCGAGTTGAGGGCGTTGATCGTCATCTTGCGGTCGGTGGGGCCGGTGATCTCGACCCGGCGGTCCAGCAGCGCGGGCGGGCAGTCGGCCACCCGCCAGTCGCCGGCCCGCACCTCGGCGGTCTCCGGCAGGAAGTCCAGCGTGCTGGTGCGGGCGATCTCGGCGCGCTTTTCGGCGCGGCGCGCGAGCAGTTCGTCCCGGCGCGGGGTGAACCTGCGGTGCAGCGCGGCGACGAAGTCGAGCGCGGCACCGGTCAGAACCTCGTCCTGCCTCTCGGGCCGCTGCCCTGGCTCGACGCCGACGATTTCCAGCGGGGAGGGCGCTGGTGCGGACATGGTGGGTCACTCCTTCAGCGAGCGGTGTGCAGAGGCCGCCGGGCGAGGTCCGGTGCGGGGCGGCACGGGGTGCCGCGACCCGTGCCTGGCGCACGGAACGCGGGCATGGGCGCCTTCGGGACAGGAAGACGCTTCTGATCAGTGGAGATTAGTTTCCTCATAGTGGAACTTCAAGAGTTTGTTGACGTCGAGATATCTCTCACCCCGATCTGTCCCCGGAACGACTCCTTCCGCTGTCCTCGGGTGCCACGCCGGCCGCTCGGGGCGCCCGCCCATCCCCTCGGGGTCACCCCGCCTCCGGCCGCACTGCGCCACCCTCGTCACCCGTGCGCCCCTGTCCGGCGCCCCGTGCCCCCGAGCCCGGTACGGGTGCCGCCGAGCCCCGGGCGGCGGCACCTACCGCAGGCGGTGCAGGTCGTCCGGGGTGTCGATGTCGGACGGATCGGCGAGATCCGCGCACTCCACGAGCGCCAGCGCCTCCTGCCGCTCCCGCAGGTACCCGCGCGCTCCCGAGTCCGCCAGTGCGCTGCGTGCGACGCCGGTCCAGTGCGCCGAGCCCAGCAGCACGGGGTGGCCGCGGCGGCCGCCGTACGCGGCGGCGGCGAGGGTGGCCGGGGAGCGGTAGGCGGTCCGTACCCGGGCCACCGCGTCCGCGCCGATGCCCGGCTGATCCACCAGGGACACCAGGACCGCCTCGGCGCCGCGGTCCGCCCCGTCGCCCCCTGCGGCGGCCCCCGCCGCGGACACGGCCGCCAGTCCCGCCCGCAAGGAGCTCCCCATGCCCTGGGCCCAGTCCGGGTTGTCCACCAGTACGCAACCGGGCAGGGTCGCCGCCTCCCGCACCCGCTCACCGGCCGCGCCCAGCACCACGTACACGGGGCCGCAGCCGCCCTCCCGGAGGGCCCGGGCCGCGTGCTCCACCAGAAGTCCGCCGGAGTGCCGCAGCAGCGCCTTCGGGCGGCCGCCCAGCCGCCGCCCCGCCCCGGCGGCCAGCAGCAGCCCGGCCACCCGGGGCGCCGTGCCGCACTCGGGGTCGTGGGATGTCTGTCCGCTGTGCGCCATACGTTCATGGATATCGCACGTAAGAGGGATGGGGCCGTCATCCTTGGGGATGATCATCGGAAAGGCGACCCGAAATCTTGCGTTCCGTGTGGCGGCACACGCGTAGAGTGGCGTTTACTGTCGGAACCTCCGACAGGAGCGGTCACTTCCTCGGAGGAAGGCGGAAATCCCGTGCCTGAAGGCGCGGGACATCCCATGTGGGGGGAGAACGTGCGAAGCGAGGCTGTGGGTGAGCGGCGGTCCATGACCGCCGGGCACGACACCGGCGCCGACCCGCGGGTCGAGGCGCTGGGCCGGGCCGTGCAGCGGATGCGGCGGGCGCTGGACGCGCACCCCGCCGAGCTGCCCGACCGCTGCGAGGCCGAGCGCGGGCTGGACGCGCTGGCGGCGGCGGTCCGCTCCGGAGCGCCCGCAGCCCAGGAGCTGCGGTATCCGCTGCTGCTGTTGGCGGCCGCCGTGGGCTCGGTGAGCGCCCTGGCGCGCCCGCTGGTCGGCGTCCGGGAGGCCGTCGAACTCTTCGGGACGGGCCCGCGCTCCGGGAGCTGAGTGCCACACCGATAGTGTCTGGGCGTCAGCAACGCGCAACGACTCCATCGGGGGCAGTGGTTCATGGTTGACGGGGCGGCGGCGCAGGTCTTCACTCCGCTCGCGCCGGACGATCCGGCGACGGTCGCCGGGTACCGGCTGGCGGCCCGGCTCGGCTCCGGAGGCATGGGCAAGGTCTACCTCTCCTACACCCCGGGCGGGCGTCCCGTCGCCATCAAGGTCATCCGCCCCGACTTCAGCGAGGACCCGGAGTTCCGCCGCCGGTTCCAGCAGGAGGTCCGGGCCGCCGAGCGGGTGCAGGGGCTGCACACTGCGCCGGTGATCGACAGCGACACCGAGGGCCCGCAGCCCTGGCTGGCCACTGCCTACGTCCCGGGTCCCTCGCTCGCGGACGCGGTGCTCGGGCACGGAAGACTGCCGGTGTCCACCGTGCTCTTCCTGGTCGCCGGAGTCGCCGAGGCACTCCAGGTCATCCATAGGGCGGGCATCGTCCACCGGGACCTCAAGCCCTCCAACGTGCTGCTCGCGGACGACGGACCGCGGGTCATCGACTTCGGTATCGCCCGCGCCGCCGACGCCACCTCGCTCACCAGCAGCGGGGTCACGATCGGCACCCCCTCGTTCATGGCGCCCGAGCAGGCGGCGGGGGAGCGGGTCACGGCGGCCACCGACATCTTCGCGCTGGGGCAGATAGCCGCCTACGCCGCGCTGGGCACCCCGGCCTTCGGCGAGGGCACCTCGCACGGGGTCCTCTACCGTGTCGTGCACGCCGAGCCGGCGCTGGAGGGTATCCAGGACGAGCTGCGGGAACTGGTCACTCGCTGTCTGGCCAAGCGCCCGGAGGACCGGCCCGGGCTCGATGAGGTGCTGCGGCTGTGCCAGGACGCCTCCGGCGGTACCCCACTGCGAAGGCCGGGGGACTGGCTGCCCTCACCGGTGGCCGCCGAGATCTCCCACCGCTCGGCGGCACCCGCGCCGTCACAGACTCCGCCGCACATGACTGCCGATGCGGCGCAGGACCCGACCCGGACGGCGGGCGCGGCCGCGGATACCGCTTCCTCCGCTGGTTCCCGCGCTGCCGCCGGGACGGCCCCGCTGACTGCTCAGGTGGCGCCCCCCCCGCGGCCGACCGGGCCGCGGCAGCCGCCCCCGGCGCCACCACCTCTCGCCGCCGTGCCCACCATGGCCGCCCGGTCGGTGGGCCCGCAGCCGTTTGTCCCGCCTGCCGGGGGCCCATATCCTCCGGCGGGGTACGTCCCGCACCGTCCGGCGGGTCCGGTCGGCCCGTACGGACCGGTTTACCCCCGTCCGCTGCAGCCGCGCCGCAAATGGGACCGGGGCAAGACGATCGCGACCGTGGCCGTGGGCGGGACGGTGCTCTTCTGGGGTGGCCTCCTGGCGATCGGCTCCAGCGCGTCGGGTGGCTCCGGCTCCGAGGCGGAACCCGAGGGTGCAAAGAAGCCGGACCCCAAGCCGGTGACGTACCAGGGCGTCAATGTGACCGATGACTACTTCCTGAGCTTTGCCGATGATCCGCTCAAGCCGAGGGAAAGTGGTCACGCCGACGGGAGTGAAGAACTGGTCTTCAGGGATTCTGCGTACGACAAGGACGACGAGCTGTCCGCCGGGTACGCCGGCAAGCTCGTCCTGCTCAACAACTCGCAGAAGGGTTCCCTCAAGACCTGCCGCGCTGAGACGCGCTTCGCCGACTCCGTAACCCTCGACCAGCTCTCGCGGGGTTCTCGGATCTGCGTTCTGACCGATTCAGGGCACGTGGCCCTGGTCACCTACCGGGGGCGCGCCCCGGAGTCGGACCCCAGCAGCTACGTCAAGCTGGACGTGAAAGTCTGGCGCAACGCGATCCCTGCCGAGGAGGACTAGCGGGGCCCCGGACCCGGGGTGTGCCTGCGGTCCGGACGGCGGGCCCGCACCGCGCAGGCCCGTGCGCGCGGTCGAGGCAGGCCGCATCCGCCCTGCTCGACCGCTGCGACGCCTCGCGCCCCGTACGGAGCTTACTGGGCGCCCGTGGCCAGCGCGGCCGACAGATCGCCGGCCACCTCGTGCAGCAGGGGGACGAACTTGTCCGTGGCCGCGTCGGTGACCCGGCCCGCGGGGCCCGAGATGGAGACGGCGGCGGAGGTCGGGGAGTCGGGCACGGAGACGGCGATGCAGCGCACGCCGATCTCCTGCTCGTTGTCGTCGGTGGCGTACCCGGCCTCGCGCACGTGCGCCAGGGCCTCCAGGAAGCCCTCCGGGGTGGTGATGGTCTTCTCGGTGGCGGCGGGCATGCCCGTCCGGGCCAGCAGCGCCCGGACCTGGTCGTCCGGGGTGTGCGCGAGGAGGACCTTGCCCACGCCGGTGGAGTGCGGCAGCACCCGGCGGCCGACCTCGGTGAACATCCGCATGGAGTGCCGGGAGGGCACCTGTGCGACGTAGACGACCTCGTCGCCGTCGAGCAGCGCCATGTTCGCCGTCTCGCCGGTCTCCTCCACCAGCCGGGCCAGGTAGGGGCGGGCCCAGGTGCCCAGCAGCCGGGCTGCGCTCTCCCCGAGCCGGATCAGCCGGGGGCCCAGGGCGTAGCGCCGGTTGGGCTGCTGGCGCACGTAGCCGCAGGAGACGAGGGTGCGCATCAGTCGGTGGATGGTGGGAAGCGGCAGGCCGCTGGCGGTCGAGAGCTCGCTGAGACCGACCTCGCCCCCGGCGTCGGCCATCCGCTCCAGCAGGTCGAAGGCCCGCTCGAGGGACTGCACCCCGCCGGTCGCGGCGGGCGGCGTGGCAGCCTGGGGGGTGGTTGTGTGCTCTGCGGACGGCGGCACGTCGCGTTCCTTTCCTGGCCTGCGGTCAGGCGCATGGTATCGGGGGCGGAGGACCGGGCGGCGGTCTCCCGCGCGGTCACCTCTCTCGTACACGCCCCGGCGCGGACACCGGTTTCCTGCTGCGACGCGTTCGCTGTCGCGCCCGGCCTTGGCGGCGCTCTTCTTCTGTATGGCGAAAGTCTAGTTCCATTTTGTGGAGTTCTCCAAGAGGGCGGCCCTTGACTGGTCCCCTCCCTCGCACGAAGATTCGTACAGCCGGTCTTTCAACAGAACGTTGAAGGGACGGTGAGGGTCCGAATGCGAGGGCTCGTGGAGTACGAAGGAGGTCGGTGTGTCCGACGTGCGGCTCGTCCTGCGCTCCCGGCGCGTGATCACCCCGGAGGGAGAGCGTCCCGCCGACGTCGCGGTCGACGGCGGCGGCCGGATCGCGGAGGTGTCGGCGCACGGAGCCCCGGTGCCGCCGGGGGCGGCGCTGGAGGACGTGGGGGAGGACGTGCTGCTGCCCGGCCTGGTCGACACCCACGTCCACGTCAATGATCCGGGTCGTGCCGAGTGGGAGGGCTTCTGGACGGCCACCCGCGCCGCCGCGGCCGGCGGCATCACCACACTCCTCGACATGCCGCTCAACTCCCTCCCGCCGACCACCACCGCCGGCAACCTGCGGATCAAGCGCGAGGTGGCCGGACCCAAGGCACACATCGACGTGGGTTTCTGGGGCGGCGCCGTGCCCGGCAACGTCGCCGAGCTGCGCCCCCTGCACGAAGCGGGAGTCTTCGGCTTCAAGTGCTTCCTCTCGCCCTCCGGGGTGGACGAGTTCCCCGAACTCGACCGCGCGCAACTCGCCGCCGCCATGGCCGAGATCGCCTCCTTCGACGGGCTGCTGATCGTGCACGCCGAGGACCCCGGCCGACTCGCCGCGGCGCCGCAGCGGAACGGCCCCGCCTACACCGACTTCCTCGCCTCCCGCCCCCGCTCGGCGGAGAACGACGCCATCGCGCTGCTGATCGAGCTGGCCGCCGAGCACGGCACCCGCGTCCATGTGCTGCACCTCTCCTCGGGCGACGCGCTGCCGATGCTCGCCGAGGCCCGAGCCGCAGGGCTCCGGCTGACCGCCGAGACCTGCCCGCACTTCCTCACCCTCACCGCGGAGGAGGTCCCGGACGGCGCGACGGAGTTCAAGTGCTGCCCGCCCATCCGGGAGCGGGCCAACCAGGACGCGCTGTGGCAGGCGCTGGCCGACGGCACCCTCGACTGTGTCGTCTCCGACCACTCGCCCTGCACCACCGACCTGAAGACCCCCGACTTCGGCACCGCCTGGGGTGGTATCTCCTCCCTCCAGCTCGGCCTGCCCGCCGTCTGGACCGAGGCCCGCCGCCGCGGGTTCGCGCTGGCCGACGTCGTCCGCTGGATGTCCCGGGAACCGGCGCGGCTGGCCGGGCTGGAGGGCAAGGGCAGCATCGCTCCGGGCCGGGACGCCGACTTCGCGGTCCTGGCACCCGAGGAGACCTTCACCGTGGACCCCGCCAGGCTCCACCACCGCAACCAGGTGACCGCCTACGCGGGCAGGACCCTGCACGGCGTGGTGCGTGCCGCCTGGCTGCGCGGCGAACGGGTCGCCGACCACGGAGTTCCCACCGGAAAGACCGGACGGCTCATCGAAAGGAAGACCGCATGACAGCGGCGCAGACCGCAGGCATACCCAGCTATACCGGAGACGCCGAGCCCTACTCGGGCGGCGACACCTACGCCGACTACCGTGCGCCGGAGGCAGGGTTCCCCTTCGCCCACCTTCCCGACCTGGCCGACCGCAGGCTGGGCGCCACTGTCATCGCGGCCAACGACGAGTTCTTCGCCGAGCGGGAGAACCTGCTCAACTCCGAGCGCCCCGAGTTCGATCCGCACGCCTTCCAGCACAAGGGCAAGGTCATGGACGGCTGGGAGACCCGCCGCCGGCGCGGCGCCTCGGCGTCGGAGCCCCACCCGGCCGCGGACGAACACGACTGGGCGCTGGTCAAGCTCGGCGCTCCCGGTGTGATCCGCGGCCTCGTCGTGGACACCGCGCACTTCCGCGGCAACTACCCGCCCGAGATCTCCGTCGAGGCCACCTCCGTGCCGGGGGCGCCCTCCCCCGAGGAACTGCTCGCCGACGACGTGAAGTGGACGACCCTCGTCCCCCGCAGCTCCGTCGGCGGCCACGCCGCGAACGGCTTCACCGTCACCGAGGAGCGCCGCTTCACCCACCTGCGGCTGCGCCAGTACCCCGACGGCGGCATCGCCCGGCTCCGGGTGCACGGCCAGGTGCTCGCCGATCCCGAATGGCTGGCCGCGCTGGGCACCTTCGATCTGGTGGCGCTGGAGAACGGCGGCCTCGCCGAGGACGCCTCGGACCGCTTCTTCTCCCCGCCGGTCAACAGCATCCTGCCGGGCCGTTCGCAGAAGATGGACGAGGGCTGGGAGACCCGCCGCCGACGCGACAAGGGGCACGACTGGGTCTCCTACGCGCTCGCCGGACAGGGCCGGATCCGCGCCGTGGAGGTCGACACCGCCTGCTACCGGGGCAACGCGGCGGGCTGGGTGAGCTTGGTGGGCAAGGACGGCGAGACGGGGGAGTGGGCCGAACTGCTGCCGCGCACCCGCCTCCAGCCCGACACCATCCACCGCTTCCTGCTGACCGACGCGCCCGCGGTCACCCATGTGCGGATGGACATCCACCCGGACGGTGCGGTCGCCCGCCTCCGGCTGCACGGCTCCCTGACGGACGAGGGGGCCCGCCGACTGGCGGCCCGCCACGCCGAGTCGAGCTGACCCCGCTGCCGGAGGGGTGCCCACGCGCCCCTCCGGCGTCGGACCGGTGAACGTGCGGCAAAACCCCGCGAGTTGGCATTGACACGCCCTCTACGCGCGTCACCATGGGGTGGCATGACATTCCCCCCACGCTGGACCCGTATCGGCGCAGCCGGAGCCCTCGCCGCCGCGATGCTCGTCGGCGGCCCCGCCCTCACCACGGCCTCGGCCGCACCCGCCGCGCACCCCGCGGTCGCGGCGGCGCGGATCGCCGCCGTCGGCGACATCTGCGCCTCCGAGCTGCCGTCCGAGGCCCACGACACCCTCGACCTCATCGAGCAGGGCGGCCCCTACCCCTATCCGCAGGACGGCACGGTCTTCGAGAACCGCGAGGGCATCCTGCCCGACCACGAGCAGGGCTACTACCACGAGTACACCGTGGAGACCCCCGGCTCGGAGGACCGCGGCGCCCGACGCATCGTCACCGGGGAGCAGGAGGCGGAGGACTACTACACGGCCGACCACTACGCCTCCTTCGACCTGGTCGATCCCGCCTGCTGACGCCCCCACACACCGAACCCTCGGGCGGCCGTCGCCCGTACCGGGAGGCGGCCGCCCATGCGGTGGCCCGGACGCCGAGTGCGGCGCGGGCCGCGCGCCGCACGGATCAGACCGAGCCGCAGCCGTTCAGCCGCAGGGCCAGTTCGTGGTCGGGGCGGCACACGAGCATCTCGTCCGCGTTGTCGATGGTGGCCAGTCGGTAGACCTCGTCGATCAGAGCGGCCACATACCCGGACGCCGGGTTCCCGTTGCGCCACTCCCAGGCGGCGAACCTGCGCAGGCCGCAGAGGAACTCCTCGTCCAGCGTCTCGGGGGTGTCCATGGACTTCAGTGTTCCCAGCCAGTGCTCGGCCTCGGGCGTCTCGCCCCGTCCGAGGTGGTGGAGATGGAGGCAGAAGGCGGCGACGCGCATTCCGGCACCGGCGGCGAACTGCCACCAGAACTGGGCACTCTCGTGATGCCGGGCCAGGTAGAGCATGCAGGCGAAGAGGTGTGCGCCGTCCACGTCGATCTCGGTGAGGTCGCTGACGCGTACCAGGAGCATCCAGTCGTCCTGCTCATCGCCGTAACTCTTCTTCTCACCGATCGCCTCGGCGAGACGCTCCAGGTGCGCGGCGGCCCCGGGGTGCTCCAGGGCCCAGCGCACCACCACCGTCAACTGCTGCCCGGCCACTGCGGGGAGGTCGCGCAGCGGGAGCAGTCCGGCGTCCTCGGCGATCCGGCGCAGCGCGGCGGGCTCGTCGAAGGTGCGCTCCTCGGCGCGCAGCGCCCGGCCCATGGAGGCCAGCGTGCTCTCGACGCGGCTGCCGGTCACTTGGGATCCCTCCCGGGCTTCACATGCGAGGGAACGGCCTGCTCCAGGCGCTCCTTGGCCTTGCGGCAGTGGTAGTCGACGGTGCGGGTGGTCACGCCCAGGTACCAGGCGATCTTGCTGGTCTCCAGATGCATCACCTGCTTGAGGACGACGGCGTCGAACTGGCGCGGAGGCAGTTTCCGCAGGGCCCGGAAGAGGCCGATCTCCTCGTCCGGCTCCAGGCGGGAGAGGCCCTCGCGGAAGGAGTTCAGCTCCTGGGAGACCACGGTCTTGCGGAAGATCGCCCAGACCTCGCCCTGCATGTTGCTCGACTGCAGCAGTTCGTCCCAGAGGTTCAGGATCTCCAGGAACGCGCGGTGCACGGTGGCTTCGGCGGCCTGCCAGTTCCCGGACACCACGCGGGCGTACTGGTGGAAATCCGCCTGGTTGGTCACCCAGAGGGCCTCGAACTCCAGCGGCAGCGGCAGCGGTGCCGTCTCCGTGACGGTGCCGAAGACGATGTGCGGGTGGGCATCTTCGCTCATGGGTCCTCTTCGTCGAGGGGGTGGAAGCGACAACCTGTGAGCACGTCACGTCGTATCGCGTGTGCATGACGACCACTCAACCCCCGAAACACCGCACACACGCATACCGTTGGGCATCAAAATCACACAGTGATGCCACAAGGCGGCGCACCGTAATGACGTACTTATCGGTAACGGCCCGTGAGCTGGAGCCCGAATGGCGCCTTTCCCTGAAGGTCTACACCTCTCGCGCCTTGTCGCGTGACGTATGCCATACCAGGCATATGCATCTCGCCCGCGTTCCTCCGTGCAGGTCCTCGCGGTATCGGGCCGTGTGCGGCAAGGGAGGGGCTGCCGCCTCGACGGCGACTGCCGTCCTCCCGGCCGGGGCAGTGCGACAGAAGTCGGCGCGCCGCGAGTCCTATCGACTACCTTCGACTCGCCAGGTGAGGCGACGCCGTACCTCGGGTGTCGTGCCACCCGGGGGTGGCTTACCCGGCGTAAACGGGTAACGTTCCCCACAGAGAGTGATGCGCGGGCGGTAGATATGGGGAGTCAACGGTGAGAAACGGCCCGGAAGCGGTTACCTGCGGTGAGGCCATGCTGCTGATGCTCGCCGAACCCGGCCTCCCCCTGGAACGCGCGACGCACTTCCGGCGTTCCGTGGCCGGGGCCGAGTCCAACGTCGCGGCCGGACTGGCCAGGCTGGGCCACTGGGCCCGCTGGATCGGCCGGGTCGGGGACGACCCTGCAGGCGAGGCCGTGCTGCGGGAACTGCGCGCCGACGGCGTCGACGTCTCCTGCGCCGAGATGGACCCGGAATCGCCGACCGGACTGCTGCTGCGCGACAGCCACCCCCGCCGCGCCGTCGACGTGCAGTACTACCGGACCGGTTCGGCCGCCTCGCTGCTCAGCCCCGCGCAGATCACCCCCGAAGCACTGGCCGGTGTGCGGCTCGTGCACGTCACCGGCATCACCCCGATGCTCTCCGAGGACGCCGAAAAGGCCACCCACGCCCTGATCGAGGGCGCCCGGCAGGCCGGTGCCACTGTCTGCTTCGACCCCAACGTGCGGCGCAAGCTGGGCACCGACCACGAATGGATCCGGCGCGTCGGGCCGCTGCTGCGCGAGGCCGACCTCGTCCTCGCCGGGGAGGAGGAGATCGAACTCCTGCTGGGCGCGGGCCCGGACGAGGGCGCCAAAGCCCTGCTGACGCTCGGCCGGGCCGGCACGGTCGTGGTCAAGCACCGCGACCACAGCGCGGTCGCGCACACCGCCGAGGGGCAATGGCGGCAGGAGCCCTTCGAGGTGCCGGTCACCGACCCGGTCGGCGCGGGCGACGCGTTCGCGGCCGGCTGGCTCTCGGCCCGGCTGCGCGGGCTGGACCACCAGCGGGCCCTGGCCGAGGCCGCGTGCGTGGCGGCCCTCGTCGTCCAGGCGCCCGGCGACATCGACGGACTGCCCACCGCCGCCGCCCGCGACCGCGCGCTCGCGGCGTTCACCCGCGGCACCGACCCGGTGCACCGCTGACCCCGCCACCGGCCCCGCTTCCGCGGGGTCCGGCCCGGTGCCGGCCGGCCGACATCCCACAGATCGAGAGAGGCGGCGAACTGCCGTGTACCGCTGGGAGATCACCAGAGCGGCGCTGGAACAGCGCGTCCTCGCCATCGTCCGTGCGGACAGCTACGAGAAGGCGGCCGCTACGGCCGACATCCTGCTCGCCGCCGGGCTCACCAGCCTGGAGGTCTCGCTGACCACGCCGTACGCGCTGGACGCCATCAGCACGCTGCGCCGCGAGACCGGCGACGACTCGGTGATCGGCGCGGGTACCGTCCTGGACAGCGCCTCGGCCCGCCTCGCCGTCGACGCCGGTGCCCGCTTCCTCGTCGCGCCCGCCCTCGACGAGGAGGTCATCCGCACCGGGCACCGCTACGGAGTGCCCGTCTTCCCCGGCGTCGCCACTCCCACCGAAGCGGTCCGGGCGCTGGAACTGGGCGCCGACGGACTCAAACTCTTCCCCGCCTCGCAGCACGGGCCCGGCTGGCTGCGGGACGTGCGCGCGGCGCTGCCGCAGGCGCCCTTCCTGCCCACCGGCGGCATCACCCTGGAGGAGGCGCCCGAGTGGATCGCCGCGGGCGCCGTCGCCTGCGGCATGGGCTCCGCCCTGACCGACGGCCACGACCGGGAGACGACCACCAAGCGGGTCGCCGAACTCCTCAAGCGCCTCCAGGACGCCGCACCCGACTGAGCAGCGCACCGGGGCCCGCCCGGAGGCGGAAACGGGCCGCCCGTCCGTCGGCGGATTGGGGCGGCAGCCCTCCGCCGGTGGACGGGGCTGCCTTCGCTGGCCGAAAACGCCCCGGTGACCTGTCGCGTACCCGCTTCTAGGCTCTCCCCATGGCTGACCGGAGCGTGCTGGACCTGACCCCGGACACGGACGGCATCGTCGACCTCGCCGTGCTGGGGGACGACTTCGTCCGCGACCCCTACCCCGTCTACGCCGCGTTGCGCCGCCGCGGCACCGTGCACCATGTGCGCACCCCGGAAGGCGCGCTCGGCTGGCTGGTGGTCGGCCACGAGGCAGCGCGGGCCGCACTGAACGACCCGCGGCTCTCCAAGGACTGGGCCAACGCCTCGCCGGAGGCCGGAACCCTCTCGATCTCCCCCGGCACCCACATGCTGATCAGCGATCCGCCCGACCACACCCGGCTGCGCAAGCTGGTCAGCAGGCAGTTCACCCCGCGTCGGATCGCCGCGCTGGAACCCCGGATCAGGGAGCTGACGGCCGGGCTGCTGGACCGGATGCTGGCAGACCCCGACGGGCGCGCCGACCTGGTCGAGGCGCTCGCCTTCCCGCTCCCGATCGCGGTGATCTGCGAACTGCTCGGCGTGCCGGACCTGGAGCGCGAGCGGTTCAGCGCCTGGAGCGATCACGTGCTGAGCGCGGCCCCGGAGGAGGAGAAGCGCGGCTCGATCGAGGCGCTGAGCGGCTATCTGACCGAACTGCTGGAGCGGCAGCGCGCGCGCCCGGGCGAGGACCTGCTCAGCCTCCTGATCCGCACCAGCGACGAGGACGGCGACCGGCTCTCCACCGGCGAACTGCACGGCATGGCCTGGCTGCTGCTGGTGGCCGGGTACGAGACGACGGTGGGGCTCATCGCCAACGGCGCGCTCGCGCTGCTGTGCCACCCCGACCAGCTCGCCGCACTGCGCGCCGATCCGGCGCTGCTCGACGGAGCCGTCGAGGAGATGCTCCGCTACGACGGCCCGGTCGAGACGTCCACCTACCGCTTCACCCGTGAACCCCTGGAGATCGACGGCACCCTGATCCCCGGGGGCGGGCGGCTCGTGCTGCCGGTCCTTGCCGACGCCGACCGGGATCCGGCGCGCTTCCCCGAGGGCGACCGCTTCGACATCCGCCGGGAGAGCGGCGGCCATCTCGCCTTCGGGCACGGCATCCACTTCTGTCTCGGCGCCCCGCTGGCCCGGCTGGAGGCCCGGATCGCCTTCGGGATGCTGCTGGAGCGCACCGACCGGCTGGAGTTGGACGCCAGTCCCGCCGCACTGGAGTGGCGGCAGGGGACCGTGCTGCGCGGGGTGAAGAGCGTGCCGGTACGGTTCGGCTGACCAGGGTGTTCCCGGCCCGGGGGCCCTGCCGGGTGCGGGCTGTGGTCCGGGCCGGGGGACGTGTTGTGAAGCATGGACACAGGTCCGTACCAGGCTCGTAGGGTACCGGCATGCGGATCAGTCAGTGCCGGGAAGAAGACCTCGAACTGCTCGAGGCGCACAAGCCGCTGCGCGGGGCGGCCACCCCACACGAGGCCCGCTACGCGCGGCAACGGCAGGGCAGCGCCACGTTCCTGCTTGCCTGGCAGGACCGGCGGCCGGTCGGCAGCTGCGAGATCCGCTGGGCGGGGTGCGAGGCGCCTGAGGTGCGGGCAGCGCATCCCGGCTGCCCCGAGGTGCACGGGCTCGGAGTGTGGCACGGGGCCCTCCGCTCCCAGAACATCAGCACCGCGCTCCTCCATGAGGCGGAGCGCCTCGCGGGGGAGCGGGGCTGCCGCGCGGTCGGGCTCGGCGTCGAGAAGAACAATCCGCGGGCGAGCGCGCTCTACGGCCACCTCGGCTACCGCGACTCCGTGCCGTATCTGGACTGCTGGAGCTACCAGGACGGGGCCGGGGTGGTCCACCGGGTTGCCGATGCCTGCCTGTTCATGGTCAAGAAACTGTGACGCCCCACCGGGCGCGCCGGCACCTCGGAGTGCCCGGTGGGCCCGTCGCCGCGGTGCCGGCACCGGCACCGCCCCGGCGGGGCCCGGCTCAGCCGGTCCGGGAGGGCTCGGCGCTGTCGAGTGCGGCCACCTCCACCGGGGCGCCGGTGGCGCGCGACAGCTCGCAGGCCTCCGCGGCCAGCAGCGCCGCGAGGGCCTCCCGGCCGTCGCAGGGATTGGGGATCTCGCCGCGCAGGGCGCGGACGAAGGCGGCGATCTCGGCCTCGTACGCGGGCCCGAACCGCTCGAGGAAGCCGGGCCAGGGCCGCTCCGGCGGCGGGGGAGCGGCCGGTTCCAGTGAGGTGAGGGGGGTGTGTGCGTCCAGTCCGACCGCGAACTGGTCCCGCTCGCCCGCGAGCTCCATCCGCACGTCGTAGCCCGCACCGTTCATCCGGGTCGCGGTCGCGGTGCACAGGGTGCCGTCGTCCAGGGTGAGGAGCGCGGCCGCGGTGTCCACGTCGCCCGCCTCCGCGAACATGGCGGGACCCGCGGCGGAGCCGGTGGCGTAGACGGAGACGATCTCCCGCCCGGTCACCCACCGCACGGCGTCGAAGTCGTGGACGAGGCAGTCCCGGTAGAGCCCTCCCGAGTGCGGCAGGTAGGCGGCGGGCGGCGGCGCCGGGTCCGAAGTCATGGCCCGCACCGTGTGCAGCCGGCCCAGGCGGCCGGTGCGCACCGCCTCCCGGGCGGCCGTGTACCCGGCGTCGAAGCGCCGCATGAAGCCGATCTGCAGCAGGGTTCCGGCCGCCGCCACGTCCGCGAGCGCCGCGCGGGTGCCGGCCGGGTCCAGGGCGATGGGCTTCTCGCAGAAGGCCGGCAGCCCGCGCCGGGCCGCGGTGCGGATCAGTTCGGCGTGCGAGGCGGTGGCGGAGGCGATCACGACCGCGTCGAGGTCCGCGGAGAAGAGGTCCGGCACGCCGGGTGCGGCGGTGGCGCCGAGGGCGGCGGCCACCTCGCGGGCGCGTGCGGCGTCCGCGTCCGCGACCACCAATCCGCTCACCTCGGGATGCGCGTGGAGAGTGCGGGCGTGCAGGGTGCCGATCCGGCCGGTGCCGATGAGTCCGATGCGCATGGGCCCACGCTCGCCCGCGCGCCCGGCGGTGTCAACGCTTTGCCTTTTCGTCTTTTCGTCCTGACAATCGAATGTACGGTTCACGTGACCGCCGAAGGGCACTACGCTCCCGTCCGTGGCCAAGAATGATCCGGTGGACCTGCAGCTCAGTGTGGACCGCGCCAGCCCCGTCCCGCTCTACTTCCAGCTCGCCCAGCAGCTGGAGAGCGCCATCGAGCGCGGCAAGCTGGCGCCCGGGAGTCTGCTGGGCAACGAGATCGAGCTGGCCGGGCGCCTGGGGCTCTCCCGCCCCACCGTCCGGCAGGCCATCCAGTCGCTGGTCGACAAGGGGCTGCTGGTCCGGCGCCGGGGCATCGGCACCCAGGTCGTGCACAGCCAGGTCAAGCGTCCCATGGAGCTGAGCAGCCTCTACGACGACTTGGAGGCGGCGGGCCAGCGTCCGGCCACCCGGGTGCTGCGGCACGGCGTCGAGGAGGCGACGGGGGAGGTCGCGGCGGCACTGGGGGTGCCCGAGGGGGCCGAGGTGCGGCTGGTGGAGCGGCTGCGGCTGGCGCACGGGGAGCCGATGGCGCACATGCGCAACCATCTGCCGGTGGATCTGCTCACCCCGCGGGAGGGCGAGCTGGAGACGACGGGCCTCTACCGGCTGATGCGCGGAGCCGGAGTGACGCTGCACTCGGCCCGGCAGTCCGTGGGCGCGCGGATCGCGGACGCGGCCGAGGCGGAGCTGCTGGGGGAGACCGAGGGCGCTCCGCTGCTGACGATGGAGCGCACCACCTACGACGACACCGGTCGCGCCGTGGAGTACGGCTCGCACCTCTACCGCGCGTCCCGCTACTCCTTCGACTTCCAGCTCCTGGTGCGTCCCTGAGCCCTTGAGAGGTGTCCCTGTGCGAGAGCCCCGAGCCGACGACGTTGACGGCTGCCCTGCTCGCCGCTACACATCCCGGTCGGAGGGGGTGGGCGCGGGCCCGGTGGGGGGTTTCCGGCCACCTTGGCGGATATGTGTGCGAAGATCCAGGGCGGATCCCGACCGTATACCTACCCAGAGAGCAGGACAGGTGGCCAGCGTGCAGAGGTCCCGGCGAAGGTTCCGCAGGTCCATACGTACGACCGGGGCCGCGGTGGCGGCGACGGTCGTCGCGCTGACCGCGCTCGCCGGGTGCAGCAGCACCGGCGGCAAGCGGGCGGAGGAGGCGCGCGAGCAGGCGGCCTCGGGCAAGGCCAACGTGACCACCCCGCGCTGGAAGGTCGCCATGGTCACCCACTCCGGCGACGGCGACACCTACTGGGACATCGTGCAGAGCGGCGCCAAGCAGGCCGCCGCCAAGGACAACATCGAGTTCCTCTACTCGCACGACAAGGAAGCCGGCCGCCAGGCGCAGCTCGTCCAGACGGCGATCGACAAGAAGGTCGACGGCCTGATCGTCACCCTCGCCAAGCCGGATGCGATGAAGCGCGTGGTCAAGAAGGCCGTGAAGGCCGGTATTCCGGTCATCACCATCAACTCCGGCCAGGAGGTCTCGCAGGACTTCGGTGCGCTGACCCACATCGGCCAGGACGAGGTGCTCGCGGGTGAGGCCGTCGGCCGCGAGCTGAACGAGCGGGGCCGGAAGAAGGCCGTCTGCCTCATCCACGAGCAGGGCAACGTCGGCCACGAGCAGCGCTGCGACGGCATCAAGAAGACCTTCGACGGCAAGGTCAAGAACCTGTACGTGGACGGCACCAACATGCCGGGCGTGCAGTCGTCGGTCGAGGCCAAGCTCCAGTCCGACAAGAAGGTCGACGCGGTCGTCACGCTCGGCGCGCCGTTCGCGGCCACCGCGGCCAAGGCGAAGGAGAACGCGGGCAGCGAGGCCGAGATCGACACCTTCGACCTGAACGACAAGGTCGCCGCCGGCCTGCAGGACGGCACGATCGGCTTCGCAGTCGACCAGCAGCCCTACATGCAGGGCTACGAGGCCGTCGACCTGCTCTGGCTCTACCGCTACAACGCCGACATGCTCGGCGGCGGCAAGCCGGTGCTCACCGGGCCGCAGATCCTCACCAAGAAGGACGCGGGCAAGCTGGCCGAGCTGACGAAGCGGGGCACCCGATGACGGCCCCGGCCCGGCCCGGCGGCCAGGGCGCCCAGGACGGCTCCCCGCAGCCGGAGGATTCCCCTCCGCCGGCCCCCGCGGTGGTCGACGAGCGGCTGGTGCACCGTCCGCTGGCGGTGCGGCTGCTGCGGCGTCCGGAACTGGGCGCCGTGGTCGGCGCCCTGGCGCTGTTCGTCTTCTTCGCGCTGGTCGCCGACAGCTTCCTGCGCCCCTCCAGTCTCTCCACGGTCCTCTACTTCTCCTCCACCCTGGGGATCATGGCGGTGCCGGTGGCGCTGCTGATGATCGGCGGGGAGTTCGACCTGTCGACCGGCGTGATGGTGACCTCCTCCGCGCTGGCCTCCTCGATGTTCAGCTACCAGATGACGGCCAACACCTGGGTCGGCGTCGGGGTGTCGCTGCTGGTCACACTGGCCATCGGACTTTTCAACGGGATCATGCTCACCCGCACCAGGCTGCCCAGCTTCATCATCACGCTGGGCACCTTCCTGATGCTGACGGGCCTCAATCTCGGCCTCACCAAACTGATCAGCGGCACGGTCACCACCAAGAGCATCAGCGACATGGAGGGCTTCGACTCGGCCAAGGCCGTCTTCGCCTCCACGCTCACCCTCGGCGGCGTCGATCTGCAGATCACCATCGTGTGGTGGCTGCTGCTGGTGGCGGCCGCCACCTGGATCCTGCTGCGCACCAGCGTCGGCAACTGGATCTTCGCGGTGGGCGGCGGAGTGGACGCGGCCCGCGCCGTCGGCGTTCCGGTGGCCCGCACCAAGATCGGCCTGTATCTGGGTGTCGCGTTCGCCGCCTGGATCTCCGGCCAGCACCTGCTGTTCAACTACGACACCGTCCAGTCGGGCGAGGGCGTCGGCAACGAACTGATCTACATCGCCGCGGCCGTCATCGGCGGCTGCCTGCTGACCGGCGGCTACGGCTCCGCGGTCGGCGCCGCCGTGGGCGCCCTGATCTTCGGCATGGCCAACAAGGGCATCATCTACGCGCAGTGGGACCCGGACTGGTTCAAGTTCTTCCTCGGCGCGATGCTGCTGCTCGCCACGCTGCTGAACGCGTGGATCCGGAAGCGGGCGGAGGCGACCCGATGAGCGAGGTACAGCCGGCCGACGACGGGGCGCTCGTCGAGCTGTCCGACGTCAGCAAGTTCTACGGCAACATCCGGGCCCTGGAGGGCATCTCCCTGACGGTGCGGCCCGGGGAGATCACCTGCGTGCTCGGTGACAACGGGGCGGGCAAGTCCACCCTCATCAAGATCATCTCAGGGCTGCATCAGCACGACGGCGGCACCTTCAGCATCCAGGGGGAGGAGACCCGGCTCTCCTCCCCACGCCAGGCGCTGGACCGCGGCATCGCCACCGTCTACCAGGACCTGGCCGTCGTCCCGCTGATGCCGGTGTGGCGGAACTTCTTCCTCGGCTCCGAGCCGACGACCGGCCGCGGGCCGCTGCGCCGGCTCGACGTGCAGCGCATGCGGCGCACCACGCACAGCGAGCTGCTGCGGATGGGCATCGACCTGCGCGACGTCGACCAGCCGATCGGAACGCTGTCCGGCGGCGAGCGGCAGTCCGTCGCCATCGCCCGCGCCGTGCACTTCGGGGCCAGGGTCCTGGTGCTGGACGAGCCCACCGCCGCGCTCGGGGTCAAGCAGAGCGGGGTCGTGCTCAAGTACGTCGCCGCGGCCCGGGACGCCGGCCTCGGCGTCGTGCTGATCACCCACAACCCGCACCACGCCTATCTCGTCGGGGACCGCTTCGTGGTGCTCAAGCGCGGCGCCATGGCCGGGTCCTACGTGAAGGACGGACTGGAGCTGGAGGAGCTGGTGCGGCAGATGGCGGGCGGTTCGGAGCTGGACCAGCTCAGCCACGAGCTGCAGCGCGACTGAGCCCCGGTGCCCCGGGCCCGCCGGCCACAAGTCGGTGCGGGCCCGGCGGTGCACGGGACTCCGAGCGCCCGTGCGCCGGACGACGTACCGTTGACCCCTGGCAGCAGCGGGCGCCACCCGTGAGACCCCTCCCAGAGAGACGACCACCCCTTGAACGCGGACAGCTTTCAGCGAGCAGACCGGGTCCACCGACGGCGGACGGGCCCCAGCCCGAGCGTGCTGAGGACCGTCAGCACGCGAGAGCGCCGCTCCCATCTGTCGGCGCCCCGCGTTCCCACCGTAGGTATCGACATCGGCGGCACCAAGGTCATGGCCGGTGTCGTGGACGCCGACGGGGTGATCCTGGAGAAGGTGCGGGCGGAGACGCCGGAGAAGTCGAAGAGCCCGAAGGTGGTCGAGGACACCATCGCGGAGCTGGTGCTCGACCTCTCGGACCGGCACGACGTGCACGCGGTCGGCATCGGCGCGGCGGGGTGGATCGACGCGGACCGCTCCCGGGTGCTGTTCGCGCCGCACCTCGCCTGGCGCGACGAGCCCCTCAAGGACGCGCTGACGGCGCGGCTGGCGGTGCCGGTGATGGTGGACAACGACGCGAACACCGCGGCGTGGGGCGAGTGGCGATTCGGCGCCGGGCGCGGCGAGGACCACCTGGTGATGATCACGCTGGGCACCGGGATCGGCGGCGCCATCCTGGAGGACGGCCGGGTCAAGCGCGGCAAGTACGGGGTGGCCGGCGAGTTCGGCCATATGCAGGTGGTGCCCGGCGGCCATCGGTGCCCGTGCGGCAACAGAGGGTGCTGGGAGCAGTACAGCTCCGGGAACGCGCTGGTCCGGGAGGCCCGCGAGCTGGCGGCGGCCGAGTCGCCGGTGGCCTACGGCATCATCGACCGGGTGGGCGGCCAGGTCGGCGACATCACCGGACCGCTGATCACCGAGCTCGCCCGCTCCGGCGATGCCATGTGCACGGAGCTCTTCCACGAGGTCGGCTCCTGGCTGGGGGTGGGCCTGGCCAATCTGGCGGCCGCCCTGGACCCGTCCTGCTTCGTGGTCGGCGGCGGGGTGAGCGCGGCCGACGAACTGCTGATCGAACCCGCCAGGGAGGCGTTCCGGCGGCAGCTCACCGGCCGCGGATACCGGCCGGAGGCCCGGATCGTGAAGGCGCAGCTGGGCCCCGAGGCGGGTATGGTCGGTGCTGCGGACCTGGCCCGGCTGGTGGCCCGCCGCTTCCGGCGTGCCAACCGGCGTCGGCTGGAGCGCTACGAGCGCTACGAGCGGGCGGCGGACAACCTGCGCCGGGCCGTCGGTCAGTGACGGGGCCGGGACCGCCGCCCCGCCGAACATCCACCACACCCTCCGAGACGCCCAGCGCCATGCCGCACACCGACGCCAGCCCCCGCCCCTCCGAGCCCCGCGAGCGCCCCCCGCACCGGCCCCGCCACCGCCTCGCCGTACTGGTGATCGTGGTGCTGCTCATCGCGCTGCCGGCCGGTTACCTGGTGCAGTCGGCGTTCAAGAGCCGCGCCAGCGGCAAGGACAAGGAGCGCGCCGCCGCTGCGACCAGCCTCACCTACGCGCGGCCCCCCAAGGTCAGCCAGCGGGTCTACAGCGTCCCGGTGCCGGTCTCCTCGACTCGGGTGGCCTTCTACGAGGCGAACGCTTGGCAGAAGAGCACCATGTGGGTGCAGTTCCGTACCAGCCCCAAGCGGCTCACCGAGTTCCTGGAGGACATCGGGAGCAGCCGCGCCGAGCTGACCGAGGGCGAGGTCGCCATCAGCGGGCGGAAGGCCAGAGTGGTCGGCTGGCGGTTCGACGAGCCCAGCAGCCACTACCGGAGCCTGCGCCTCGACCAACCCGGGAGCGAGCCCGACCTGGTGATCACCGTGGACACGACGTACGAGAGCAGACCCCGCGTCTACGTCGTCTCCACCGCCGAGTTCTGAGTCCGCACGTCTTCTCCACGGACTCCGCGCGTGCTCCGCACGCCCCGCGCACGCTGCCGCCACGGATGCGCCGTGCGCCTCGGAGCGGGCGCCCCCGAGGAGTGCGGACCGCCCGCCGCTCGATAGCGTGCACGCGTGAGTAACGGCCGCCCCTCCCCCAACCCGCCCCGCACGTCAGCTCGAGGTGAAGCACGGTGACCCCCGCCCAGACGCTGCAGCACCGGACCGACGGGCCCGACAACGCGCCCGTACTCGTCCTCGGCCCCGCCCTCGGCACCACCTGGCACATGTGGGACCGGCAGATCCCCGAGTTGACCCGGAACTGGCGGGTGCTCAGATTCGACCTGCCCGGGCACGGCGGCTCCCCGGCCTACTCCGCCGACTCGGCCGACGCCTACGCCGAGCGGCTGCTGGCCACCCTCGACCAGCTGGGCATCGAGCGCTTCGGCTACGCGGGCTGCTCCTTCAGCGGCGCGATCGGCATCCAGCTCGCGCTGCGGGCCCCGCAGCGTGTCACCTCGCTCGCGCTGATCTCCTCCTCGCCCCGGTTCGCCACGGCGGACAGCTGGCGGCAGCGCGGGGTCGTCATCCGGACCAACGGGCTCGACCCGATCGCCCGCACCACTCCCGACCGCTGGTTCACCCCCGGCTTCGCCGCCGCGCAGCCCGCCATCGTCGAGTGGGCGGTGCAGATGGTCCGCACCACCGACCCGGGCTGCTACATCGCCGCCTGCGAGGCGCTGGCCTCCTTCGATGTCAAGGACTCGCTGGACCGCATAGGGGTGGGCACGCTGGTCATGGCCGGAGCCGAGGACCAGGTCACCCCGCCCGCCGAGGCCCGGGCGCTGGTCGCGGGCATCCCCGATGCGCGGCTCGCGATCGTGCCCGGCGCCTCGCATCTGACGCCGGTCGAGCAGCCCGGGGCCGTCACCGACCTGCTCATCCGGCACTTCACCACCACCTGGCAGGATTCGGCCGCCGGCCCGCCCGCCCCGGCTCCCGTCATCAGCCCCGTACCGCCGCAGGCGTCCGCGGTCGCCGAGCTGGAGTCCGGCGTGGCGGCGGCGCTGCGCACCGACTCCTACGACGCGGGGATGAAGGTGCGCCGCGAGGTGCTCGGCGACGCCCATGTGGACCGCTCCCTGGAGCAGGCCGACGACTTCACCGAGGACTTCCAGAACTTCGTCACCCGGTACGCCTGGGGCGAGGTGTGGACCCGTACCGGTGTCGACCGGCGCACCCGCTCGGTGATCACGCTGACCGCGCTGGTGGCCCGCGGCCATCTGGAGGAGCTGGCCTTCCACGTCCGGGCCGCGCTGCGCAACGGGCTGACCCCCGCCGAGATCAAGGAGGTGCTGCTGCAGACCGCCGTCTACTGCGGGGTGCCCGCGGCCAACTCGGCGTTCGCCGTCGCCCAGCGGGTGATCCGGGAGGAGACCACCCCGGAGGACCACCGGCAGCCCCGGGAGGAGAATGAGCCCCATGGGAACTGATGCCAACGCCACCGCGCTGAAGCTCACCAAGCAGGGCCACGCCAGCGTCCGGCTGGAGAAGGACGGCCGCACCCTCGTCATCGACCCGGGCGGCTACAGCGAGCAGGAGGCCGGGCTGGGCGCGGACGCGCTGCTCGTCACGCACGAGCACCCCGACCACTTCGACGAGCTGCGGCTGCGTGCCGCCATGGAGGCCAACCCGGAGGCGAAGATCTGGACGCTGCGCAGCGTCGCCGAACAGCTCTCCGGCGCCTTCCCGGGCCGCGTCCACACCGTGGGCCACGGTGACACGTTCGAGGCGGCCGGGTTCGAGGTCGAGGTGCACGGGGAGCTGCACGCGGTCATCCACCCCGACATCCCGCAGATCACCAACATCGGCTTCGTCGTCGACGGGCTGGTCTTCCACCCCGGCGACGCGCTCACCGTCCCCGAGCGGCCCGTCAAGACGCTGCTGCTGCCGGTGTACGCGCCCTGGAACAAGTACGCCGAGGTGCTGGACTACGTGCGCACCGTCAGCCCCGCGCAGGTCTACGACGTCCACGACGGCCTGCTGGGCGACCTCGGGCTGGCGTTCTTCGGCCGGATGCTCGGCGAGGGCGGCCCCGGAACGGGTGGCGCGGCGCACAACCAGCTCCGGCCCGGCGAGAGTGTCCGACTGGCGCGGTAGCCTGCATTCTGCCGGGGGACGACCCCCGTGACCCCGACGGAGTCCGCATGCGAATTGCCACCTGGAACGTCAACTCGATAACGGCCAGACTGCCCCGCCTGACGCAGTGGCTGGAGTCCGCCCAGCCCGACGTGCTCTGCCTGCAGGAGCTCAAGGTGTCCGACGACGCCTTCCCGCAGCAGGAGCTGCGCGCGCTCGGCTACGAGTCGGTCGTCAGCGCGCAGGGCCGCTGGAACGGTGTCGCGGTCCTCTCCCGGGTGGGCATCGAGGACCCGGCGCTGGGCCTGCCCGGCGCGCCCGCCTGGGAAGGCGCCGTCGAGGCCCGCGCCGCCGCGGCCACCTGCGGCGGGGTGCGCGTGTGGTCGCTGTACGTACCCAACGGGCGCGAGGTGGGGCACCCGCACTACGAGTACAAGCTGGAGTGGCTGGCGGCCCTGCGGGACGCGGCGGAGAAGTTCGCCTCGGCCGCGACGCCGTTCGCGGTGCTGGGCGACTTCAACATCGCGCCGACCGACGAGGACGTCTGGGACATCGCCGAGTTCGAGGGCGCCACCCACGTGACCGCCCGGGAGCGGGAGGCGCTCGCCGCCCTGGAGGCGGCGGGCGTCTCGGACGTCCACCCGCGTCCGCTCAAGTACGACGTGCCGTTCACCTACTGGGACTACCGGCAGCTCTGCTTCCCGAAGAACCGCGGCATGCGGATCGACCTCGTCTACGGCAACGAGGCGTTCACCACCGCGGTCTCGGACGCCTACGTCGACCGGGAGGCCAGGAAGGGCAAGGGCGCCTCCGACCACGCTCCGGTGGTCGTCGATCTGGAGGTGTGACGCTCCCACGCTCCCCGGCCGGGTCCCCGGCGGTGCGGTTCAGCCCGCGAGCAGCCGCAGGTCGACCGACTCGCCGAGGGCGCGCAGTCCCGCGTCACCGGGGTGCAGATGGTCGCCCGAGTCGTACTTGGGCGCCATCCGCTCCGGGTGGGAGGGGTCCCGCACCACCTTGTCGAAGTCCAGGACGGCGTCGAAGCGGCCGCCGTTGTCCCGGACGAAGGCGTTGACCTTCGCCCGCTTGGCCTCGACCTCCGCCGTGCAGTCGTGGTAGCCCTCACACGGCGTGATCGTCGCCACCACGACCCGCGTCCCGCGCTCGGCCGCCCGCGCGGCGATCGCCTTCATCCCCGCGATCACCTGCTCGGCCGAGGCACCCCAGCGCACGTCGTTGATGCCTTCGAAGAGCACCACCGTCCGCACATTGGTCTGGGCCAGCACGTCCCGCTCCAGCCGGTGCTGCGCGCTCACCCCCGCGGTGTCGCTGCTGACGCCGTCGCCGGGATAGCGGTCGGTGACGATGCGGTTGGCGGAGATGCCCTCGTTGAGCACCCCGAGCCGCGGCACCCTGCTCTGCGCCAGCAGCCGCCCGGCCAGCACGTCCGGCCAGCGCCGGTTGGCCCCCTCCGTGGAACGGACGCCGTCCGTGATGGAGTCCCCGAGGGTGACGACCGAGCCGGGGCCGCCCCGCACGTCGACGCCGGTCAGGAACGGCCACCGGGACAGCGAACCGGTGAAGGCCGACCCGCCGGTCTCGCCGGTGCGGTCGCCGCTGCCGTCCTCGCTCAGATACGACCGCTGCTGCGCCACGCTGTGCACCGGAGCCGCGGAGACCGGGCCGGGCAGATGGATGCTCACCAGCAGATTGGTCTCCGAGGGCACGTCGAAGCCCACGGGATCGCTGACGGCGCGTGCCCCGGCCGGGATCCGGGTGCCGGGACGGCCGCCGTCGAAGGTGAGCGGGGTCGGTCGCCGGTGTGCGGCGGCGCCGTTCTTCTGCACGGCGATCGAGGCGTGCCCGATCCGGACCGGCTGCGCGGCGAAGGTGTTCTCCAGGCGGATCCGCGCCCGGGGGCCGCCCGCCGAGGTGTGCACGACCAGCCGCAGCGTCCGGTCCCGCCACTCGCCGGTGCCGGTGTAGCCGCCGGTACCGGCGGACCAGCTCCCCGTCCACTCGGTGGCCTCGGGCCGCACGGCGAGGTCGAAGACGTGCAGGTCGGCGTCGGCGCCCGGGTCCCGGGGAAGAGTGACCGAACCGACCGTGCGGCCGTGCTCCAGGGGCACGGTGACCGCGTAGAGCCGCGCCTTCTCCGCGACCTGCCCGCCCTGCCGGGTGTTGAGGTGGGGCAGTGCGACGGCCTTGGTGGCCAGCGGACCGCCGCGCCAGTCGCCGGCGGTGAGCGTGTAGCTGCTCCGGGATCCGTCCCGGTACCGGACGGTGCCCTTGCCGCCCGCGGCGTTCGCCGGGCCGTGCGGGGAGGTGGCGGCCACCAGGAACGTGAGCGCTTCGCCCCGGCCGCCGACCCGCACCCGCTGCCCGTCCGCGCGGACGTTGTCGGGGCGGCCGGGTGCCCGGTCCGGCCAGCGGAGTTCGGCCGCGTCCAGGTCCAGCCGGGCGCCGGGCCCCCAGCCCGCGGCCTTGAGGTCCTGCGCGGAGAGGGAGCGTCCGGCACCGTCGAAGTCGGCGGCGTCCGGTGCGGTGTCGTCGCTGACCGCACGGTTGTCGTAGAGGCGTTCCAGGGGGAGCGGCCGCTCGGCGCCGGGGCCGGCGGGCGCCGTCTGCCGGGTGCTCTGCTGCGCGGTGGCCGTTGCCACCAGGGTCGGTGCCGTCGCGGCCACGGCGGCCACCAGGACGGTGAGGGACCGGGTCCAGGTACGTCTGCGCACGTGATGCCCTCTCGTGGGACTCCGACTGCTGCGTGCACCCCGGATTCCACCGAGGCGGGGTGAAGTTAGAGAGGCCCTGACGCGGCGTCAAGGTGTCCGGCGGCCCAAACCGGCCGGGCTTCGCACCCAGCGCGCCTATAGTGCCCACGGGCGCGAGGATGCCACGCTGATGCGCATGCACTTCCCCTTTCTGGACAACTGGCGCAAGCCCCACCCGGATGCCGAGGGGGCGGTCGCATCGAGCCGCCGGCTGTCGGAGGATCCGGAGGACGCGGCGCAGCTCCTCTCCGAGTGCGAACTCCTGCGCGAGCAGGCTCGCGGGGCGGGTGTCGAACTCGACGACTCGGTGGAGTCCCTGGCCGCGCTGGACCAGCTGCTGCCGCACTGGCGCGAGGACCCCGAGGTCACCCCGTGGCTCGGCACGGACGCCGGGCTCTACCTGGGGACCGTGATGGTGCGGTCGGTGCCGGGAGCCCGCTGGGTGCGGTGGCCGAACGGGCAGCCGGTGGTGCGGCTGCCGTCCGGACGGGAGGCGGACGTGCTGGAGGAGGGCACCAACTGGGCCGAGACGGGCTCGCCGGAGCTGTCCCAGGCGTACGCCGAGGTCAGTGAGGACTGACGCACTCCGACGGGTATGTCGCTTCGCGTGCGTGTCATCCCGGTGATGACCCATTCGGCCCGATAGTTTCCGTTCCCTATGGAACCGCTGATCGAGCTGCGCGGAGTCAACAAGCACTACGGCACGCAGCACGTGCTCAGGGACATCGACCTCACCGTCGGCCGCGGCGAGGTCGTCGTCGTCATCGGACCGTCGGGCTCCGGCAAGTCGACGCTGTGCCGCACCATCAACCGCCTGGAGACCATCGGGTCCGGCACCATCACCCTGGCGGGCCGCCCCCTCCCGGAGGAGGGCCGGGAGCTGGCCCGGCTGCGCAGCGAAGTCGGCATGGTTTTCCAGTCCTTCAACCTCTTCGCGCACCGGACCGTGCTGGACAATGTGGCGCTCGCGCCGCTGAAGGTGCGCGGCAGGAAGAAGGACGCGGCGCACGCGCAGGCCCGTGAACTGCTGCGCAGGGTCGGACTGGCCGAGCACGCGGACAAGTACCCGGCGCAGCTCTCGGGCGGCCAGCAGCAGCGGGTGGCCATCGCGCGCGCCCTGGCCATGGATCCGCAGGCGCTGCTCTTCGACGAGCCCACCTCCGCGCTCGACCCGGAGATGATCAGCGAGGTCCTGGAGGTCATGCAGCAACTCGCCCGGGACGGCATGACCATGGTCGTGGTCACCCACGAGATGGGCTTCGCCCGCTCGGCGGCGAACCGCGTGGTGTTCATGGCCGACGGCCGGATCGTCGAGGACCGCGCCCCGGGCGAGTTCTTCACCGCGCCCCGCAGCGAGCGCGCCAAGGACTTCCTCGCCAAGATCCTCCAGCACTGAGGGGGCCCGGTCGTGCCCACGCCTGCTCCGTCCACCGGTACCCGTGCCTCCCGCCGGGGTGCCGTGCACCGCCTCGCCCGCTGCCTGGCCGCCGGGCTGCTGCTCGCCGTCGCCGGGTGCGGAGCCTCCGGCAGCCCTCCCGCCCGCGGCCCGCAGCCCGGCAGCCTCCCGCACTACGCCGTCGACCGGGACTTCTCGCTGCCCGCCTCGCCCACCTGGCGGAGCGCGCACCGCAGCGGGAAGCTGACGATCGGCGTCAAGGAGGACCAGCCGGGGATGGGGGAGAAGAACCCGGCCACCGGCGTGTACAGCGGCTTCGACATCGAGATCGCCGAGATGACGGCGGCCTCGCTCGGCTTCGATCCGGACCGGCAGATCACCTACAAGGCCATCGCCTCCGCGAACCGGGAAACCGCCCTGCAGAACGGCCAGATCGACTACTACGTCGGTACCTACACCATCAACGAGGGCCGCAAGAAGCTCGTCGGCTTCGCCGGGCCCTACTACATCGCCGGGCAGCGGCTGCTGGTGCGCCGGGACGAGAAGCAGCTCACCGGCCCCGGCGGGATGGCCGGCCGGAAGATCTGCTCGGCGGTCGGCTCCACCCCGCTGCAGCGCGTCCAGTCCGACTACCCCGGTGCCGACGCGGTCGCCTACGACAGCTATGCCATCTGCGTGGACAACCTCCTCAACCACCAGGTCGACGCGGTCACCACGGACGACACCATCCTGCTGGGCTACGCGGCCAAGGACCCGGCGCAGCTGAAGGTGGTCGGCAGGGCGTTCTCCGAGGAGCCGTACGGCATCGGCGTGCCCCGCCGGGACCGGGCGCTGGCCCGCGCGCTGGATCAGGCCCTCGTGGCACGGGAGCGGAACGGCGACTGGAAGCGGGCCTACGACGTCACGCTCGGCCTCTCCGGCCGCCCCGCACCGCGGCCGCCCCGTGTCGATCCCGCGCTGACGCGCTGAGAGGAGTGCGAACAGTCTCATGGACGTACTGACAGAGAACTTCTCCCTCTACGGCGAGGGCTTCTGGGGGACCGTGCGGCTGACCCTCTACTCCTCGCTGCTGGCGCTGGCCGTCGGCGTGCTGACGGCCGGATTCCGGGTGGCGCCGGTGCGCGCGCTGCGCGCCGTCGGCACCAGCTGGGTGACGGTGTTGCGCAACACCCCGCTGACGCTGCTGTTCTTCGCCCTGCTGCTGGGACTGCCCCGCTTCGGCGTCGCGCTGCCGTTCGAGCTGTTCGCGGTGCTGGCACTGGGCTGCTACACCTCCGCGTTCATCTGCGAGGCGGTGCGCTCGGGCATCAACACGGTGCCGGTGGGGCAGGGCGAGGCGGCCCGCAGCCTGGGGATGACCTTCGGACAGACGCTGGGCGCCGTCGTCCTGCCGCAGGCCTTCCGCACCGTCATCGCGCCGATCGGCTCCACCCTGATCGCGCTCGCCAAGAACTCCGCGATCGCCGGCTCCTTCAGCGTCGTGGAACTGCTGAGCACCTACAAGACGCTCAGCGAGAACGGGTACAGCGTGATCTGGAGCTTCGTGTGGATCGCGGTCGGCTATCTGATCCTGACCCTGTCGATCAGCGCGCTCTTCCACGCCATGGAGCGGCGCTGGGGGGTGGCCCGGTGAGCCCCCGCTTCCGCTCCCGGCGGCACGCGCCGCCGGCACCCTCCGCGCTCTACGACATCCCCGGCCCCAAGGCGCGGGCCCGGCACCTGCTCTACGGGGTCCTGACGGCTCTCGCCCTCGCGGCGCTGGTGGCCTGGGTGGTCCAGCTGCTCGTCGTGACCGGGCAGTTCGCCTTCGTCAAGTGGCGGCCCTTCGGCTACACGGGGATCCAGGAACTGCTGCTGCGCGGTCTCGGCAACACCCTCAAGGCCTTCGCACTGGCGGCCGTCCTGGCGCTGGCCCTGGGCGGCCTGCTGGCCGCCGGACGGCTCTCCGCGCACCGGCCGGTGCGATGGTGCAGCACCCTGCTGGTGGAGTTCTTCCGGGCGATGCCCGTACTGGTCATGATCTTCTTCGTCTTCGTCGCCCTGGAGGTCCGGCCGCTGCCGGCCCTGGTGACCGGGCTGACCCTCTACAACGGCTCCGTGCTCGCGGAGGTCTTCCGCTCCGGTGTACTCTCCGTCGACCGCGGCCAGCGGGAGGCCGCCTACGCCCTCGGGATGCGCAAGACCCAGGTCATGGTGCATGTCCTGGTGCCGCAGGCGGTGCGGGCCATGTTGCCGGCGATCATCAGCCAGCTCGTCGTCGCACTCAAGGACACCTCGCTCGGATACCTGATCACCTACGAGGAGTTCCTGCACGCGGGGCGGCTGATCGCCATCAACATGGACTACACCATGCCGTTCATCCCCGTCGTGATCGTGATCTCGACGGTCTACATCGGACTGTGCATGCTGCTGTCCTGGTTCGCCAACTGGGTCGCACGGCGCGAGCGCGGCAACGTCAAGAACGAGGCCGTCCCGGTGGCTCCCGCCGAAGCCGCCCCCACCATGCCCGGCTCCGAACCGTGAGCACCGCCCGCCTCACTCCGCCGCCGGCGCCGTCGCCGCGCGGGTCACGTCGGCGACCAGTTCGACCACATCCGGCCCGTACGCCCGCGAGTTGACGACCTTCAGCAGCAGACAGAAGGTGCCGTTGCGGCCGTGCTTGCGGGCCAGCTTCGCATGGTGGCGCACCAGATACCGGGCGGCGGCCTGGTTGTCGACGGGCCGCTGCCCGCATATGAGGAAGACCGGCCGTGCCCCGGGCCCGTCCTGGTTCCCGGTCAGCCGGGCCAGCAGCACATGTTCGACCGTCCCCTTCTCCGCCCGGTAGCGGTCGCTGCCGATGGCGAAGACCCCCGGCGCCTCGCCGTCCATGACCACCGAGACCCCCGGCAGCAGCGACTGCAGATGCGCGGCGGTGCGCCGGTTGGAGGCCGGGCCGCCCAGGCAGAACTCGGTGCGTTCGCCGAACCCCTGGCGGGTCGTGTCGTGCCCGACGATGTCCGCCCGGGCACCGCAGTCCTTGATGATGCCGGACAGCTCCAGCAGCGCGAACACGTCGTCGGGCGCCACCTTCCACTCCTCGACGCCCGGATCCCGGTTGACCACGAGCAGGCAGGAGGAGTTCTCCGGCATCCCGAAGAAGCGCTGCTTGCGGTGGAGTACGCGGCGCCACAGGGAGCTGCGGGCCAGCCAGCCCGCGGCTGCCGTGAGCGCGGCGGCGATCAGTCCGAGTGCGAGCTCTCTCAGGTTCTCGTCCATGGGGGCGCAGCGTAGGCCCTCGGAACGGCGGAGTCCGGCCGGGTGGCCGTCCGTCCGGCTCGCCGCGGGGTGCTGACGCAGCCGAGTCGACCGCACTACGCTGCGCGGATCACGCGCGTTCCCCGGAGCACGCCCCAAGGAGGCCCGCATGACGCCCTCTCCCGCCGGCCACCCGCCGCGCCCCGACGACGGCCCACCCGCCCGCGCGGGCGGGCCCACCGCAGCCGGACCCGCCCGCCCCCGCCGTACGGCGCGCCGTCTCGCCGCAATGCTCGGCACCGGGGCCGTGGTGGCGGGTCTGCTGGGCGCGGCGCCGGCCCAGCCCGACCGGCACCCGGCCGGGCACGGTCACCCGCACGGCAAGTCCCCGGTGGCGACGGGCTACGGGGGCGCCGTCTCCAGCGTGGACGCCGACGCCTCGGCGGCGGGCATCAGAGTGCTCAAGAACGGCGGCAACGCGGCGGACGCGGCGGTGGCCACAGCCGCGGCGCTCGGGGTGACCGAGCCGTACTCGGCGGGCATCGGCGGCGGCGGGTACTTCGTGTACTACGACGCGGCCACCCGCAGGGTGCACACCCTCGACGGCCGTGAGACGGCGCCCCGCAGCGCGGACCGGAACCTGTTCACCGAGGACGGCGAACCCCTCCCCTTCGACCAGGCCGTCACCAGCGGCCTCGGCGTCGGAACCCCGGGCACCGCCGCCACCTGGGAGAAGGCGCTGCGCGTCTACGGCACCAAGTCGCTCGCCCAGGCGCTGCGCCCGGCGACTGAACTGGCGCGGCGCGGCTTCACGGTCGACCGGACCTTCCGCGACCAGACCGCGCAGAACGAGGACCGCTTCCGCGACTTCCCGGCGACAGCGAAGCTGTTCCTGCCCGGCGGTGAACTGCCCGAGGTCGGCTCCCGGCTGCGGAACCCCGACCTCGCCCACACCTACCGGGAACTCTCCCGCAAGGGCACCGACGCGCTCTACCGCGGCGGAATCGGCCGCGACCTCGTACAGGCCGTGCGCAAGCCGCCCGTGGCCGAGGGCACGGACCGCACCGTGCGGCCCGGCGATCTGACGGCCGAGGACCTGCGCGCCTACCGGGTGCTCTCCCAGCGCCCGACCCGGACCGCCTACCGCGGTCTGGACGTGTACGGCATGGCGCCCTCCTCGTCCGGCGGCACCACCGTCGCCGAGGCGCTCAACATCCTCGAACGCAGCGATCTGGGTTCCCTGAGCCGGAAGGCGTATCTGCACCGCTACCTGGAGGCGAGCCGCATCGCCTTCGCCGACCGGGGCCGCTGGGTGGGCGACCCGGCCCAGGAGGACGTACCGACCAGGGGACTGACCTCGCAGCGGTTCGCGGACGCGCGGGAATGTCTGATCGACGACGCCGCGGCCCTCCGGAGCCCGGTGGCGCCGGGCGACCCGCGGCGGCCGGAGTCCTGCGAGCGCGGGGACGCCGACCAGGCGGCGCCCACCACCTACGAGGGCGAGAACACCACTCATCTGACCGTCGCCGACAAGTGGGGCAACGTCGTCGCCTACACCCTCACCATCGAGCAGACCGGCGGCAGCGGCATCACCGTCCCGGGCCGGGGGTTCCTGCTCAACAACGAGCTGACCGATTTCTCGTTCGTGCCCAGCGCCCCCGGGGTGCACGATCCGAACCTGCCCGGGCCGGGGAAGCGTCCGCGCTCCTCGATGTCGCCGACCGTCGTCCTGCGGCACGGCGAGCCGGTGCTGGCGCTGGGCTCGCCGGGCGGATCGACGATCATCACGACGGTGCTGCAGACCCTCACCAACCATCTCGACCGCGGGATGCCGCTCCTCGACGCCATCGCCGCGCCGCGCGCCAGCCAGCGGAACACGGCGAAGACCGTCGCCGAGCCCGCGCTGATGGACAGTCCGGTACGCCGCCGACTGGCCGCGCTCGGGCACTCGTTCGAGGAGACGGCGGAGATCGGCGCCGTCACCGGAGTGCAACGGCTGCCCGGGAGGGGACACTGGCGCGCGGCGGCCGAGCCGGAACGCCGCGGCGGCGGTTCGGCGATGGTCGTACACCCGGCACGGCACTGACGGACCGGCACGGATCCGGCGGCGGGCGGGGCCGCGATGCCCTCCCGCCCGCCGGGCTCCGGCCGCTCGGTCGTCCGGCGGCCGACCGGGAGCGGCCGCCCTGCCTGCTCCGGGCCGGAGGCGGCCCGCGCCCGGCGGTCGGCAGCCCAACACCCCCGCCCGGCGGCCGGCAGCCCAACGCCCCGCGCCCGGCGGCCCGTTCCGCACCCGACCGCCGCTGCCGACCGGTTCGCGTACGCCCTGTGCTCCGTATCCCCCTGCGTCGTCCGTACGAGTCCGGCAGGTGCGCCCGCGGGCCCGTCCGGCCGGACGGGCCGGGAGCGCCGAACCGGGACGGACCGGCGTGCACCGTGCGTGGTTGCCGCCTGATCACAGGCCGTACGATCGCTCTGCAAAGCTGTGTGACGGCCCGTCGCGGCCGAACGGACCGGGGGAGAGGGCATGAGGTCCCTGCGTGCGGACGATCCTGAACGCATCGGCCAGTACCGGCTGCTGGGGCGGCTCGGCGAAGGCGGGATGGGCAGCGTCTATCTCGCCCAGTCCCCGCGCGGCCGTACCGTCGCCGTCAAGCTGGTCCGGCCGGAGCTGGCCGGACACGCCGAGTTCCGGCACCGCTTCGAGCAGGAGGTCGGCGCAGCGCGCCGGGTCGGCGGCGAGTGGACGGCGCCGGTGCTGGACGCGGACACCGAGGCGGACCCGCCCTGGGTCGCCACCGGTTACATACCGGGCATCACGCTGTACGAGGCCGTCGCCGACCGGGGGACGCCGCTGCCCGCGCGCACCCTCCGCATCCTGGCCAACCGGCTCGCCCGCGCGCTCGGTGCGGTCCACGAGGCGGGGCTCGTCCATCGGGATGTGAAGCCCTCGAACATTCTGGTCACCATCGACGGCCCGCGCGTCATCGACTTCGGTATCGCACGGGCGCTGGAGACCGTGGCGGACGCGCATCTGACGCGGACGGGCGCCGTCGTCGGCTCGCCCGGGTTCATGTCGCCCGAGCAGGTGCGCGGCGACCGGGTGACCGGGAGCAGCGACATCTTCTCGCTCGGCTCGGTGCTCGCCTTCGCCGCGACGGGACGCACCCCCTTCGGGGGCGACGGAGCCGCCGGGCACGTGCAGTTGTACCGGATCACCCAGGAGGAGCCCGACCTGGCGGGCGTTCCGGGAGAGTTGCGGGACCTGGTCGCCGACTGCCTGGCCAAGTCCGCCGCGCAGCGGCCGGGGCTGCCGCAGATCCTGGACCGGACGGCGGACCCCGAGGGCGAGCCCGGCCCCGGCGCGTCCGGTTCGGAGACCGCCGACCCCTGGCTCCCGGCAGGTCTGGTGGCCCAGTTGGGCCGGCACGCGGCACGTCTGCTGGACGCGGAGGTGCCCGGCGCCCGGGCAGCGGCGGCCCGGGTCGCCGAGGCGCCCGCCGTCCCGCCCGCTACCGGCGCCGGGCACCGGGAACCCTCGGAGCCGCCGACCCCGGCCGCGCCGGACGCTTCGCCGCCGGAGGAGCGCGCCACGGGGACGGACGGCACCGGCCCGGCCGGGTCCGAGCCGGCGGCCACTCCGGCGACCGGCTCTCCGGCCACTGCCGTCACCCCGCTGCGGCCGGCGGGCACCGACCCCGCGGCAGCCCGCCCTTCCGGCGGTACCGCCGCGACCGGTGACCCCGAAGGCGCCGGAGCCCACGGCAGCCCCGAAGCCGCCGAAGGCCCGCGCGTGTCCGGGGACGCCGGGCCGCACCAGGCCGCCGCGGCGTCCGGGGCCGGGGTGCCGCCCCCGGCGCCCGGCGAGGAACAGATGCACGGCATGCGGACCGTCACGGGACCGCCGGCCGCGCCCGTCGGCCCACATCCTCCGCCCGGCGGCGAGCCCCCCGACCCCGGCCGGCCCACCACGCCGCCGTACACCGTGCGCGACTCGGCCGCGGCCCGGCCCGGGCGCGCGCACGGGCGCGGCATGCTGCTGGGGGCGCTCGGTGTGGTGCTGGCGCTGGTGTCCGGCCTCGGCACCTTCGTCGCGCTGCGCGTGTACGACAACGGAGGGGACACCGCGCGGCAGCAGCCGGATGCCGCGGCGGAGGCGTCCCCCGGTGACGGGTCGGGAACTCCGTCGCCGGAGGACATCGGCAGCCCGGCCCCGGGCGGCGCGCTGCCGAAGGGGTACCTGGGCGCCTGGCAGGGCAGTGTCCAGGACGCCGACGGCTCCACGATCACCCGGCGGTTCGAGATCCGGCAGGGCGAGCAGGGCGAGGTCGTGGCCAAGACCGTCAACATCCGTGCCGACATGATGTGCGAGGGCGAGGCGACACTGGTGGCCTTCGACGGCGCCGACACGGGGCTGCGGATCACCAGCCGGATCACCGGCAGCCATCCCGCGTCCAGGACCTGCTCCCCCTACCAGGAGCAGAAGCTGCGGCTGCGCACCGACGGCACCCTCTCCTGGATCTATCCGAGCGGGTCCCTCTCGGCGAAGCTGCGCAAGGTGGGCGACCCCGCGGCCCCGGTGCCCCGCAGCATGGCGGGCGAGTGGCAGGGGACCACGGCGCAGGGCGAGGAGCGCACTCTCACCCTGCGCCGCGGCCGGGTCGGGACCGCCAGCGTACGGCTGGCCGGGGAGCACGCGGGCGTGTCCTGCGTGTGGGAGAACACCCTCGGCGGTGCGGAGGAGGACACCCTGACGTACGGGCCGGACCGGGTGGACGGGGCCTCGGGGCCCGGGTGCGTGGCGTCGGCCGAGTCGCTGCGGATCACCGCGGTCGGCGGCGACGCGATCCGGGTCGCCCGGGTCGGGGAGCCCGACGGGGCGGGGCGCGTCTACCGCCGGGGCGGTTCGGACTGACCCCGCCGCGGCCGGGACCCGCCGGGAGGGTCAGTGCCTGCCGCGCGTCGGCACCGTCAGCCGCGAGGGGTCGTGCGCGGGCGAGGTGAACTCCAGCCGGGCGCCGTCCGGGTTGTACTCGGCGTACAGCGGGTCGACCGTGTCGACGACGACGGCGAGCCGGTGGCCCCTGGGGACGTCGTACGCGGTGGAGAACAGCTCCAGATCCACCGGGAACGGCTTTCCGGGGGTGCGGTCGTGGAACGTGTAGGGGGCGTGGGTGATCAGCTTGCCGGTGCCCAGCGGGCCGACGTCGTAGAGGTAGGCGTAGTAGGTGCCGCTCGCCTTGTTGCTGGCCACCGTCGTGTGCAGGGTCGTCGTGCCGCGCACCGCGGTCTTTGCCCAGTAGCGCTCCGACTGCCATACGGCGGCCCGGGAGCGCGGCAGCAGCGGTACGTACACCAGGGGTGGCAGCTTGAGGAACTGGTCGAGGACGCCGGTGAGCAGTACCGTGCCGCCGTTGGCGCCGGAGTCCTTGCCGGTGGAGACCGTCTTCGTCCCGTCCAGCGGGACGGTGCGGCGGCCGCTGGAGATCTCCCGCCAGCTGCCGAAGCCCTCGTAGCCGCCGCCGGAGCGGGACTTGAGCTGCACGGGGGCTTCGGTGGCGATGCCGTTGCGCTCGCCCTTCAGGTAGCGGTCGAACCAGCGCCTGGCGTGCGACCAGGTGTCGTTGGGGAGCCCGAGCAGGCCGGTCGCCTCGGCAGTCGCGTGGTCGCCGGGGCGGAACTCCAGCCGCTTGGGGCCGCGCAGCTTCTCGTAGAAGTCGGCGTACTGGTTCGGCGGGAAGATCGAGTCGTTCCAGGCGTTGCCGAGCATGATGGCGGCGCCGTTGTCGTTGATCCGGTCGAGGTAGGTCGCGGGGGAGCGCTTCTCTCCCCACGCGATCATCTCGTCCTCCTTGTCCAGGTTGGAGGAGCGGAAGTTCTTCAGGATCTCCCGTAGTTCGGCGCTGGGGCGGCCGGTGAGCTCACCCGAGGCGCCGAGCAGTCCGGCCGCCTGGAGGTGCTGGGTGCGGCCGCTGTAGATGGCGCCGATCAGGTCGGCCCAGCCGCTGAGCGCGGTGACCGCCTTGATCCGCGGATCGTGTCCGGCCGCCAGCAGGCTGATGCCGGCGCCGTAGGAGACTCCGCCCATGCCGATACGGTCCTCGTCGGCCGGGGTGTGGGCCAGCGCCCAGTCGATGACGCGGGAGGCGTCGGCGATGTCCTTCGGCCCGCCGGTCTCGATGCGGCCGCCGGACTGCCAGAAGCCGCGCGAGTTGTAAGTGACCACTACATACCCGGAGTCGGCGAGCTTCCGGGCCTGTGCGAAGTACTCGATCTGCGGGGTGGCCCAACTGGTGGGCAGCACGATCAGCGGGTACTGCCGGGTGCCGCCGGTGGAGGCGCCCGCGGGAAGGAGCACGTTCGCCTTGAGGGTGATGCCGCCGGCGCCCTCGATGTCGACGAAGTCCGGCAGGGAGGCGGTTGCCGGGGTTCGCGCGGGCTGTGCGGCGGCGGTGGGGGCTGCGGCCAGACCGGTGGCGGCGAGCGTTCCGGCGAGGAGCGCCGAGGCGGTCCGCACGGAGGTGGGGGAGGGGTGCATGCACTGCTCCAGATGTCGTCGGCGACCCGGGTGGGGGAAAGTGACTGGAGAGTAAGCGGGTTGGGCTACCGGGGGTAACCCACCAGTAGGTTACGGACGGGTAAAGAGGCGGGCCGCTCGCCGCTCCGTACGGGTTCTTGCCAGGCGGGCAGAGGCGACTTACGGTCTCAACCTCACGTATGTCTACGCGTGTCGAACAGGCTGCCGCCCCGAGAGAACACCTCGTGAAGGAGCTGCTCATGCCCGACCTCGTACGTGCCGCACTCGTGCAGGCGACCTGGACAGGCGACACCGAGTCGATGATCGCCAAGCACGAGGAGCACGCCCGGGAGGCCGCCCGCCGGGGAGCGCGGATCATCGGCTTCCAGGAGGTCTTCAACGCGCCCTACTTCTGCCAGGTCCAGGACCCCGAGCACTACCGCTGGGCCGAGCCGGTACCGGACGGGCCCACCACCCGGCGGATGTGCCGGCTGGCGCGGGAGACCGGCATGGTGATCGTCTCGCCCGTCTTCGAGACCGACGGCTCCGGCTTCTACTACAACACCGCCGCCGTCATCGACGCCGACGGCACCGTGCTGGGCACCTACCGCAAGCACCACATCCCGCAGGTCCAGGGGTTCTGGGAGAAGTACTACTTCCGCCCCGGCAACCTCGGTTGGCCGGTGTTCGACACCGCGGTCGGCAAGGTCGGTGTCTACATCTGCTACGACCGGCACTTCCCCGAGGGCTGGCGCGCGCTCGGCCTGGCCGGCGCGCAGCTCGTCTACAACCCCTCGGCCACCTCGCGTGGGCTGTCGGCCTACCTGTGGCAGCTCGAACAGCCTGCGGCCGCCGTGGCCAACGAGTACTTCGTCGCCGCCATCAACCGCGTGGGCACCGAGGATCTGGGCGACAACGACTTCTACGGCACGAGCTACTTCGTCGACCCGCGCGGCCGGTTCGTCGGCGACGTCGCCTCCGACAAGGAGGAGGAGCTGCTGGTCCGCGACCTGGACCTGAGCCTGATCGAGGAGGTGCGCCGGCAGTGGGCCTTCTACCGCGACCGGCGGCCGGACGCCTACCAGGGACTGGTGCAGCCGTGAGCCGCGGGGAAGCTGCCCCGGCCGCTGCGGGATCCGGCGTCCACCGCGAACTGCTCGCCCGCCACCGGGCCGTGCTGCCCGACTGGCTGGCCCTCTACTACGCGGAGCCGCTGGAGATCACGCACGGCGAGGGCCGCCACGTGTGGGACGCCGAGGGACGCCGCTACCTCGACTTCTTCGGCGGCATCCTCACCACGATGACCGCGCACGCGCTCCCCGAGGTCACCAAGGCCGTCGCCGAGCAGGCCGGGCGCATCCTGCACACCTCCACCGTCTACCTCGACCGCCCGATGGTGGAACTCGCGGAGCGGATCGCCGCGCTCTCCGGCATCCCCGACGCGCGGGTCTTCTTCACCACCTCGGGCACCGAGGCCAACGACACCGCACTCCTGCTGGCCACAGCGCACCGGCGGTCCAACCAGGTCCTGGCGATGCGCAACAGCTACCACGGCCGCTCCTTCTCCGCCGTCGGCATCACCGGCAACAGCTCCTGGTCGCCCACCTCGCTCTCGCCCCTCCAGACCCTCTACGTCCACGGAGGTGTCCGCACCCGGGGGCCGTTCGCGCACCTGGACGACGACGCGTTCGTCGCCGCCTGCGTCGCCGACCTGGCCGACATGCTGGGCCAGGCCCGCTCGGACGTCGCCGCGCTGATCGCCGAACCCGTGCAGGGCGTCGGCGGATTCACCTCACCGCCGGACGGGCTCTACGCGGCCTTCCGCGAAGTCCTGCGGCAGCACGGCATCCTGTGGATCAGCGACGAGGTGCAGACCGGCTGGGGCAGGACCGGCGACCACTTCTGGGGCTGGCAGGCGCACGCCGCAGCCGGCCCGCCGGACCTGCTCACCTTCGCCAAGGGCATCGGGAACGGCATGTCCGTCGGCGGGGTCGTCGCCCGCGCCGAGATCATGAACTGCCTGGACGCCAACTCGCTGTCCACCTTCGGCGGCAGCCCCGTCACCATGGCCGCCGCCAACGCCAACCTCGCCCACCTCCTCGACCACGACCTCCAGGGCAACGCGCGGCGCGTCGGCGGCCTGCTGCTGGAGCGGCTGCGCGCCGCCGCGGCCGGGCTCGGGGTCGTCCGGGAGGTGCGCGGGCGCGGTCTGATGATCGGGGTCGAACTCGTGGAACCCGGCACCGACACGCCCTCGCCCGAGGCTGCCTCGCTCGTACTGGAAGCCGCCCGGGAGGGCGGGCTCCTGCTCGGCAAGGGCGGCGGCCATGCCACCGCGGGCGTGCTGCGCATCGCGCCGCCGCTCACGCTGACCGTCGCCGAGGCCGAGGAGGGCGCCGCGGTACTGGAGCGCGCCCTGCGTACCGCCGAGTCCGCACTGGCAGGAGGGCAGACCGCATGACCTCGACCCTGATCAAGGGCGGCCTCGTCGTCACCGACGCCGAGGAGACCCAGGCCGACCTCCTCGTCCAGGACGGCCGGATCGCCGCCCTCGCCGCCCGCAACAGCGCCGCCGCCGCGGCGTTCACCGCCGACCGGACCCTGGACGCCACCGGCAAGTACGTCATCCCGGGCGGTGTGGACGCCCACACCCACATGGACTTCCCCTTCGGCGGGACCTTCTCCAGCGACGACTTCGAGACCGGTACCCGGGCCGCCGCCTGGGGCGGCACCACGACCATCGTCGACTTCGCCGTGCAGACCAAGGGGCAGGCGCTCCGCGAGGGGCTGGACCGCTGGCACGCCAAGGCCGACGGCCGGTGCGCCGTCGACTACGGCTTCCACATGATCCTCTCCGACGTCGACGAGGGCACGCTCCAGGAGATGGACACCCTGGTCGAGGAGGGCGTGACCTCGTTCAAGATGTTCATGGCCTACCCTGGTGTCTTCTACAGCGACGACGGCCAGATCCTCCGCGCCATGCAGCGCACCGCGGACAACGGCGGCCTGACGATGATGCACGCCGAGAACGGCATCGCCATCGACGTGCTGGTCGAGCAGGCCCTCGCCGCGGGCCGCACCGACCCGCGCCACCACGGGGAGGTCCGCAAGGCGCTGCTGGAGGCCGAGGCCACCCACCGGGCCATCCAGTTGGCCCGGGTCGCCGGGGCACCGCTCTACGTCGTGCACGTGTCCGCCGCGGAAGCCGTCGAGCAACTGGCCCTCGCCCGCGGCAAGGACCTCCCGGTCTTCGGCGAGACCTGTCCGCAGTACCTCTACCTGAGCACCGACAACCTCGCCGAGCCCGACTTCGGCGGCGCCAAGTACGTGTGCAGCACCCCGCTGCGGCCGCGCGAGCACCAGGCGGCGCTGTGGCGGGGCCTGCGGACGAACGACCTCCAGGTCGTCTCCACCGACCACTGCCCCTTCTGCTTCACCGGCCAGAAGGAGCTGGGCCGGGGCGACTTCTCCCGAATCCCCAACGGGATGCCCGGGGTCGAGCACCGGATGGACCTGCTCCACCAGGCGGTCGTCGACGGGCACCTCACCCGGCGCCGCTGGATCGACCTCGCCTGCGCCACCCCGGCGCGGATGTTCGGGCTGCACCCCAGGAAGGGGACGCTGGCACCCGGAGCGGACGCCGACGTCGTCATCTACGACCCGCACGCCGAGCAGACCCTCTCCGCCGCGACGCATCACATGAACGTCGACTACTCCGCCTACGAGGGCAAGCGGCTCACCGGCCGCGTCGAGACGGTCCTCTCCCGCGGCGAGCCCGTGCTGGAGCGGGGCACGTACACGGGCAGGGCCGGGCACGGACGGTACGTCCCGCGCGGGACCTGCCAGTTCCTCGGCTGACGGCGCCGAACCGCCCATCCGCCGCGGCCGCGGCGTCACTCCACGTCGAACTGAGGGGCAACTGCATGGACTTCGGACTCGTCCTCCAGACGGATCCCCCCGGCGCCGCGACCGTCGGGCTGATGCGGCGCGCCGAGCGCAACGGGTTCCGCTACGGCTGGACCTTCGACTCGCCGGTGCTGTGGCAGGAGCCGTACGTCATCCACAGCAGGATTCTGGCGGAGACGGACCGGCTCACCGTCGGGCCCATGGTCACCAACCCGGGCACCCGCTCCTGGGAGGTCACCGCCTCCACGTTCGCCACTCTCAACGAGATGTACGGCAACCGCACCGTGTGCGGCATCGGTCGGGGCGACTCGGCGATGCGGGTCGCCGGGCGCCCGCCCACCACCCTGGCCCGGCTGGGGGAGGCCATGCGGACCATCCGCGAGCTGGCCGAGGGTCGCGAGACCGTGGTGGACGGCACCCCGCTGCGGCTGCCGTGGGTGGTGGGCGGCCGGCTCCCGGTGTGGATGGCCGCCTACGGGCCCAGGGCGCTGGCCCTGGCCGGACGGGAGGCGGACGGCTTCATCCTCCAGCTCGCCGACCCGCTGCTGACCGCCTGGATGGTGCGCGCGGTACGGGAGGCGGCGGCGGGTGCCGGCCGCGATCCGGCGGAGGTCACCGTCTGTGTGGCCGCGCCCGCCTACGTGTGCGAGGACACCCCGGATGCGCTCGCGCACGCCCGCGAGCAGTGCCGCTGGTTCGGCGGCATGGTCGGCAACCACGTCGCCGACCTCGTCGCCCGCTACGGCGAGCACTCCGGCGCCGTACCGGAGGCCCTCACCTCCTACATCAAGGAGCGGGACGGCTACGACTACGCGCACCACGGGCGGGCCGGCAACCCCGACACCGCGTTCGTACCCGACGGGATCGTCGACCGGTTCTGCCTGCTGGGGCCCGTCTCCGCGCAGCTGGCGCGGCTGCGGGAGCTCGCGGAGCTGGGGGTCGACCAGTTCGCCCTCTACGCCATGCACGACGCGAAGGAGGCGACCGTCGACGCCTACGGCGCCTCAATCGTCCCGGAGTTGACCTGAGGCACCGAACCGGTCCCCCGGGGGGCCGACGCTGTCCTGCTGCTTCTCGTAGACCAGCGGCTGGTAGTCGGGATGCCTGCGGATCCAGTTCGCCACGAACGGGCAGACCGGCGCCACCTTCTCGCCCGCCTCCTGCGCGGACTCCAGGATGTGGTGGGCGAGGGCGCCGCCCACCCCCCGGCCCTCGTAGGCGGGCTCGACCTCGGTGTGCGTCACCGCGAGCACCCCGGGGGCGCGCAGGTACTGCGCGACGCCCGCGAGGGCGCCGTCGATCCGGGCCTCGAAGCGGCCCTCGGCGGTGTTGTCGGAGATCTCGAACTGCTCGTCCACGGCCATCCCTCCTCGTTCTTCCCGGCGGTTCCGGCGGTTCCGGCGGTTCCGGTTCCACCGCCGCAGCCGCGGGCCCGGCGGCCGCGGCTGCTTCCTGCCCCGGTCGTCCCGGCTGCGGGCCGTCAGCCGGCGGTGTGGTGGATCTGTGCCAGGAACCGTGTCGGCTCCACGGCCTGCCCCCGGTCGTCGAGCACGGCGACGGGTTCCCCGCGGAAGAGCACGGTCGGGGTGGCCGCGACGCCGCTCTCGTCGAAGACGCGGCTGACCCGCCTGGCCCACACGCGGTACGCGCCCTCCAGCACCGCGTCGTCGAACGTGTGGCGGCGCAGCCCGGGGACGTCGTTGGCCAGGCCGAGCAGCGTCCGGTCCTCGGCGAATCCGTCGTGGCTCTCGTGCGGCTGGTTGCGGAAGAGGGTACGCAGATACCCCAGGAACTGGGCCTGGCCCACGTCGGCCGCGGCCCCCGCGGCGGCCAGCGCGTGATGCGAGCCCTGCCCGCCGAGCTGGTCGTCGAGGAACGTACCGAAGTGGTGGTGCAGCACCACTTCGCCGTCGTCGGCGAGCTGCTGCAGCGTGCCGCCCAGCCTGTTCTCCGTGCGGGCGCAGTACGGGCAGCGCAGATCCAGGTAGAGGTCCAGCACCGGCGGCCCCGGCTCGGGAGTCTCGGGGCCCGTCCCGTAGACCACCGTCGTGCCGCCTGCGCCGATCGTGTTCGCCGGGATCATGCCTCCAGCCTCGCCGTACCGTCCGCACCCGGCAACGGAGGAGCGCCCATCGGAGTGGGCCCCGGTCCGTCCCGGCAGCCCGGGTGACGCCCGCCTCGCATTGACTTCAACCTCACTTCAGCTTGCAGGCTGGAACCCTTCCGGCGCCCCGGTTCCCCCGCGGGACCGCGGCGCACCGAGACGTCCGTCCGCGGCCGGGGAGCCCGTCCGCAGTCATGAAGGAGAAGCGTGTGTTCGTGGTCATCGGAGCGACAGGCAAGGTCGGCGGACAGGTGGCGGCGCAGCTCGCGGCCCGAGGGGCCGGGGTGCGCGCCCTCGTCCGGGACCCGGCGGCCGCCCGCCTCCCGGACGGTGTCGAGGCCGTGCGCGGCGATCTGACCGATCCCGCGAGCCTGACCCGTGCCCTTGAGGGAGAGGACGTGGCCGGCGTCTTCCTCGTGTGGCCGTTGGCCGGTCCGCGGGGTGCGGCCGAGGCAGTCGGCGCCCTGGCCGCGCACACCCGCCGGATCGTCTACCTCTCCACCCGTGGCGTACCGGAGGACGACACGGCCGAACCCGCCGAGGACATCCCCGGCACCCATGCGGCGCTGGAGCGCCTCGTACGCGCCTCCGGTGCGGAATGGACGCTGCTGCGGCCCGGCGGTTTCGCGGGCAACACCCTGATGTGGGCCCCGCAGATCCGCGCCGGGGCACCCGTGCGCACCGCCTCGCCGCAGGCGGCCCGCACGCTGGTGCACGAGGCCGACATCGCCGCCGCCGCGGTTCGCGCGCTGCTGACCGGGGACCTGGTCGGGGCGGCGCCCGAGCTGACGGGACCCGAACTGCTCACCCAGGCCGAGCAGACAGCCCTCATCGGTGAGGTGCTCGGCCGTTCCGTGCCGGTCGAGAAGATCACGCGCGAGCAGGCCCGAGCCGACCTCGTCGCGGCGGGACTGCCGGAGTCCTACGCGGACGGCATCCTCGACGCGCACGAGGCGATGGAGACCCGGCCCGAGACGGTCGCCCCCGGAATGGCCGAGCTGTTGGGCCGCCCGCCGCACGACTTCCGCCGCTGGGTCGCGGACCACGCCGCCGACTTCCGGTGACGGCGGGCGCGCCGCCCCGACTTCGGGAACGGGGCGCGCGCCGCGATCCGGGCGGCAACACGGTTGCCTAAGAGTGCGAACGATCGTACGTTTAGTTCGATCCGAAGGAGGCATCCGTGCACGAGCGACGCATGGTGGAACTGGCGCAGGCGCTGGCCGACGCCAAGAGCAGGCAGGACGTGTCCGCGGCGCTGCGGCTCTTCCACCCCGACATCCTGCTGGAGGTCCCGGCGTTCGGAACCACCGCCCGGGGTACGGCCGCGAACGGGAAGGCGCTGCGGAGATTCTTCGCCTCGTTCCCGGACTACGCCGTCACACTGGAGGGTTCGGCGAGCGACGGGGACTCGCTCGTGTGCTGGGGGACCGCGCGGCTGACGATGACCGGAGACCGGTTCGGGGTGCGTCCCGACGGCAGCTGTGCCGTGCTGCCGGTGTTCATCCGCTTCACCTTCCGGGACGATCTCATCGCGAGCGAGCGGTTCTTCTTCGACCTGTCGGTGCTCTGCGCCGGGTCCGGGGTCTCCACGGACGCCGTGCGGCGCACACTCTTCCCCGGAACCCCCGGAACCGAGCGGAGCGCGCGATGAACCGGAGCCCGGACCCCGTCGCCCCCGTCCCGGCCACCGGCCCGCACGCGGAGTCGGCCGAGCGCGCCCCGTACGCGGACGGGTTCCGCACCGTGCACCTCTTCGACCTCGTCGTCGATCTGGACCCCCCGCTGTCCGTCGGCAGGGGCCTGTACGGCCGGCGGGTCGTCTTCGGGGCCGCCGGAGGCACCTTCCGCGGCCCCCGGCTGCACGGTGAGGTGCTGCCCGGGGGCGGCGACTGGGCGCTGTTCGGCCCGGACGGGACGATGACCCTGGACGTCCGGCTGACCCTGCGCACCCACGACGCGGCGCTGCTGCACATGTCCTACGGGGGCCGCCTGGTCACGCCGCCCGCCGTACGCGACACGCTGGGCGATCCCGCCGGACGGCACCGCGTCGACCCGGCCGACTACTACTTCCGTACCAACCCGCTGTTCGAGACCGGGGCCGAGCGCTACGCCTGGCTCAACGGCACCGTCGGCGTCGGCTCGGGGCACTTCGTCGAGGGAGGGGTCGCCTACCGCGTCTCCGAGGTGCTGTAGCCGAGCCGCCCGCAGCCGGGTCACCCTGCGTGCGGGGGCCGCGGCGTCCCTCAGGGCACTCTGGCGGTCCACCCCTCACTGCTGTACTTGGTGAGGGCGAGCTCCTCGGCGCGGGCCGCCTCCTGCGGGGCCACCCGGCCCTCGGCGAGCCCGTGCCGGGCCCGGAACGAGTCGACCATGCGCGCGATGACGTCGGCGCGGGGCAGGCCGGTCTGCCGGCGCAGCGGATCGACCCGCTTCTTCGCGCTCCTGGTGCCCTTGTCGGACATCTTCTCCTTGCCGATCCGTAGCACGTCGAGCATCTTTTCGGCGTCGATGTCGTAGGACATGGTCACGTGGTGCAGGACGGCACCGCCGCCGGCGGTGATCCGCTTCTGGGCGGCCCCGGCGATCTTGCCCTCCTTGGAGGCGATGTCGTTCAGCGGCTGGTACCAGGCTGTGATCCCCATGTCGGCCAGCGCGGTGAGCACCCAGTCGTCCAGGTAGGCGTAGGAGTCCGCGAAGGACATGCCGGAGACCAGCGAGGCGGGCACCGAGAGGGAGTAGGTGATGGTGTTCTCGGCCTCCACGAACATGGCGCCGCCTCCGGAGATGCGCCGTACGACGGTGACTCCGTGCCGTGCCGCGCCCTCGGGGTCCACCTCGTTGCGCAGCGACTGGAAGCTGCCGATGATCACCGCCGGGGAATCCCACTCCCACACCCGGAGTGTGGGCGAGCGGCGTCCGGCGGCGACCTCCGCGGTCAGGATCTCGTCGAGGGCCATGTGCAGCGCCGGGGACTGCGGAGGCTCGTGGACGAGCTGCCAGTGGTGGTCGCTCCAGTCGGTGGCCCGGGTCAGGGCGCGGCGTACGCAGACGGCCACTCCCTCGGCGGTGAGGCCGTACATCGCGGTGCCCGGCGGCAGCGCCGCCTCGATCCGGGCGGTGAGTCCCGCCGTGTCGGTGTCCGAGGGGGCGCCTTCCAGCGCCCGGTCGATGGCGTCGAGCGCCTCGTCCGGCTCCAGGAAGAAGTCGCCGGCCACCCGGACGTTGCGCAGCACGCCGTCCTGGTCGTCCAGGTCGACCACCACCAGCTTGCCGCCGGGGACCTTGTATTCGCCGTGCATGGAGCCGACCGCCCGTCCCAAACCGTCCGCGAACCGTTCCTGCCGGCCGCTCAGCCTACGTCGGTGACCAGCCGCCGCGCGTGGCGGGTGTGACTGACCAGCAGGAACGTGGACATCACGAGCGTGATGCCCTGGGCCACCGCGGCGAGTCTCTTGTCGTCGAACCAGACCGGGTCGTACATGTTCGGGAACGGTCCCAGCTTCCCCACGTCGATGTAGAGGTAGGCGAGCAGCAGCGCCAGCCCGCCGGCGGAGACCAGCCAGGCGAACGCGTCGGAGGGGATCCGCCACCACACCAGGACCAGCAGCGCGGCGAGCGACGCCAGCCCGGCCTCGACGCGGAAGAGGTCGCCCTGGCTGATGGTCGCCCCCACCCCGTCGTACTGGTCGGCGAGGGCGGCGTGGATGTAGGCGTTCACCACCAGCCCGCCCGCGGACAGCACCCGGGCGCCGCCCTGGACGATGCGGTACGCCCCTCCGTGGGGTGCCGGCGGAGGCGTGGGTGTCTGCGCGGTCATGGCCGCTCCTCCTCTTCTGCTGTCCGGACGTGCGGGGCACCTGCTCGCGTCAGTACCCGCCGTCGCTCTTCTGCGGCTTCTCGGAGGGCTTCTTCTTCTCCTTCTTCCCGTCGGTGATCTTCTTGCCGGACGGGTCGAGCACGAACCACTTGGCGCCGAACTGGTCGAGCCCCTGCCCGGCGGTGTCGCCGGGCTTGTCGTCCCCCTGGTAGCGGTAGAGCGGATGGCCGTCGTAGGTGAGCTGCCGACTGCCGTCCTTCCGCTCGGTGGTCCCCAGCAGCCCGCTCTCGGCGCCGTCCCCCGCCCTGGGCTTGCCCTTCCCCTCGACCACGACGGGGGGCCACGCCTTCGCACAGCCTCCCTCGCAGGTCGACTTGCCCGAGGTGTCGGCCTCGAACAGGTAGAGGGTGCGGCCGGAGCCGTCGGCCAGGATCCTGCCCAGGTCGCCTGAGCGCACCTCGACGGTCGCCGCCTCCTTCGAGGACGAGGGGGAGGGCGAGGAGCCGCCGTCCCCGCCGCCGTCCGAGCAGCCGCCGAGCGCGGCGGCCCACAGCACGGCAGTCCCGGCGTACACGGCTGTCCTGCTGGTCTTCCGCATGAAGGTTCCTCCGGTCGCCCCGCGGCCCGCAGCAGGCCGCGGGACCAGCGCATCACGCGCCTGGGGGAGCGGCCACTCGGCGGGGGCCGTCCGCGTGGGCGGCCCCCGCCGGGTCAGGCGGCGAAGCCGCCGTCCACCGCGAGCAGGGCCCCGGTGACGTACCGGGCGCCGTCGCCGACGAGATGGGCCACCGAGTCGGCGATCTCCTCCGACGTCCCGTACCGGCCCAGCAGGGTGAGGGCGGCCTGCGCCGTGCCGCTCTCCCCGTCCGCGGGGTTCAGGTCGGTGTCGACCGGCCCCGGCGACACCTGGTTGACGGTGATGCCGCGCGGCGCCAGTTCGCGGGCCAGGCCCTTGGTGAGTCCGGTGACGGCTGCCTTGCTCATGGCGTAGAGCACCATGCCCGGGAAGGGCACGTGCGCCGAGACGCAGCTGCCGATGTTGACGATCCGGCCGCCGTCGGCCATCCGGGAGGCCGCCGCCTGCGCCACGAGGTAGGCCCCCCGCACGTTGGCCGCCAGCACCCGGTCCACCTCCGCCACCGGCACCGAACTGAGCTCTCCCTGGGTGCCGGTCCCCGCGTTGTTCACGAGGATGTCCAGCCGCCCGAACGCCTCGGCTGCCCCGTCCGCGGCCGCCCGTACCGAGTCCGCGTCGGCCAGCGAGGCGCGCACCGTCCAGGCCCGGCCGCCGAGTTCCTCGATCCGCGCGGCCACCTCGCGGGCCCGGTCGGCGTTCGCCTCGTAGGTCAGCGCCACATCCGCGCCGTCCGCCGCCAGGCGGAGGGCCACGGCCGCTCCGATACCGCGGCTGCCGCCGGTGACGAGGGCGGCCCTGCCGCCGAGGGGCTTGTCCGGGGCGCTGCTGTGCATGGATTCTTTCCGTTCGCCGTGTGTTGCTCCGGTTGACATGACTCGATCCTGGTGCGGTGCGCCCCGCGGTGCTGGCGCTCTTCGGACGGCACATTCCGAGTCACGTATGATGCACTGCGTAGTACGGTGAAATGAACCAATCGCGTCGGTTGCGCACCCGGGCCGACGCGGACCGCGCGCCGGGGACGGCGAGGCCGGCGAGGACGAGGAGCGACCCAGAGATGAGCACGACCGAGGACTGGCTGGCGGCCGCCCGGATCGACCCGTCGGTCGGCGCCCTGCGCCCCGACTACCGCGCCCTGCTGATCGTCGCGGAGGGGCTGGTCCCCGGGCCGAGCGACGCCGTCAGCGAAGAACTCCTGGCCAAGGCCGAGGCGACGGCCTGTGATCCCGAGCAGCACCCGCACGCGGCGGCGTGGCGGGAGGCGTTCCGGGCATTCGGCGCCAAGCCCAAGCGCACCCGGCCCAGCGTCGACGCGCTGTTGCGACGTGCCCCCGAGGGCCTGCCCCGCATCGACCGGCTCACGGACATCTACAACGCGGTCTCCGTGGCGCACGTCGTCCCGCTCGGCGGCGAGGACCTGGACCGCTACGCGGGACCCCTGCGGCTCACCCGCGCCGAGGGCACCGAGCCCTTCGAACTGATGTCGGGCGGCGAGCCGGTGACGGAACACCCGCGGGCCGGGGAAGTGGTCTGGCGCGACGACGCGGGCGTCACCTGCCGCCGCTGGAACTGGCGGCAGTGCGTCCGCACCCGGCTGACGACCGAGACCACCCGCGCCGTCTTCCTCCTCGACGCCCTCGGCCCGATGGACGACACCGCGCTGCGCGAGGCGGGCCGTGCCCTGACCGACGCGCTGTGCGCCGCCGCCCCCGGAGCGGTGACCGCGTCCAGGCTGCTGCGCGCGGCCTGAGCCCGACCGCGCCCCGGCCTCCGGGGCGCAACGGCGCGGCGGCCCCGCCTCAGCGGTGCAGCGCGGCGAGCAGCCGGGGCAGTGCGGTGCCGATCGGCTCCCGCACCACCTCGTCCGCGAGCGGGTCGTAGGGCGTGGACTCGGCGTTCACGACGACGAGCCGGGCCCCGTGCTCGGCCGCCAGCCCGGCCAGGGACGCGGCGGGCTGCACCTGGAGACTGGTGCCGACGGCGAGGAAGACGTCGCAGGCCCGGGCCACCGCCACCGCCGCGGCCAGCACCTCCCCGTCGAGCTGCTGGCCGAACATCACCGTGGCGGACTTCAGCACGCCCCCGCACATCTCGCACGGCGGATCCGGCTCGCCCGCCGCGACCCGCTCCAGCGCCCGCGCCATGGTCGAGCGCTCCCCGCACGCCGTGCACAGCACCGTACGCGCGTTCCCATGCAGCTCCAGCACCTTGCGCTCCGGGACGCCCGCGGCCTGGTGCAGCCCGTCGACGTTCTGGGTGATGACCCGTACCGGGGTGCCGGAGCGCTCCAGCCGGGCCACCGCCTCGTGCGCCGCGTTGGGGACGGCCTCCCACACCGGGCTCTCGCCGCGCATCCGCCACGAGCGGCGCCGGATGTCCGGGTCCCCCATGTAGGAGTCGTAGGTGACCAGCTTCTCGGCCTCCGGATCGGTGCGCCACACCCCCTGCGGCCCGCGGTAGTCGGGGATGCCGGAGTCGGTGGAGATCCCGGCGCCGCTGAGGATCGCCACCAGCGGCGGACCGCCCCCGGACTCCCCCTTCCGTGGCGTGCTGTCACGTTCGCCCATGCGGCCAGCCTAGTGCGCCTCCGCACCGGCAGGCGCGTGCTTCCATGGTGGGGTGATCGACGACGAGCTGACGACAGCGGTGGAACGGGCGGTCCGCGAGGCCGTGGACGCGCAGGTCATGCCGCGCTGGCGGAAACTCGCCGAGCACGAGATCACCACCAAGACCGGCAGCCACGACCTGGTCACCGTCGCCGACCGGGAGGCGGAGCGGCAACTGGGCGACGCCCTGCGCCGGTTGCTGCCCGGCTCCGCGGTGGTCGGCGAGGAGGGCGTGCACGCCGACCCGGCCTCCTACACGGCGCTCTCCGGGCCGGACCCGGTATGGATCATCGACCCCGTCGACGGCACACGCCAGTTCGTCGCGGGCGGCGAGGGCTTCTGCACCATGGTCGCGCTCGCCCACCACGGCGAGACGCTGGCCGGATGGATTCGGGCGCCGGTCCTCGGCCTGGCCGCCACGGTGCGGCGCGGCGGCGGGGTGCTGCTCAACGGGGAGCCGCTGTACGCCGGTTCCCCCGAAGCGGGTGCACCGCTGCGCGTCGCCGTCTCGCATCCGGACTACACGGACGAGTGGCAGGAGCGCTCGCTGCGCGGGCTGCACACCGCGGGGCTGCAGGTGCGGTCCACCGGCTCGGCGGGGCTGGAATACCTCGCCATCGCCCGCGGGCGGCTGGACGCCGTCGCCTACACCTGGGAGGCCGCCTGGGACCACGCCGCGGGGCTGCTGGCGGTGGCCGAGGCGGGCGGCGCCAGCATCACCGTCGAGGGCGCGCCCTTCCGCCTCGCGGGAGGCAACGCGCTGCCGTTCACCGCGGCGCGTGACGCGGACACGACCCGGCGTATGGTGGGGCTGCTGCGGAACAAGAGCGAGGACCACCGGAGCCGACCCCGCTGACCGGGGTCCGGCGAGCCGGGCGAGGGGAGCCGCAAGTGCCATCGATCCGGGACGCGGTGGTCGTGGGAGCCGGCCCCAACGGGCTGACGGCAGCCGTGGAACTGGCCCGGCGCGGCTTCCGGGTCGAGGTGTTCGAAGCGGGCGGCACCGTCGGCGGCGGCGCCCGTACCGAGGAGCTGACCCTGCCGGGCTTCCGGCACGACCCCTGCTCGGCCGTCCACCCCACCGGCGCCGGGTCACCCGCCTTCGGCTCGATGCCGCTGGAGCGGTACGGGCTGGAGTGGCTGCATCCCGAACTCCCGCTGGCGCACCCGTTCCCGGACGGCACCGCTGCCGTGCTGGCCCGGTCGGTCGGGGAGACGGCGGCCTCCCTCGGCCCGCGCGACGCGGGCGCCTACCGCCGCCTCGTCGCGCCCTACCTCGGCCGGTGGAGCACCCTGGCGGAGGACTTCTTCGGCTACGGCTCCGCGTTCAACGGCCGGTTCCCCGCCGATCCACTCCAGCTCGTGCGGTTCGGGCTGACCGGGCTGCAGCCGGTCACCTGGGCCAGGGCCCGCTTCCGGGACGAGAAGGCGCGGGCGCTGCTCGCGGGCATGGCCGGGCACGTCATCGCGCCCCTGAACAACCTGTTCATGACGGCCCCCGCCCTGGTCTTCGCGCTCGCCGCACACGCGGTCGGCTGGCCGTTCCCGCGCGGCGGCTCGCAGGCGATCTCCGACGCGCTGGCCGGGTACCTGCAGGCGCTGGGCGGCACCATCCACACCGGCACCGAGGTCAAGCGCCTGGACGAGCTGCCGCCCGCCCGCGCCTACGTCTTCGACACCTCGCCGACCGCGCTCGCCCGGATCGCCGGGCTGGGCAGCGCCTACGACTCGGTCCGCTACGGCGCCGGCGTCTTCAAGCTCGACTACGCGCTGGACGGACCCGTCCCGTGGACCTCTCCGGACGCGGCGCGGGCCGGGACGGTGCACATCGGGCCGACCCTCGGGGACATCGACACCGCGCTGCGCGACGCCGTGGTACGCGGCCGGGCCCCCGAGCGGCCCTTCCTGATCACCGCCCAGCCCAGCCTGACCGACTCCACCCGGGCTCCCGAGGGCAAGCACGTCTTCTGGGCCTACGGCCATCTGCCCAACAACTGGCAGGGGGACGCGACCGAGGCGGTGGAACGCCAGATCGAGCGCTTCGCGCCGGGGTTCCGGGACCGGGTGCTGGCCCGGGCCGCCGCGGGGCCGCCGCAGCTCGCCGCCCGCAACGCCAACTACGTCGGCGGCGACATCTCCTGCGGTTCGGCCGCCGGGCTGCGGCTGCTGATCCGGCCCAAGCTCAAGCGCGTCCCGTACGAGACCGCGCACCCGTCGGTCTACCTGTGCTCCTCCGCTGCGCCGCCCGGCCCCGGGGTGCACGGGATGGCGGGTCATCATGCCGCCCGGGCCGTGTGGCGCCGCCTCCGCCGGGAGCGGTGAGGCCGGGGACAGTGCGGCGTCCGGCCGCGCGGCGCGTAGGGTGCGGTGCGGCGCGTGCGCGGCGGAGGGGACGCGCCCCTGCGGCCATGGCGCCATGGTCGGGGGAGGCGTCGGACAGATAGGGTCCCCAAGGCGCGACTGCCTGTTCGAACAACAGAGAGACCCAGGGGCAGAACCATGACAACGACGGCGCGAACCACATCGGCGCGCGTGCTGATCGCCGCGGACAAGTTCAAGGGATCGCTGACGGCCGTCGAGGTCGCAGAGCATCTCACGGCGGGCATCCGGAAAGCGCGCCCGGAAGTGGACGTCGAAGCTCTGCCCGTGGCCGACGGCGGTGACGGCACCGTCGCGGCGGCGGTCGCCAACGGCTTCACCCGCCACGAGGTCGAGGTGACCGGGCCCCTCGGCGCCTCCGTGACGGCCGCCTTCGCGCTCCGCGAGGGCACCGCGGTGGTGGAGATGGCCGAGGCGTCCGGCCTCCAGCACCTGCCGCCCGGGGTCTTCGTGCCGCTGACGGCCACCACCTACGGTGCCGGTGAGCTGCTGCTGGCGGCCGTCGAAGCGGGCGCGACCACGATCATCTTCGGCGTCGGCGGCTCCGCGACCACCGACGGCGGTGCCGGGATGCTCGACGCGCTGGGGGCCCGGCTGCTCGACGAGGACGGCGACTCGATCCCGTGGGGCGGCGGAGGGCTGCGCGAACTCGTCTCCGCCGACCTGTCCGGTATGGACCCACGGCTGAAGAACGTCGAGGTCGTCCTGGCCAGCGACGTCGACAACCCGCTGACCGGCCCGAAGGGCGCCGCCGCCGTCTACGGCCCGCAGAAGGGCGCCACGGACGAGGACGTGAAGCTGCTGGACGCCGCGCTCGCCCACTTCGCCGAGACCCTCGGCGAGCAGGACGCCGCCGCCTCGCCCGGGGCCGGAGCCGCGGGCGGCATCGGGTTCGGCGCTCTCGTCGGGCTGCGCGCCCGGTTCCGGCCCGGCATCGAGATCCTGATGGAGGAGCTCGGCGTCGAGGCCGCCATCGGCCGGGCCTCTCTGGTGATCACGGGGGAGGGCTCGCTGGACGAGCAGACGCTGCACGGGAAGGCTCCCGCCGGTGTCGCCGCCGCGGCCCGCGACGCGGGGAAGCCGGTGGTCGCCGTCTGCGGCCGGGTCGCCATCGGGAAGAAGGAGCTCGCGGCCGCCGGAATCGAGAAGGCGTACGCGCTCACGGACCTCGAGTCGGACGTCGAGCGCTGCATCGCCGAGGCCGGACCCCTGCTGGAGACCCTCGGCGAGCGCCTCGCGGCCGACCGTCTGTAGCGCCGGCGCCGGGCGCAACGTCCTGGCGCAGGTCCGGGACCACGGCCGGTGTCCGGCCGGGACGGTCACCGGGGTCCTCGCCGACGGCTCCCGGAGTCCGTCGGCGGTCTCCGCAGGGGCCGCTGTCGCCTTCCGAGCCCCGGCGGCCCCCTGGGCAGGCATGGGGGTGCCGGCGGCGGCAGGCGGTCCGCGCGCTGCCGCAGGGCTCCCACAGAGCCGCACGGCGCCTCCTCATGCCCCCTGTCCCGCCCGGCGAGCGCAGACCGGCTCTCCGGAGGGCGCAGCGGCCCGCAGACGGGCCCCAGGCCCCGCCAAGCTCTGCAAGGCCCCCGGACCGCCCCCGGAAGCCCGGAAAGGTCCGGGAGGGCGCGGGAGGCCGGGAGGGCCCGATACACACCCCGGGAGCCGACGCGCGGCCCCGCTCCGCGAAGCCCGCGCCCGTCCGAGAGGCCCGCGGAAGCCCGATCCCGCTTCCCGCATGCCTGCGGATCCGGCCTCAGGCATGCCTGCGGATCCGGGGAGCCCGGGAGCGCCGGGCCGGTCTCCGGGCCCCGGCACACGCGTGAGGGGCCCGCCACGTCCGTGGCGGGCCCCTCACGGGCGTCGTCCCTCGGGAAGGGGCCCTGTCAGCCCCGGGCGGCAGCCGGTCAGCCCTGCGCGGCGGCCCGCGCCTCGCGGCGGTTGTCGCGGAAGGCGTTGACCCGGCGTGCGGTCGCGAACAGCGGAATCACCGCGCCGAGGACGACCTGGAGGGCGCAGCCGGTCTGCAGGAGCAGCTCGCCTCCGGGCGCGTCGAAGGCCCAGGAGGCCAGCAGCCCCATGCTCAGCACGATCCAGCACAGCATGGCCACCGCGAGCCGGCCCTGCGGCTTGGGGTACTCGACGCGGCTGACCATCAGCCAGGCGACCCCCAGGATGCCGAGCGCCGTCGGTACGAAGGGCAGCTCCAGCAGCACAACGGAGATGACGGTGAGGGCGCCGAACGGCCCCGGCATGCCCTGGAACATCCCGTTCCGCATGGGCACGCAGGAGAACCGCGCAAGCCGCAGCACCACCGCCAGCAGGACCACGATCGCGGCGACCACGGAGATCCGCTGGTGCGCGTCGTTGGCCACCATGCCCCAGACGGCGACGAAGTAGGCCGGTGCCAGTCCGAAGCTGATCAGGTCGGAGAGGTTGTCCAGCTCGGCACCCATGGCCGAGCTGCGCAGCTTGCGCGCGACCAGACCGTCGAACAGGTCGAAGACGGCGGCCATCAGCATCAGCACCACGGCGGTGGCGGCGCTGTGCCGGGCCATGCCGCCGTCCTCGCTGCCCGTCAGATGCGGGATGAGGACACCGGTGGTGGTGAAGTACACCGCCATGAAGCCGCAGGTCGCGTTGCCCAGCGTGAGGGTGTCCGCGATGGACAGCCGGGTCGAGAGCGGCATCTCGTCGTCGGCGTCGTCCGCGTAGTCGTCGTCGGCGTACTCAGCGTATTCGGAGTACTCGGCGTAGTGCGAGTAGCCGTCGCGGTCCGCGGAGCGCTCGGCTCCGGGGGCCCAGGCTGCCTGGGCGTCGGGATCAATCACGGTCAAGGCGAGTCACCCCCGCTGTCGTGGTCTGACCGACCTCCACGGCCGTCTCGACACCCTTGGGAAGATAGACGTCCACGCGGGAGCCGAACCTGATCAGCCCGAGGCGCTCACCCTGCTCCACCTTGGCACCACTGGGCACGTACGGAACGATCCGCCGGGCCACGGCACCGGCGATCTGGACCATCTCGATGTCGCCCAGCTCGGTCTCGAAGTGCCAGACGACGCGCTCGTTGTTCTCGCTCTCCTTGTTGAACGCCGGAACGAAGCCGCCGGGGATGTGCTCGACGGACGTCACCGTGCCCGCGAGCGGCGCGCGGTTGACGTGGACGTTCAGCGGGCTCATGAAGATGGCGACGCGGGTACGGCCGTCCTGCCACGGCATGATGCTCTGCACCACGCCGTCGGCCGGGGAGATCACCCGGCCCTGGCCGATCTCCCGCTCCGGGTCCCGGAAGAACCACAGCATCCCGGCGGCGAGCGCCGTCGCGGGTACGGCGACCAGCGCGGCGCGCTTGGACCGGCGGGCGCGTACCAGGCTGAGGGCCGCCGTCGCGACGGTCGGCGCGAGCCACGGCGAGGCGCCGCGCGCGAGGCGGACCCGGGGTCCGCCGGAGGCACCGGATCCGGCCGACCCGGACGAGGGAGAGCCGCTGGGTGTGGTGGATGGGCTGTGGGGCATGAATGACCTTCGTAGCGGAGGGAGCCGCGTAGGTGACAGGGGGACGGCGGCTTTCCCGGGATGCTATCGGTTTCTGATGGCAACTGGGCAAGCCAGCCAGCCAGTCCGTGGCCGATGTCCCGGTTCGGGGTGTGATCTTGAAAGTCAAGAAAACACCCCGAAAAGGACATTCAGCCCTGGCTGCGATACTCCTCCAGGAGCCGTCGACCCACGATCATTTTCTGGATCTCCGCGGTTCCTTCGCCGATCAGGAGCATCGGCGCCTCCCGGTAGAGTCGCTCGATCTCGTATTCCTTGCTGAAACCGTACCCGCCGTGGATGCGGAAGGCGTCCTCCACGACCTCCTTGCAGTACTCGGAGGCGAGATATTTCGCCATTCCCGCTTCCAGGTCGTTGCGTTGGCCGGAGTCCTTCTTGCGCGCGGCACCCACCATCAGGGCGTGCGCCGCCTCGACCTTCGTGGCCATGTCGGCCAGTTTGAACTGAATGGCCTGATGCCCGGCGATGGGCTTCCCAAACGTGTGGCGCTGCTGTGCGTAGTCGATACCGAGCTCGAAAGCACGCTGTGCGACACCGCAGCCACGCGCCGCGACATTCACCCGGCCGACTTCCACCCCGTCCATCATCTGGTAGAAGCCGCGCCCGGTGGTGCCGCCGAGCACGCGGTCGGCCGGAACGCGCAGGTCGTCCATGACCAGCTCGGTGGTGTCGACGCCCTTGTAGCCCATTTTGTCGATCTTGCCGGGGATGGTGAGCCCGGGCTTGACCTGGCCGAAACCGGGCTCCTTCTCCACCAGGAACGTCGTCATCGACTTGTGCGGAGCGGTTCCCTCCGGATGGCCCTCGTCCGTCCGGCACAACACCGCCACCAGGGTGGCGGAGCCCCCGTTGGTCAGCCACATCTTCTGGCCGTTCAGCAGGAAGTCGCCGGAACCGTCCGCTGCGGGCGACCCCTTCGAGGTGATGGCCGAGACGTCCGAGCCCAGCCCCGGCTCCGACATCGAGAAGGCCCCGCGGATCTCACCGGTGGCCATCCTCGGCAGGAAGTGGTCCTTCTGCTCCTGGGTGCCGTGCTGCTTGAGCATGTAGGCCACGATGAAGTGCGTGTTGATGATGCCCGACACACTCATCCAGCCGCGGGCGATCTCCTCGACGCACAGCGCGTAGGTGAGCAGCGACTCGCCCAGCCCGCCGTACTCCTCGGGGATCATCAGCCCGAAGATCCCCAGCTCCTTGAGCCCCTCGACGATCTCGGTGGGGTACTCGTCCTTGTGCTCCAGCTCCGTGGCGACGGGCAGGATCTCCTTGTCGACGAAACTGCGCACCGTCGAGAGGATCTCCCGCTGTATCTCCGTCAGACCCTCGGTCTGCGCCAGCCGACCCATGTCACCTACCGCCCTTCGGTGCCGGTTCCCGCAGCTCGGGGCGGCCCGGCTGCTCTCCGCCGCGCTCCTTGACGTACGTCTCGGTTGGCACCATCACCTTGCGCCGGAAGACGCAGACCAGGGTGCCGTCCTGCTTGTAGCCCTTGGTCTCGACGTGCACGATCCCGCGGTCGCTCTTCGACTTCGACGGCGTCTTGTCCAGCACCGTCGTCTCGCCGTAGACGGTGTCTCCGTGGAAGGTCGGAGCCACGTGCCTGAGCGATTCGATCTCCAGGTTGGCGATGGCCTTCCCCGACACGTCCGGTACCGACATGCCCAGCAGCAGCGAGTAGATGTAGTTGCCCACCACCACGTTCCGGCCGAAGTCGGTGGTCGACTCGGCGTAGTGGCTGTCCAGGTGCAGCGGGTGGTGGTTCATGGTCAGCAGACAGAACATGTGGTCGTCGTACTCGGTGACCGTCTTGCCCGGCCAGTGCTTGTAGACGTCGCCGACCGTGAATTCCTCGTAGGTGCGTCCGAACTGCATGACTCAGCCCTCCGGAGGGGTGAAGGAAGTGGTGCGCCGCATGCCCGCCGCGCGGCCCTTGCCGGAGACGACCAGCGCCATCTTGCGGCTGGCCTCGTCGATCATCTCGTCGCCGAGCATCGCCGAGCCCTTCTTGCCACCGGCCTCGGAGGTGCAGTACTCGTACGCGTCCAGGATCATCTCCGCGTGGTCGTAGTCCTCCTGGGAGGGCGAGAAGATCTCGTTGGACGCCTCGACCTGGCCCGGGTGCAGCACCCACTTGCCGTCGAAGCCCAGCGCCGCGGCCCGCCGGGCCACCTCCCGGTAGCCGTCCACGTCGCGGATCTGCAGATAGGGCCCGTCGATCGCCTGGAGGTCGTGGGTGCGGGCCGCCATCAGGATCCGCATCAGGATGTAGTGGTAGGCGTCGGCCGGGTAGCCGGGCGGCTGCTCGCCCACGACCAGCGACTTCATGTTGATGGACGCCATGAAGTCGGCCGGCCCGAAGACGATGGTCTCCATCCGCGGCGAGGCCGCGGCGATCTCGTCGACGTTCACCAGGCCCTTGGCGTTCTCGATCTGCGCCTCGATGCCGATCCCGCCGACCTCCAGGCCGACCGTCTTCTCGATCTGCGTCAGCAGCATGTCCAGCGCCTGCACCTGTGCCGCGTCCTGCACCTTGGGCAGCATCACGCAGTCCAGGTTGGCGCCGGCGCCCTCCACGACGGTCACCACGTCGCGGTAGGTCCACTCCGTGGTCCAGTCGTTGACCCGCACGACGCGGGTCTTGCCGCTCCAGTCACCCTCGTTGAGGAACTTCACGATGGTGTGCCGCGCCTCCGGCTTGGCCAGCGGGGCGCAGGCGTCCTCCAGGTCCAGGAAGACCTGGTCGGCGGGGAGGCCCTGGGCCTTCTCCAGGAACCGCGGGTTGCTGCCCGGCACCGCCAGGCAGGAACGGCGCGGGCGGAGCGCTCGCTGCCGGTTGTCGCTGTTCACGGGGTGACCTCCAGTGGTTCTCGCTGATCGCGCTCACTGCGCTCGTCGCGCGTTCGGAGCTCGTGCTGACTGCGGATCTCGTCGACGATACGGCCGATGATCCCGGTGATCCCGAAGTCCTTCGGGGTGAAGACGGCGGCGACCCCCGCCTCGCGCAGCGCCCGCGCGTCCGCCGACGGGATGATCCCGCCCACGACCACGGGGACGTCGGCCGCGCCCGCCTTCCGCATCCGCTCCAGCACGTCCGGCACCAGTTCGGCGTGCGAGCCGGAGAGGATGGACAGGCCCACGCAGTGCACGTCCTCGGCGAGGGCCGCCGCGACGATCTCCTCCGGCGTGAGCCTGATGCCTTGGTAGACCACTTCGAAGCCCGCGTCCCGGGCCCGTACGGCGATCTGCTCGGCGCCGTTGCTGTGGCCGTCCAGACCGGGCTTGCCCACCAGCAGCCGCAGCTTGCCGACCCCCAGCTCCGCCGCGGTGTCCGCCGCCTTCCGCCGCACCGCGGCCAGCTCCGAACCCTCCTCGGCGCTCACCGCCACCGGAGCCGAACTCACCCCGGTCGGCGCCCGGAACTCGCCGAACACCTCGCGCAGCGCGCCCGCCCACTCCCCGGTGGTGACCCCGGCGCGGGCGCACTCCAGGGTGGCCTCCATCAGGTTGGTGTCCCCGGCGGCGGCCTCCCGCAGGGCGGCGAGGGCCTGCTCCGCACTGGGGTGGAGGCCCGGCTCCCGGGTCCCCTCGCGCCAGAACGGCTCGTCCCGGGTCTCCCGCCAGCGCTTGACCGCCTCCACGGTCGCCGCCTCGCCGGCCGGGTCCACCGTCAGGATCGCGGTGTCCAGGTCCGCGGTGAGCGGGCTCGGCTCCGTGGCCTCGTAGCAGTTGACGCCGACGATCTTCTCCTCGCCCGACTCGATCCGGGCGCGGCGCTCCGCGTGCGAGGCGACGAGCTGCGACTTGAGGTAGCCGGACTCGACGGCGGCCATCGCCCCGCCCATCTCCTCGATCCGGGCCATCTCGGCCAGCGACTGCTCGACCAGGCTGTCCACCTCCGCCTCGATCACGTGCGACCCGGCGAAGATGTCGTCGTACTCCAGCAGATCGCTCTCGTGCGCCAGCACCTGCTGGACCCGCAGCGACCACTGCTGGTCCCAGGGGCGGGGCAGGCCCAGCGCCTCGTTCCAGGCGGGCAGCTGCACGGCACGGGCCCTGGCGTCCTTGGAGAGGGTCACGGCCAGCATCTCCAGCACGATGCGCTGGACGTTGTTCTCCGGCTGCGCCTCGGTCAGCCCCAGTGAGTTGACCTGCACCCCGTACCGGAAGCGGCGCTGCTTGGGGTCGGTGATGCCGTAGCGCTCGCTGGTGACGCGGTCCCAGATGCGGGTGAAGGCCCGCATCTTGCACATCTCCTCGACGAACCGGACGCCCGCGTTCACGAAGAACGAGATCCGCGCCACGACCCGCCCGAACTCCTCGGCCGGCACCTGCCCGCTGTCCCGCACGGCGTCCAGCACCGCGATCGCCGTCGCCATCGCGTAGGAGATCTCCTGCACCGGCGTGGCTCCGGCCTCCTGCAGGTGGTAGCTGCAGATGTTGACCGGGTTCCACTTGGGCAGCCGGGCGACCGTGTAGGCGATCATGTCGGTGGTCAGCCGCAGCGAGGGCACCGGCGGGAAGACGTGCGTCCCGCGGGAGAGGTACTCCTTGACGATGTCGTTCTGCGTGGTGCCCTGGAGCTGCGACACGTCGGCGCCCTGCTCCTCCGCGACCACCTGGTAGAGCGCCAGCAGCCACATGGCGGTGGCGTTGATGGTCATGGAGGTGTTGGTCTTCTCCAGCGGGATGCCGTCGAAGAGCCTGCGCATGTCGCCCAGATGGGAGACCGGGACCCCGACCCGGCCGACCTCGCCGCGGGCGAGCACGTGGTCGGGGTCGTATCCGGTCTGGGTGGGCAGGTCGAAGGCGACGGACAGCCCGGTCTGGCCCTTGGCGAGGTTGCGCCGGTACAGCTCGTTGGACGCCTCGGCCGTGGAGTGCCCGGCGTAGGTCCGCATCAGCCAGGGCCGGTCGCGCTTCCTGGGCTCCCGTTCATCAGTCATCGCGGGGGCCTCACGCGTTCCGGCTGTGCCCGTCGGTCCGCCCGCCTTCGGCGTCGCGGAAGGTGTTGATGGCGTCCAGGTGCCGGGCCCGCTTCTCGTGGTCGCGCACGCCCAGCCCCTCCTCGGGCGCCAGCGCGAGGACGCCGACCTTGCCCTGGTGGAGGTTGCGGTGCACGTCGTAGGCCGCCTGGCCGGTCTCCTCCAGCGGGTAACTCTTCGAGAGCGTGGGGTGGATCTTGCCCTTGGCTATCAGCCGGTTGGCCTCCCACGCCTCGCGGTAGTTGGCGAAGTGCGAGCCGATGATCCGCTTCAGCGACATCCACAGGTACCGGTTGTCGTAGCTGTGCTCGTAGCCGGAGGTGGAGGCGCAGGTGACGATGGTGCCGCCCTTGCGGGTGACGTAGACACTCGCGCCGAAGGTCTCCCGCCCCGGGTGCTCGAAGACGATGTCCACGTCCTCGCCGCCGGTCAGTTCGCGGATGCGCTTGCCGAAGCGCTTCCACTCCTTGGGGTCCTGGTTGTGCTCGTCCTTCCAGAACCGGTAGCCCTCCGCCTTGCGGTCGATGATGGCCTCGGCGCCCATCCGGCGGCAGATCTCGGCCTTGTCCTCGCTGGAGACCACGCAGATCGGGTTCGCGCCGCCGGCCAGCGCGAACTGGGTGGCGTACGAGCCCAGTCCGCCGCTGGCCCCCCAGATGAGGACGTTGTCGCCCTGCTTCATCCCGGCGCCGTTGCGGGAGACGAGCTGCCGGTAGGCGGTGGAGTTGACCAGTCCGGGGGCCGCTGCCTCCTCCCAGCTCAGGTGGGCCGGCTTGGGCATCAGCTGGTTGGACTTGACCAGCGCGATCTCGGCGAGTCCGCCGAAGTTGGTCTCGAAGCCCCAGATCCGCTGCTGCGGGTCGAGCATCGTGTCGTTGTGCCCGTCGGCCGACTCCAGCTCGACGGAGAGGCAGTGCGCGACCACCTCGTCGCCCGGCTTCCAGGAGTTGACCCCCACGCCGGTGCGCAGCACGACGCCCGCCAGGTCGGAGCCGATGATGTGGTACGGCAGGTCGTGCCGCTTCGCCAGCGGCGAGACGCGGCCGTAGCGCTCCAGGAACCCGAAGGTGGACAGCGGCTCGAAGATCGAGGTCCAGACGGAGTTGTAGTTGACCGAGGAGGCCATCACGGCCACCAGGGCCTCGCCGGGGCCCAGTTCGGGCACGGGCACCTCGTCCAGGTGCAGCGACTTGCGCGGGTCCTTGTCCCGCGCCTCCAGCCCTTCGAACATCCCGGCCTCGTCCTTGTGGACGGTCACGGCCCGGTAGGACTCGGGCAGCGGCAGGGCGGCGAAGTCGTCCGGCGAGGTGTCGGACGCGAGGATCGCGTCGAGGATCTGGTTCACGGTATGCCTCCGGCGAAGCGTGGAGCGTGGCGTGGGGACGCCTCCGGCCGCGGCCGGAGGAGCCCTGTCGGGGGACGTCGGTGGTGAGGCAGCGCCGTCGGTTCGGCTGTTGCTGGTGCGCGAGGGTGCGCGCGGTCGCTCGTGACGCCGAGCGGTCCGGGGCACACGGTGTGGGCCGCGGGGACAGCGCCCGGACTGCTGCCAACGTATGACACCCAGTGCCAGCACACAAGACACCGCGTGCCGTGAATTCTCACATGGCGTGGATCGCTCTCATCTGAGCGATGATCGATCAAATCGCCCTGCCCCGCAGGTCAGGGCACCTGGTGCGCCGACGGCTCGTCCCCCTGCCGCACCCGGCTGCGGCGCCGCCCGTACCCCGCGTAGAGCACGGCCCCCAGTGCCATCCACACCGCGAACCGGGCCCAGGTCTCCGACGGCAGGTTCAGCATCAGCCACAGCGAGGTCAGCACCGAGGCGATCGGCAGCGCGGGCACCAGCGGTGTGCGGAAGGCACGCGGCAGATCCGGCCTGGTGCGCCGCAGGATGATCACCCCGATCGCCACGACCACGAACGCGAAGAGCGTCCCGATGTTCACCAGCTCGGCCAGCTCCGTGAGGCTGACGAAACCCGCCACGACGGCGACGAGCACCCCCAGCAGCACCGTCGACCGGTAAGGGGTGCCGAACCGCGGATGCACCCGGGCGAACAGCGGCGGCAGCAGCCGGTCCCGGCTCATCGCGAAGAACACCCGGGACTGGCCCAGCAGCAGGATCATGCACACCGTCGTCAGCCCCACCGCCGCACCGAAACTGATCAGCCCCGCCCAGAACGGCTCGCCGACGGCCTTGAACGCGTCGGCCAGCGGCGCGTCCACGGTCAGCTCGGTGTACTTGCGCATCCCGGTGACCACGATCGAGACCGCGATGTACAGCACCGTGCAGACGATCAGCGAACCCAGGATGCCGCGCGGCATGTCGCGCTGCGGATTGCGGGTCTCCTCGGCCGCCGTGGCCACCACGTCGAACCCGATGAAGGCGAAGAAGACGACGGCGGCACCGGTGAAGATCCCCATCACGCCGAACGTGGTGGGCGCGTAGCCGGACATCACCTGGATCAGCGGCGTCGCGAACCCGGAGGTGGAGTCCGCGGTTCCCTGCGCGGGCGGGATGAAGGGATCGTAGTTCTCGGCCGTGACGAAGAACGCCCCGGCGACGATCACCAGCAGCACCACCCCCACCTTGATCGCCACGACGGTGGAGGTGACCCGGGCCGACAGCTTCATGCCGACCACCAGGATGCCCGTCAGCAGCAGTACCAGGGCGCAGGCCAGCAGGTCGAAGCCGAAGCCGTTGGTGTCGCTGGTGCCCGAGAGCCAGCCGGGAAGCTGCCAGCCGATGCTGTCCAGCAGCGACCGCACGTACCCGGACCAGCCGACCGCCACCACCGCGCAGCCCAGCGCCAGTTCCAGCACCAGGTCCCAGCCGATGATCCAGGCGGGCAGTTCACCCAGCGAGGCGTACGCGAAGGTGTAGGCCGAGCCGGCCACCGGAACCGTGGAGGCGAACTCCGCATAGCACAGCGCGGCGAGGGTGCACACCACTCCCGCGGCGGCGAAGGAGAGGGCCACCGCCGGACCGGATGTCGTCCTGGCGACCTGGCCCGTCAGCACGAAGATGCCGGTGCCGATGATCACACCGACGCCGAAGACCGTCAGGTCGCGCGCCGACAGCGAGCGGGGCAGCCCCTGCTCGGGGTCGTCCGTGTCGATGATCGACTCTTCGACGGATTTGGTCCGCAACCACTGCCTGGGGCTCTTCTCCCCACCTGGCGCCACCGACACTGCCGCACCTCCACGTCGCCTTCGCGCCATGGTTTCCACCCGGCGGCCCGGCGGCGGGTACGCGCGGCGGGGCACGGGTGCAATTCACCCGACTCCCTCGCCCGCGGGCCGGGGCCGGGACCGGGGTGACCGGGGACGGGGAGGCCGTGCGGAACCCCTCTCCGGAGGCGGCGCCGAGCCGGAGCCGCCCCTGACCGGAGCCCCCCTGACCGGAGCCGGTCCTGGCCGGGCCCGCGGGGGCGGGCGGCCGGTCAGTCCCGGGAGAGTGCGCGTTCGATGGTGGACATGATCTCGCCCAGGGGCGCGTCGGTGCGCGCGACGGTCACCAGCACCTCGTCCCTGCGCGTCACGGATGCCGCCGGCTGCTCGCCGGACGGGCGGTGCGCGCCGAAGCCGGTGCCGAACGTGCGCCGTACGATCGCGAAGGCGTGGTCGAGCTGCGTCATCACGTCCCCCTCGGCGCCCGAGCGCAGCCACCGCCGCAGCACATGGTTGTGCGCGGTGACCACGGCCGAGGCCGCCACCTCCGCGAGCAGCGGCTCGTCGTAGCCGCTGACGCCGTCGCGGTGCGCCTCCTCGTCGAAGTGGCCCAGCAGATAGCGGGTGAACAGCCGCTCGTAGCGGGCCACCGAGGCGATCTCCCGCTCCCGCAGCGCGGGCACCTCGCGGGTGAGCTTGTACCGCTCGACGCTGCCCTTGGGGGAGGCGGCGTACATCTTCATGACTTCCTTGATGCCCCGGCACACGGTGTCCAGCGGGTGCTCGTGCGCGGGCGCGGCCTCCAGCACGGCCTGCGCGCGCACGAGGGTGTCGTCGTGGTCGGGGAAGATCGCCTCTTCCTTGGAGCGGAAGTGCCGGAAGAACGTGCGCCGGGCCACCCCCGCGGCGGCCGCGATCTCATCCACCGTGGTGGCCTCGTAACCCTTCGTGGCGAAGAGCTCCGTGGCAGCGGCGGCCAACTCACGGCGCACCCTCAACCGCTGGGTGGCGGCGCCGCTCGCACGCTGGCCGGTCGTACGGGAGTTCTTCTCGGGCTCTGGCATGTGGTGAACGCTACACGCCGTGACGGGGTCGGGGGGCGGGCCGTGGGGCAGGCCGCCGGCCGCCGGCTCCAACAGTCCGCCCCACCCGGCGATGCCGCCGGTCACCGGCGTGCGTACTCGCGGAAGCCGCGCCCCGTCTTCCTGCCCAGACAGCCCGCGGCGACCAGGTGCTCCAGCAGCGGTGCGGGCGCCAGCCCGGGGTCGCGGAACTCCTCGTGCAGCACCCGCTCGATCGCGAGCGAGACGTCCAGACCCACCACGTCCAGCAGTTCGAAGGGCCCCATCGGGTAGCCCCCGCCGAGCTTCATCGCCGCGTCGATGTCGTCCAGCGAGGCGTAGTGCTCCTGGACCATCTTCACGGCGTTGTTCAGGTAGGGGAAGAGCAGCGCGTTGACGATGAAGCCCGCGCGGTCGCCGCAGTCCACCGGGTGCTTGCGGACCTTCCGGCACACCTCGCGGACGGTTGTGTGGGCCTGCGGGTCGGTCAGCACCGTGCTGACCACCTCGACCAGCTTCATGGCGGGCGCCGGGTTGAAGAAGTGCATCCCGATCACGTCCTGCGGCCGGGCCGTGGCGCGGGCGCAGGCCACCACGGGCAGCGAGGAGGTGGTGGTGGCCAGCACCGCCCCCTGCTTGCAGACCGCGTCCAGCCGCTCGAACAACCGCCGCTTGACCTCCAGGTCCTCGGCCACGGCCTCGACCACCAGGTCGGCCTCGCCCAGCGCATCCAGCGAACCGGCCGGGGTGATCAGCGCCAATGCGGTGTCCCGGTCCTCGGCCGTCATCCGGCCCTTGTGGACCGAGCGCTCCAGCGACCGGGCGACGCGCTCCTTGGCGGTCGCCGCCTTCTGCTCGCTGCGCGCCGCCAGCACCGTCGGGTAGCCGGCCTTGGCGAAGACCTCCGCGATACCCCCGGCCATCGTTCCCGAACCCACGACACCCACCGTCGCGACGGGACGGCCCGGCGCGCGTTCGGCCGCCGCGTCGGGGGTCAGCGCGTCGGGCAGCACTTCCGAGCTGCCGGGCGCCGCGTAGGTGTAGAAGCCGCGGCCCGCCTTGCGGCCGGTCAGCCCCGCCTCGCTCAACTGCCGCAGGATCGGCGCGGGAGCGTGCAGCCGGTCGCGCGACTGCTCGTACATCGCCGCCAGCACGGTGCGTGCGGTGTCGATCCCGATCAGATCGAGGAGGGCCAGCGGGCCCATCGGCAGACCGCACCCCAGCTGCATGGCGGAGTCGATGTCCTCGCGGGTGGCGTAGCGGGACTCGTACATCGCGGCGGCCTGGTTCAGATAGCCGAACAGCAGCCCGTCGGCGACGAACCCGGGACGGTCACCGACCGCGATGGGATCCTTGCCCAGATCCCGGGCCAGCTCGGTGACCGCGGCGATCGCCTGCGGTGAGGTGAGCACCGAGGAGACGATCTCCACGAGCTTCATGGCGGGCGCCGGGTTGAAGAAGTGCAGCCCCAGCACGCGCTCGGGCCGGTCGGAGTCGGCCGCCAGCCGCGTCACGGACAGCGCGTTGGTGCCGGTGGCCAGGACGGTGTCCGGCTTGACGACGGTGTCCAGTTCGGCGAACACCTGGCACTTGGTGTCGTAGTCCTCCGGCACCACCTCGATGACCAGGTCCGCCTCGGCAGCCGCTGCGAGGCCGGTGAAGGTGCGGAACCGCGCCAGCACGTCCCGGCGCTCGCTCTGCGTCATCCGCTCGCGCTCCACCGAGCGCGCCGTGGAGGACTCCAGTGCGGCGACGGCGTGCCGAGCGGCTGCTTCGTTCGTGTCGATGCCGATGACCTCACGCCCGGCGCGGGCGAGAATATCGGCGATGCCGGTACCCATCGTGCCGAGGCCGACGACGGCGATCGTGCGCAGGGGAGGACGGTCCATCAGGGGACTCCAGAGGGTGTGACACTGGCCCCTACAGGGGCACGGGTGATGAGGGTGAGGGTTTCGTGCACTACCGGGCGCGCGGGCGTACGTACGCGCAGGGCAGGGGAGTTACCGGTCACGCCCCGCTGCGCGGCCCTGTCCCGGGGCCCGGTCACGAGGCGGCCCGTACGGCTCCGACGCGCTCCTGCGCGTGCCGGGTCCGCTGCCGAACCGACGTCACTCTCGGCGGCTGCGTCACCAAACCGCCTGAGCGGGGGTACCGCTCTGATGAGCACCTTAACTCGTGGGTAACCATAAAGCCAGGGGTAGGAACACTTCCACCGCTGGGTAACTCAGCACGTGAAGGGGGAGCCGGAGTGGCCGACGCGTTCCGAACGCTGATCGACCGTGTGCGGCCCGAGGCCGAGCCCGTCGAGTACGCACGCCTGGTCACGCTGGCCAGGCAGCGCAGCACGGAGGCGCGCGACCAGCTCGCCGCCGTACTCGTGCAGAGCGAACGGCCTCTGTGGGCCCGCGAGATCGCGGCCTTCGCACTGGGCAGCGCGGGGGACCGGAGGGCCTTCGAGACCCTCGTCTTCATGCTCAACTACCGGGACCCGGTGTGCTGCGCCAGCGCCGCCCAGGCCCTGGAGCGGCTGCGCGACCCCCGTACGGCCAAGGCCGCGGCGGCCCTGGCCACCAACGAACTGCGCACCGCCTACGCGCTCTACCCGGTCCGGCTGCTGACGGCGCTGCGCGCCCCGGAGTCGGTGCCCACCCTGATCAACGTGCTCCAGCGCCTCCTGATCGGACCCCTGCACTACTGGCCGATCGCCGAGGCGTGCGTCGTCGGCCTCGGCGCCCTGGGCGACAAGCGCGCCATCCCCGTCCTCGACGCGGCGGCCCGGCACCACCGGCTGTCCCCCTCCGCCAAGGCGGCCCTGGCACGGATCCCCGGCTGAGCCGCCGCGGAGCGGGGCCGGGGCCCCGCTCCGGGGACGGCGGCCTCGGTGCCCTCGGCGGCCTCGGGCTGTCGCGGACGGCACGCCTACCCGTGGTCTCGTCCGGGCCCCGCTTCCGGCTTCCGGCCCCCGCCGAGGACGGTGAGGTAGCGCACCTCGGGGACCTCCGCACCCCCCACCTCGAACGCCGCGGTGAGCCCGTCCGCGGCGAAGCCGGCCCGCTCGTAGAAGCGGCGCGCACGGGCGTTGCCCTCCAGCACCCACAGGAACATCCGCGGGCAGCCCCGCGCGGCGGCGTCCTCCAGCACCGCCGCCAGGAGCAGTCGGCCCACCCCGGTGCCGATGCGGTCCGGGTGGACGTACAGCGCGTAGAGCTCCTCGTCACCGCCGGGCGGCCCGGGGCGCGGGGTGTCGCCCCGGGTGCGCCGGGGCCCGGCCGCGGCCCAGCCCGTGAGCTGTCCGCCACCGGCCCCGTCCGCGGCCACCAGGTTCCGCACCACTCCCCGGCCGGCCGCGAAGAAGCGTCGCCGCCGCGCCGCCTCCGCTGCCGGTGACATCGCGTCCAGATACGGCTGCGGCACCAGCCCCCGGTACGCGCTCCGCCAACCGCGCACCCGCACTTCGGCCACGGCTTCGATGTCGTCCTCGGTCATCTCCCGCACATGCATGTGCCGAGGGTGCTCCCACGGACCCCGGGGCCGCACCGCCTTTTCCCGGCCGTCTCACCCTGCCCGCCGTCGAACACCCGACAGGAGATGTCCGGTTGCCTCGCCGGAGTGGGCGCATGACGACGACACACCCCCACGGAAGCCCCCTCCGGCCCCGGTGCGAGCTGGGCCGGATGCGAACAGGCGGAGCCCTGTCTCGCGAGTACCGTGCGCCGGTGGTTCGGGCAGTACCGCCACCACTCAGGACGGGGACACGGCGAGCGCCTCGATCTCGATGAGCAGTTCCGGCCGGACGAGCCCGGCGACCTGCACGGCGCTGCACGCGGGGAGCCGCCCGGGGTCGAGGTACCGGTCGCGCACGGTGCGCAGTGCGGGCATGACGGCCAGGTCGGTCACGAAGAAGGTGAACTTCACGACGTCGCCGAAGTCGGCTCCGGCCGCCTCCAGACAGCGCCGCAGATTGCCGAACACCTGCTCCGCCTGGGCCTCGGGATCGTCCGCGCCGACGACCTCACCGTCCGCGTCGAGCGCAACCTGGCCGGAGACAGCGATGAACCTGCCCTCTCCGAGGACGACATGGCTGTACCCGTTCCCGGGCGGAAGGCCCTCGGGGGTGGTGATGTGGGTGAGCGATGACATCCTGGCATGCTCTCAGAGCAGGGTGAGCTGTGTGCAGCGGTTTTCCGCCGCCGGCTCCTCGGGGGCGGTCCCGCTCCCGTCGCCGTCACCTGCGCCGTCCTCGTCGCCGTCTGCCGGAGCGGGCGGCGCCGTCCGCCGGGCGGTGCCGGGGCCTGTGGGGCCCACACCGTACTCGGCGGCCAGTTCGTGCACCTGCCGGGTGATGCGGCGCTGATACCACTTGGGCGCGTACGCCCCGTCCGCGTAGAGCGCCTCGTAGTGCCGCACCAGCCGCGGGTGGTGCTGGTGCAGCCAGCGGAAGAACCACTCGCGCGCTCCGGGCCGCAGGTGCAGCGCGAGTGGTGTGACGGAGGTCGCCCCGGCGGCGGCCAGAGCCCGCACCGTGGCCCGCAGTTGTGCGGGGGAGTCGCCGAGGAAGGGGATCACCGGTGCCATCAGCACCCCGCACGGGATGCCGTGCTCCGTGAGCCGCCGTACGACATCCAGCCGCCGCTGCGGCGCCGGAGTGCCCGGCTCGACGGTGCGCCACAGCTCCTCGTCGGTGAATCCGACCGACACCGAGACGCCGACGTCCGTGACGGCCGCGGCCGAGCGCAGCAGGTCGAGGTCGCGCAGGACGAGGGTGCCCTTGGTGAGCAGCGAGAAGGGGTTGGCGTGGTCGCGCAGGGCCGTGAGGATGCCCGGCATCAACCGGTACCGCCCCTCGGCCCGCTGGTAGCAGTCGACGTTCGTGCCCATGGCGATGTGCTGGCCCTGCCAGCGGGGGCTGCTGAGTTCCTTGCGCAGCAGTTCGGGCGCGTTCACCTTGACCACGATCTGGGTGTCGAAGCCCTCGCCGGGGTCGAGATCCAGGTAGCTGTGGGTCCGGCGGGCGAAGCAGTAGACGCAGGCGTGCGAGCAGCCGCGGTAGGGGTTCACCGTCCATTCGAACGGCATGCGCGAGGCGCCGGGCACTCTGTTCACCAGGGTGCGGGCCTGAATCTCGTGGAAGGTCATCCCCCGGAACTCGGGAGTGTCGAAGGTGCGGCGCGTGACGGCGGCAGCGCCGAAGAGGGTGGGCGCCCCGGCCCGGCTGTGCTCGTCGGTGTCCTTGAGCTCGTCCCAGCGCATGCGCGGCCTCCTCGGTGGTGGTGTCGCGTCCCTCTTGCTCCACTGTCGCTCTCTGCGGTCTCAGAATAGAACACGCGTTCGCATGGAAAGTGTCAAGCTCGATTTGGGGAGCCGACCCGGGGGTGATTGGCTGGCCACCCCGATCACAGGCCGTCCAGTCACAGGAGGAGTCATGGCGCAGGTCGAAGCGACCACCCAGCGGGAGATCGCGGCCGGACCCGACGAGGTGTTCGACGCGCTCGCCGACTACAGCGAAACCCGGGCCGAACTGCTCCCCGCCCCCTTCAGCGAGTACGAGGTCAGGGAGGGCGGCGACGGCGAGGGCACGCTCGTGCACTGGAAGCTCCAGGCGACCAGCAAGCGCGTCCGGGACTGCCTGCTCGACGTCACCGAGCCCGCCGACGGCGAGTTGGTGGAGACCGACCGCAACTCCTCGATGGTGACCACCTGGCGGGTGACCCCCGGTGCTCGGGAGAAGACCGCCCGGGTCACGGTGACCACGGTCTGGAACGGCGCCGGCGGCATCGGCGGCTTCTTCGAGCGGACCTTCGCGCCCAAGGGTCTGGCCCGCATCTACGACGACGTGCTCCAGCGGCTGGCCGCCAGGACGGAGCAGGGCGGCTGACTCCCCGACGCCCCCGGCGCGCCCTCACTGGATCGGGTGGTTTCCGGTGATGGGTGCCGCTGCCGCAGGGGGCGGCCCGTCACGGGAAAACCCCTGATCGGCAGCCCGACGGGCGCCCCGGGCAACCGAATTGCGCCCCACCCGTCCCACGGCGCGCACCTGAACCGTGCTTGAACGTGCTTGTCGTGCAATGCGAGAAATACTCCCCCAGAAGCAGCGGCAAGGGGAGTGGGATGGGCGGTACCGGCGGGGCGACCCTCGACACCAGGGGTGATGGAAACCCCGTAACCGGCAGGGGACTTCATCCCGGGCCCGTGGCTGCCGCGGCTCCGGCCGCGGTCGAGGTCACCGTGGAACTGCCCGGCCGGCCGGAGGCCCCGGCAGCGGCAACACCGATCCCGGCGCCCGCGCCGGGCGCCGCCGCCCCGTCGACGACCCCGGGCGCCACCCCTGCGGGGGCGGCTGCGGCGCTGAGCGGACCGGCGGAGTACGGATCGACGGGCCACCCCGTGCCTGGGTCAGGAGCGGCGGGCTCCGGGGCGGCCCGGTCAGCGCCGACCGCCGTCCCCGGCACGTCCGGGGCTGACCCGGCCGACCCCCGGGCGCCGTACCCGACCCAGCGCATCCCGCAGGATGCCCCGTCGGCTGCCGTTGCGCAGGGCACTCCGCGGGGCGTCCCCGTGCAGGAGGCCGCGGCGCCGGACGGCGGCCCGCCGCAGGCGCCGTTGTCACCGCGCCGCCTCCGGCTCGTCTTCGGCGCGCTGATGCTGGCCATGCTGCTGGCCGCGCTCGAACAGACCATCGTGGCCACGGCGCTGCCCAAGATCGTCGGCGAACTCGACGGCCTGCGCCGGATGTCCTGGGCCGTCACGGCCTACCTCCTGGCCGCGACCATCGTGCTGCCCGTCTACGGCAAACTCGGCGACCTCTTCGGCCGCAAGGGGCTCTTCCTCTTCGCCATCGGCGTCTTCACCGCCGGCTCCGCCCTCGCCGGATGGGCCGGTTCCATGGAGGAGCTGATCGTCTACCGCGCCGTGCAGGGCACCGGAGCCGGCGGACTGATGATCGGGGTGCAGGCGATCATCGCGGACGTCGTACCTGCCCGCGACCGCGGCCGCTACATGGGCCTGATCGGCGCCGCCTTCGGGCTCGCCTCGGTGGCCGGTCCGCTGCTGGGCGGCTGGTTCACCGACGACCTGTCCTGGCGCTGGTGCTTCTGGTTCAACGTACCGGTGGGCCTGCTCACTCTCCTGGTGACCTCGCTCGCCCTCACCCTGCCCAGGCCCCGGGTGCGGCCCCGGCTCGACATCCTCGGCGCGCTGCTGATGGCGACCTTCTCCACCTGTGCGGTCCTGCTCACCAGTTGGGGCGGCACGACCTACGACTGGGGCGACCACGTCATCCTCGGCCTGGCCGCCGGTGCCCTCGTCAGCGGTGGGCTCTTCCTCGTCACCGAGCACTACGCGCCCGAACCCGTGCTTCCGCTGCGGCTGTTCCGGGACTCCGTCTTCAACGTCACCGGTCTGGTGGGCGCGGCCATCGGCATCGCGCTCTTCGGCGCCGCCAGCTATCTGCCCAGCTTCCTCCAGATGGTCGAGGGCGTCAGCGCCACCACCTCGGGGTTGCTGATGCTGCCGCTGATGTCCGGGGTCGTCATCTCCTCGCTGCTCTCGGGCCAGCTCATCACCCGCACCGGGCACTACAAGATCTTCCCCGTGCTGGGCTGCGCCCTCTCCGCCGAAGGGATGTGGCTGCTCTCCAAGCTGGACGCGGACACCTCGCGCCAGATGTTCGGCATCTGGTCGGGCATCCTCGGCCTGGGGATCGGCTTCGTGCTGCCCGTGCTGGTGCTGGCCGTGCAGAACTCGGTGCGATCCACCGACGTCGGCGCGGCCACCAGCGCCAACAACTACTTCCGGCAGATCGGCGGCAGCATCGGGGCCGCGCTGTTCGGCACCCTGCTCGCGCACCGGCTCGCGGACGCGCTCGCCCGGAGGCTCCCCCGGGACCAGGGCGAGTTGCCCGACCCCGACTCCCTGACCCCGCAGCTCGTGCGCGCACTCCCCGCACCGCTGCGCGACGGCTACGTCGCGGCGTACGCGGAAGCGATGCCGCGGATCTTCCTCTACCTCGTTCCGGTGCTCGTCCTCGGGCTGGCACTGTCCCTCTTCCTCAAGGAGAAACCACTGGTGTCCCAGCACACGTCCGTGCCTCCGGCCCGCAGCGCCGAGGCACCCGCAGCGCCCGCGCCCGACGGCGCCGCGCCGCAGCCGCAGCCCGCGCCCTACGCCGCAGGCGTTCCGGTCTGCGGCGCCGTGCGGCACCACGACGGCACCGCCGTTCCCCGCGCGGCGCTCACCCTGGTGGACACCGTCGGACGGCAGATCGGGCGGGGGGCCACCGGCGAGGACGGGCGGTACGCGCTGAGCACCCCCGGCGAGGGCGCGTACGTACTGATCGCGTCGGCGGGCGGGCACCAGCCGCGCGCGGTCAGCGTCAGCGTGGGCGAACGGCCCGTCGACCTCGACGTGGTCCTGGGCGGGGCGGGCCGGCTGGCGGGCAGTGTGCTGACCGCCGACGGCAACCCCGTCAAGGACGCCATCGTCACGCTCACCGACGTGCGCGGCGAGGTCGTCGCGACCACCCGCAGCAGCCGGGAGGGCGGCTACGTCATCTCCGAACTCGTCGCCGGCGAGTACACACTGGCGGCCAGCGCTCCCGTCTACCGCCCCGCCGCCCTCCCGGTCTCCGTGCAGGCGTCCCGCGAGACCCGGCAGGACGTCGAGCTCGCCGGTGGCGCCGTGCTGCGCGGCACCGTCCGGGCCTCCGGCGGGCGGCCCGTGGAGGACGCGCGGGTCACCCTGCTGGACGCTGCGGGGAACGTCGTCGACACCGCGACGACCGGCGCCGACGGCATCTTCCGCTTCGTCGACCTGGCCTCGGGCGAGTACACGGTGGTGGCCGCGGGGTATCCGCCGGTCGCGACCGTGCTGCAGATCGCGGGCGGCGGGCGCACCGAACGCGACCTGCAACTGGGGCACGAAGACTGACCCTCCGGACGGTCCGGGGCGACCGGGCGGACCGGGCCGACCGGGCGGGCCCCGGCGCGGCTTCCCGGCGTACCGGGGGCGTCCGGGGGTGGGGGGGGGGGGGCGCGCCGCCCCCCCCCCCCCGGCCCCCCCGGGGGGGGGGGGGGGGGGGGGGGGGGTGCGGCGCGGGGGGGGGGGGGGGGGGGGGGAGGGGCCGGGGGAGATGGGGGGGGGGGGGGTTGTT
>NZ_JBIAGB010000017.1:0-160467 GCF_042869575.1 Streptomyces sp. NPDC006925
CCCGCGGAGCGGGATATGCCCCGGCAAGCCGGGGCATAGAGAAACGCATTGCGCAAGCGCAATGCGAATTCCGGCGCAGGCGCCGGAATGGAATTCCGCAAGCGGAATTCAGGAAGTGAGGCAATTCGCGCAAGCGCGAATTGCGAGGAGTCCCGCAGGCGGGACTCCTGAGGCTGGCTGCGAGGGGAGGTGCATCACGCGCGGGACTGTGTAGGGCTTGGGGTTCCCAGCCACCACCCCTGCAATGAGGGTGACGGACCGTCGGCCCGATCGGGTGCCGGCCCCACCGCAGTGACGGGCTCCGCTGCGCTCCGCCCTGACCACTCCCCTACCCTCGAAACCGGCCGCTCACGTTCACGAATACTCCCCGCCAGCATACTCTATGAACCGTGCGTGCGGGGCGATATTTGGCCAAGTATCAGCCTACATGGGGAAGCTGTCATGTGGGTGATGCATCACGGGTGTCAGGTGTGTAGAGTCTGGGACCAGACACCACCACCCCGGCCCGCCAGTCACCGCGTTGGACTCTCATTCCTATTACGCGTCGCATTCCGCGAAAAGGAGAACACGGGAATGGCCGTGAAACTGCGTGAACACCAGATTGAGGCCGTAGCCGCCATCGTGCGCGGCCTCGATATCCCGCCGGGCGGCATTCCTTGGAATGGTCTGCGCGGGCAGGTGCACGCCGCGTGCGGGACGGGAAAGACCATCATCGCGGCCGCCTCCGCAAAGCGGATCGTGCCCAAGGGCCGCATTCTCGTGGTGGTGCCGACCCTGGATCTCCTGGCGCAGACCGTGAAGGCGTGGAGCGGGCACAAGGGGCCAGCCGTCATGGTGTGCTCGCCCCTGGACGACCCGGAGCTGTTCCACCTGGGGGTGCGGTCCACCACGAACCCCGTGCAGCTGGCCCTGTGGCACAGCGCCGGGCCGGTGACCATCTACGCCACCTACGCCTCGCTGGGCGTGCTCGTGGAAGCCTTCGAGGGCGCCTACGGGCAGAAGCTCGCGCCCGTGGACCTGGCGGTGGTCGATGAGGCGCACAGGACGTCGGGCTCGATGGGTAAGGCGTGGGCGGACATCCACGACCAGACGAAGATCCCGGCGCACCGCCGGCTGTACCTGACGGCGACGCCCCGGATCTGGGAGGAGCGCCTGAACCGCGAGGTCGCCGAGGGGGTGCGGGATCCGCTGCCGCGCGAGATGGCGGCCTCGATGGACGACGAGAAGGTCTTCGGGCCGGTCCTGTACAAGCTCTCGCTGGCGTCGGCGGTGTCACGGAAGCTGCTGGCGCGGTACCAGATCATCGTCCTGGAGCTCCAGGACCCGGTCGTGACGCCCGAGCGGCTGATGGGCGAGGAGCGGCACACCGAGAAGGTCCGCGGGCAGCGCCTCGGGGCGCTCCAGGCCGCGCTGCTGCACACGATGGAGCAGCACAACCTCCAGACCTGCATCACCTTCCACCACCGGACCATAGAGGCCGAGGCGTACGCGGAGGGCCTTCAGCGCGTGGCGGCCAAGCTGCACGCAGGCGAGCCCGAGAAGTACCCGGCCGCGGTCTGGGCGGACTGGCTGTGCGGCGAGCACGTTCCCGAGCGCCGGCGGGAGGTCCTGGCCACGTTCGGGGCCACCGCCCGGCGGGCCGTGCTCTCCAACTGCCGCGTCCTGGGCGAGGGCGTGGACATCCGCGCCGTGGACTCCGTGGCGCTCCTGGACCCCAAGGGCGCCCCGCACGACATCGTCCAGGCCATCGGCCGCGCGCTGCGCCAGAAGCCCGGTGAAGGAAAACTCGCTTCTCTGATCGTGCCGGTATTCCTCCAGCCCGATGAATCGCCGGAGGATATGTTCACCTCTGGTTCGTATAAGCCGCTGGTGAAGGTTCTTGAGGGTCTGCGGGCTCACGATGAGGAAGCCGTGGAATTGCTGGCGATTCCGCAGGAGCCTCAGAAGGACGTCGCTCAGCCCTCGGAATCCATCGGTTCCGCGTCCGGTGATGACGGGGAAGAATCCCGCCTGCTGCTGCGCTTCGCCGCTCCCAGGGATCCGGTGATGGTCGCGGACTGGGTGTCCTTCAACGTGATCGACACCGAGCGGCAGGACTGGGCACGCGGCTGGGCGAAGCTCAAGGAGTACGTGGAACGTGAGGGTCATGGCCGGGTTCCGTACGAGCACAAGGAGGGCGCGTTCCCGCTGGGTACCTGGGTCGCGGAGCAGCGGCGCGCCTATGGGGCCGGGCAGATGAACGGGCGGCGGGCGGCGCGGCTGGAGGAGCTGGGCATGGCCTGGTCGGCGGCTGATGCGCGGTTCCAGGAGAACCTGGCGGCGGCCCGGGTGTACTACCGGGAGCACTGGACGCTGTGCGCGCCCCGGTCCGTGGCCGCGCTGGACAAGCCGGTCGGGCAGTGGCTGTCCAACCTCCGCCGCCCCGGCGCCCTGGACGGACGTCCCGAATGGGAGGCAGCACTTGAGGAGATCGACCCGGACTGGAACCCGTCATGGCCGGCCGACTGGCAGCGGCACTTCGCCGCGCTGCGGGAACTCGTACGCGAGGAGTGCCGGGAGCAGGGCGGTGGCCCCTCGCTGCTCGTGCTCCCTGGCGTCACCGTGCACGGCATGGACATCGGCAGGTGGCTGGCCCGGCAGCGGAAGCCCGAGGTGTGGGCCGCCTTGGCGCAGGGGCAGCGCGAGCGCCTGGAGGCCGTCGGCGTCACCCCGCATGCCCCGGCCGCGGTGGAGTCGGAGGTGTCCGCGGAGTCGTCCACGAAGCCCATGAGTGCCTTCGAGAGGGGCGTTGCGGCGCTGGCGCAGTACAAGGCCCGCACGGGCTCTGTGACAGTCCCCAGGGGTCACGTAGAAGTGTTGCCGGACGGGACTGAGGTCAAGCTCGGGGTGTTCCTGTCCAACCACAAGACCCGCCGGACCAAACTGTCCGCCGGCAAACTCACCACACTCGCCAACCACGGACTCGAATGGGCCGCGTAGTGGGACTCGGAATGTGAAGTCCGGACGGCATCGCCTGCCGCCGAAGCTCAACGCGGACGACTGCGGTTTCGTGTGTGGTCGGGGCTCCCCGGTGCCCCGACCACACACGACGTCCGGTCATCGAGTGGTGATGACGGTGACTGCGGCGGTCATTAGTGTCAGTCCGGTCAGACCGACGCCGATCGGCACGGCCCAGGTCGGGTGGCAGTGTGCCAGGTAGGCGAGACCGCCGAACAACATCAGGCCGACCAGCACGAGGAGCAGGCCGACCAGCAGGACAAGCGTAGACATGAAGAGTCCCCCTTGGGAAGTTCGGACGCCCCCGGGGGGTGTCAGGAGTCTGGTGCTGGAGTTCTGAGGAGGGTGCACGCCCTGCAGCCGGGGATCGGGTTTCCGTCTTCGGCTCCACGCGGTGGTGGACGGGCCGAGGCGCGCCCCGGACGGACGGAGGGCATATTCCCCGGCCTAGGTGCCGGTGGCTGCCGTATTCTTCTTCGAACTGGAAGACGAGGGGGCAGAGGACGCGGTCTGCCTGTTCTTGCGCGGTCGCATGATCGGGGCGCGCTGGTACTGGTAGGTCATCGTGTAACCGCTCGGTGTCAGCGGTGCCTTGGTGTAGTGCTTCCGCCGCTGGATGAGGCCGAGCTTGAGCAGCTTTTTCAGCCCGCGCTCGTGGGTGTCGGCGGACCAGCCGTACCAGTCGGGGGCCTTTTCCGAGGGGAACCTGGACCAGTTCTTCTCTCGCATGACGACCAGGAGGAGGGCGAGCGCGGGCAGGTCGACCTGCTCGTCGTGGCCCTTGGTCCAGAAGGTGGCCGGGATCTGGAGGTAGAGGTCCTCTTCGGAGTCGCCACGAGGCCGGTGGTACGCGTCACCGCTGCCGTCTTCGCGCAGGAGGGTCACGGTGATGAGGGCGCCGGCCCGCGTGCAGGTGATGAGCTTGCGCTTCTGCAGTCGCTGCAGGGCACGCCAGGCGCCGGTACGGGCGGACTGGTCGGTCGCGGTCTCCTGGATGTCCATGAGTCGGGCCCACACCGCGCTGTCGTGCCGGGTGGACCAACCGTCGGTTCCGTTGCTGCAGGCCGCCACGATCATCAGGTACGCCTTGAGGGCCCGCAGGTCCCGACCGGTCACGAACTCGCTGAGCGGCCCGTGCCGGGTTGCTGAGCCTCTCGGCGCCTGCACGAACGTCTTGCGCAGGGGCACGTTGGCACGGATCGACCGCTTGAGGATGGCGGCTCGGTCGTCCCGGCCGGACGCCTTCATCATCTGCATGTCCTGCTTGGCGAGTGGTGTCGTCTTCATGTCCTCGAAGTTAGACGGAAGACTCGGGTCGAATCAAACAGTTCAGCCCCATCGCGAGCGGATGTGCCAGCGGGTGCTTGAGAGGGCAAAGTTGAGAGATCAAGCTGAGAGGACACCTGTAAGCACCACTTGGGAGAACCAGTCTAACGCGGAGACGTTTGGGCGCATCGGTCTGCATGTGCCGTGGCTCTCCGCTCGGCGGCACAGCGCGTGCCAGCGACCACTTCGCTTTTCCAGCTCAACGGTTCTTGATCGCGCGCCATCGCGCTCCTACAGGCCAGATCCCCCACGACGGCGCCCGTGAGCGCCTTCGAAAAGGCGTGGAGCCCCTGACCCAGTAACAAGGGCCCGCACCAGATCTACGGCGGCCCCTCAGGGGACATGTAGAGGTTTGCCGGACGGGTCGGAGGTCAAGCTCAGGGTGAGGCTGTCCAACAGCAAGAGCCGCCGCAGCAAGCTGACCGCCGACAAGCTCGCAGGCCTCGGACTCGGCTGGGCGGGAGTGGAAAGAGCGGCGTGATGACCGCACGCGAACGGGTGCGGGAAAGCAGAAGGCCACGGACACGGTGGCGTCCGAGTGGCTGGCGCGGCTTCAGGTCCCGTACGGGTGAGCACGAGACCGCGACATCTACTGCCCCGTGTGGTTACCGCCTCCAAGAGCCCTGAGGGTCGCGTTCGGGCATCCTGCTGGGGTGGGCGAGCCGGCCAGCCGCTGCCTTGGCAAGCCAGTCTGCCCACCGGCTGATGAACTCGTCTAGGTCCCCGATCACGAGCGGGGTGAAGGGCCAGGCAACCTGCTGCATCATCATCGCCGGGCCGAGGGCACCGAGTGATTCGTGGTTAGGGGCGAGCGCAAAGGGTTCCACGGTCTTCCTAGCGGGGCGCAGCGGGGTGTCCATGAAGGCGGTCTCGAACCACTGGTACTGGTCTTGCGTCTCCGCGTCGGCGTACCAGAGGGAGTGGCTGCGGCCCTCGTATCCGTGATGGTTGACGGGGACTTTCAGGGAGAGGGCCGCGGACGCGATGACGTCGAAGGGCGCTGGCGTCGAGGGGGTGCTCCAGACCTCTGTGTTCTCCCTCGGTCCGGACAGCGTCAGTTGGGCGTCGTTGATCCGGACGGTCCAGCCGCCCAGGTTTCCCTTACGGACCTCCGCGCTGGGGGCGGCGTTCGTGAGGGACGTGAGGAGAGCGTTGGTGATGAAGGAGAAGGAGGTCGTGGCGGCCTCGAGCAGGGCTTTGCGGCGGTCAGCCTCGGTGGCGTGCGCCGAAGCCTGGCGGTCAGCTTCGGCTTGGCGCGCGACCGCGTCCTGGTTTGCCTGTGCGAGCGCGACCAGCCCGCCGGAGAGCGGGGCCGCGGGAATCTGGCCCAGCCGGGCGAGCACGTTGCCGGCCGCCGGGCGCCCCTGCGGGGCCCGGAAGAGGCACTCGGTGATCAGCGCCGCCAGGAGGGGCGGAGCGGTGGTGAGGGGCGGCACGACTCCGTGCAGGTGCTGATCTTGGTAGTCGTGCTCGTACGGTCCCGTGAAGGGCGGGGCGCCTTCCAGGAGCTCGTACGACAGAATGCCCAGGGCGTAGATGTCGCTGGCGCTGGTGGCCCGCTGATTGTTCCAGCGCTCGGGAGCCATGTACGCGAGAGTGCCCGCGAGTTTGAAGGTGCGCTGCGCGGTGGTGGCTTCGGCGTAGCGGGCGATCCCGAAGTCAGCGAGGCACCAGCGGCCACCAAGCAGCAGGATGTTCTCCGGCTTGAGGTCGCGGTGGACGATCTCGCGGTCCTTGAGGTCGGCGAGCGCTTCGGCAGCGTCTGACAAGACCGTGACCGCCTCGTTGAGAGGCAGTCGACCGTGCTCCTGGAGGTGGTCGCGCAGGGACTTCTCGGCGCGAGGCATCACCAGCACCCACTGGTCTTCGTGCTCGCCACTGTCGATGACCGGCACCACATTGCGGACGCCGTCCAGGTTGGTGAACAGCATCTCGCGCTCGGTGCCCGGCGCCTTGGGCACAAGCTTCACCGCAGCTTTCTCGCCAGCAGTGTTCTCCGCCTCGAACACGGCACCGAAGCCGCCCCCATTACCTTTTTCGTGGCCCCGCAACGGGGCTCCCGGCCTCTGGAGCTGGCATGACTGTGTCCCCCTGTCGAACGTATGGCCCGGGGGGTGGTGTCACCAGCTCCGGAGGCATCGACAGACCGCTGATTAGGGACATGACCACCGGCTTCTTCGCAGGTCGGGAGGCTCTTCGTAATGTGGATGTGGCGATCGGTGCCGTGCCAAGGCCGGGCGAGGACGACGGAGACTGCACGTGATCGATATCAGCGACATCGGTGTCTTCCTGGGCCTGGACGTCGGCAAGGGCGAACACCACGCCACCGCCGTCACCCCGGCTGGGAAGAAGGCGTTCGACCGGCGGCTGCCCAACAGCGAACCCAAACTCCGTGAGGTTTTCGGCAAGCTGACCGCGAAGCACGGCACCGTGCTCGTGGCCGTCGACCAGCCGGCCTCCATCGGGGCCCTGCCCCTCGCGGTCGCCCGCGACGTGGGCTGCGAGGTCGCCTACCTTCCCGGACTGACGATGCGGAGGATCGCCGACCTCTACCCCGGCGAGGCCAAGACCGACGCCCGCGACGCTTTCGTCATCGCGGACGCCGCCCGTTCCATGCCTCACACCCTCCGCGCGATCGCCCTCGAGGACGAGGCGGTCGCCGAGCTGGAGATGGTCGTGGGCTTCGACGACGACCTCGCCGGCGAGGCGACCAGGATCAGCAACCGCCTCCGCGGCCTGCTCACCCAGATCCACCCGCACCTCGAGCGCGTCCTGGGCCCGCGCATCCAGCACCCGGCCGTCCTCACCCTGCTCGACCGGTTCGGTTCCCCGGCCCAGATCCGCAAGGCCGGCCGTCGGCGGCTCATCAGCCTCATGCACCCCAAAGCCCCGCGCATGGCCGAACGACTCGTCGAGGACATCTTCACCGCGCTCGACGAACAGACCGTTGTCGTTCCCGGCACCGACGCGGCCGCACTCATCGTCCCGAGCCTGGCCGGCTCGCTCCAGAACGTGCTCGACCAGCGGAAACTGCTGGCCACCAGGATCGAGGAACTCCTGGAGGCCCACCCTCTTTCCCGGGTCCTGACGTCCATGCCCGGCATCGGCGTCAGGACCGGAGCCCGGATCCTCATCGACGTGGGCGACGGCAGCGGCTTCCCCACAGCCGCCCACCTCGCCGCTTAGGGACAATCCCACGTTCGAGTGGCGCCCCCGCGATCGCGGTCACACCTGAGCCCGGCCCTTTGATCATGTTGAGGTGACTCATCGATCCCGTATCGGCCGCCGTCGGGTGCTGTACCCGAGCGGCGCCGCCGCACTCTGTCTGCTGACCGCGCTCACCGCGCTGCCAGCCGCCGCTCAATCCGACGAGGGCCGGTCCGACAAGGCCGGTCGCTCCGCCGGGCCCGCCGTCCGGCCACCTGCCACGCCCGCCGAGGCGCGCACCGCCGCCTATCTGGAATCCGTCCGCAACGATCCCGGCCGACTTGGGGACTTCTTCCGGAAGCTGCCCAAGGGCGGCGACCTGCACAACCACCTCTCCGGCGCCGTCACGACCGAGTACCTCATCGAGCTGGCCGCGCAGGACGGTCTGTGCATCGAGATGAAGACGATGACCGCGGTGCAGTCGCCGTGCAAGGACGGTGCCCGCCCAGCCGCCGACGCGCGCACGGACAAGGCGTTCCACAAGGAGCTGGTGCGGGCCTGGTCCATGGAGGACTTCCCGCAGGGCGAGTCCGGGCATGATCACTTCTTCGCCGCCTTCGGCAAGTTCGGCGAGGTGACGTGGCGGCATCCGGGCAAGCTCCTCGCGGAGGTCGCCGAGCATGCGGCCCAGCAGAACCAGTCCTACCTGGAGACGATGGCGACCCCTGCCTCCGACGGCGCGAAGAAGCTCGCCGAAGAGGTCGGCTGGGACCCGGACCCGACGCGGATGCATCGCAAGCTCCTCGCCGGAGGCAAGCTGGACCGGCTGGTGGCACAGGCCCGGAAGGACGCCGACCGTACAAACGCCGAGTTCCGCAGCGAGGCACGCTGCGACACCGCACACCCCCGCCGCGCCTGCCGGCTGCCCGTCCGGTGGATCTCGCAGGTCTCCCGCGGCAGTTCACCCGAGCGCGTCTTCACCCAGATCGCGCTCGGCCTGCGGCTGGCCGAGCGCGACCCGCGGTTCGTCGCCGTCAACCTCGTCCAGCCCGAGGACGGCCAGAGCGCGCTGCGCAACTACCGGCTCCAGATGCGGATGCTGAGCTACCTGGGCAAGCAGTACCCGAAGGCCCACATCACCCTGCACGCCGGGGAGCTGTGGCCCGGGCTGGTCAAGCCGGAGGACCTGTCCTTCCACATCGGCGAGGCGGTGAACGTGGCGAAGGCCGAGCGCATCGGCCACGGCGTCGACCTCGTCCACGAGGACAACTGGCAGCAGCTGGCCCGCACCATGGCCCGCCGGGAGACGGCCGTCGAGGTGCCCCTCACCAGCAACGCACAGATCCTCGGCGTGAAGGGGGACGACCACCCGTTCAACACCTACCGCGCCTACGGCGTGCCGGTCGTCCTGGCCACCGACGACCCGGGCATCTCCCGCACCGACATCAGTCACCAGTTCCAGTACGCGTCCACCACCTACCGGCTGCGCTACCCCGAACTCAAAGACCTGGCGCGGGCCTCGCTGGAATACGCCTTCCTGCCCGGCCGCAGCCTGTGGCGCGGCAACCCGACGCGCGACGGGTACCGGCCCACATCGGCCTGCGCGAAGGAACGCCCAGGCAGCGGCAGGCCCGGCGGCGCCTGCGGCCGGCTCCTGGCCGCCAGTCCGAAGGCAGTCGCCCAGTGGCGCCTGGAATCCGCCGCCACCACCTTCGAACGCACACACGTCGACAAACGCTGACCCCGACCCCGTCGCCCACCCCGGCTCCGAGCAAGGAGCCGGGGCCGGGTCTCCTGCGGTCCGAGGCTCGGTAGACGCGGAGGGCCGTCCCGGCTGCTGCCCGCCGCAGGACAGCGCGGCGGGCGGCACGGTTCCGGACGGGTGCCGAGGAGCAGGGTGCGCAGATCGCGCAGGTCCCGTACGACGGCCGGCCCCAACCCGAGCCCCCGCACCATCGCCCCGATCATGCACCGATCCACCGCAGTGAGAGCCGCATCGGGAACCCCGAGGTCACGTCACGTCCCCCTGCGAGCTGCTTGCAGGAAAGCGGACGGCCCCCTGGCCACAGGGTCGAGGGCGGGGGAAGGCTCAGAGCGACCCACGGGATGACGCACACCCCACCCCCGCGCGGCACACCTACGCACACGCCAGGCCAGGCCAGGCCAGGTTGGGAGAAGTTCAAGGTGTGGCAGTACAGGTGGATTCGGTGATCTGGACTGTCACCACACCTGGGCCGCGCTGCTGTCGCCTCAGCTTCCGCAGGTCAGCGAATACTCACCGCGCCGAGCCGGAAGGGGCGCCAAAGAATCGAGCTCGGCTCAGGTGCTGTCTCCCTGCTGCGCTGGCTGGCCTTCCATGAGGCCGGCCCTGCACCGGTCGCAGCATGAAGCAGCGGTTCTTGTTGCCAGTGCAGGGCAAAGACCGCTGAAGCCTGCCCTGACAGGGTGTGACGCATGGGCGGGAGGAAGCTGGCAAGAGGAACGAAGTGGGCTCTGCGGACGCTGATCGTCCTGGTCGCGGCGTTCGCCATGGGGGGCGGAGTGCTGGCGAGCCTGGATGCATGGGAAGAAGCCAGGATCGGCCTTGGCTTTGACGGAGGGCCGGGGCGATTCGTGGCTACGGCCTGCGAAACACAAAGCAGTGGGCGTGGTGGTCCTACCACTGTCTGCACTGGAACGTTCACCTCCGACGACGGGCGCACGGTTGAAGAGAGCCGCCTCAAGGAGGGAGGTGAGGGCATGTCAGTGGGAGACTCTCACAGAGTACTGTGTGACGACGGCACGTGCGTGTTCGCCGGACAGACTGCTATCGGGGGTGTTCTGGTGTATCCCGTGCTCACAGTCCTCGCACCTGTTGCAGCCTTCTCGCTCGCACGGGAGGTCGGATCCCGTCGTAAGCGTGCCCGCTACGCCGAGAGACGGCTGGAACCGGCTGAGGTGGCGTCGGGGGCTTGCGTTCTCTTGAGAACTGACTGCCCAGCCCTACGGTTGCTCTTCGGCTTCGAGGTCTGGTTGTGCGCCCGACGGCCGGGCTGGACCGTGCCGCGTCTGGCGCGGGTCCTCAGCACGGGCCAACGGTTCGGCTTCTTGACCGCGCGTGGAGAGTCCCGCCCGCGCCGGGCCGGCAGGAGGCCTGCACGTGCCTCCCGACCGGCCTCGGTGAAGGAACGGGTGAGCTTGGTGGCGGTCGCTCCGAGCTGGGACGGGATGCTGCGGCGGACGATGCCGACGCACTTCAGGCAGGAGACACGGTCGGTGTCCACGGCTGGCCGGGCAAGTGCGGCTGTGTGGGCGAACTGGCGGATCGCGTGGTGGACCGCGAGGTAGGCCCACAGTTCCTGCCGGACGCCCTCCGGTGTCCGTGACCTGATCGGGCCTCCTGGCCCGAGGTGGTTCTTGATCTCGCCGAAGGCGAACTCGATCTCCCAGCGTTCCCGGTGGAGCGCGATCAGCTCGGCGGCCGGATACTGCCGGGGTCCAGCAGCGTCGTGCCCAGGGTGGCGACCTTGTCGCCCTCCGCAAAGGTGATGACCCGGTAGATCACGTGTTTGGGCAGCGTCCGACCCTCTCGCGCCGCTCGGAGCCGGACGTCCTTTCCCAGCCGCGCCATCGACAGGCATGAGCCGTCCGGAAGGTCTTCCTGGACGGTGCCGAGGTGGTTGGACTGGAGCCTGACCAGCAGATCCACGCCCGCCGCGGTGAAGACGTGAGTGAACTCGACCGACCAGAAGCCGCGGTCGGCGATGAATAGTAGTGCTTCGTCAGGTTCTGCGTCTGGCTCGGTTGCAGGGCAGGGGGCGGTTGCAGGTGGTGCAAGTGCCGGTCCAGCCCTTCAGCAGGTCTTGGAGGAGGTCCAGGACCTGGTAGAGCGTCAGGCCGACGTGCGGACTTTTGGGTCGAGCCGCCTGGGGGTGAGGAATGCCTGGGTCGGCGGTGACGAGGGTGACGTGGTGGTGCCGGCCGCGCCACCCCCGGCCCTCGAAGTGATCCAGACCCAGACCGTGCTTGAGTTCGCGGTAGTCGTGCTCGATGCGCCAGCGGACCTTGGCCAGACGGACCAGGTCGGCGATCGGGGCGTCGGCCGGCAGGCTGGAGAGCCAGTGGCCGGTGGGAGTCCCGGCCTCTTCGGGCCATTCGATCAGCAGCCAGCAGTCGGGCAGGATGCCGTCCCACCAGCCCTGTTCGGCCGAAGCGGCGGCCCGGATGAAAGCTGCGATGCTCCACCACCCGCATCACCGCCCCGGCCAGCCTGTCCTCACTCCCCAGCAGGCCAGCTCAGAGGCAGGATGAAAAACCCTCACTGCCCCTCGTCATCAACAGAGCCACCCCGGGCCTCGTCCTGTGCAGTGGCCGGGCCGTGTGCAGTCACAGCCAGGCCCAGCCATCTCAGTGGACGACGATCGCGCGCTCCGGAGATCCTGCCGCGTGAGGAATTTTCGCGGCCGCCTGAGCTGCACCTCCGGATGTGGGTACAAATGGTGCAGCCGTGGCCCCCATATGCGCGAGTTCGTTAGGCGTCGGCGAGAAGGGGGTCATACGGAGTGTTCCTGCGGAGGCCTGACATGAAGGAAAGGAAGTCGCCCACGAAGGCACTGCGGCCGTAGGTGTCGTCGGTGGTGGTGAGGTCGCGGTGGAAGGCGGTGCGGAAGAGCGCCCGGTGCTCGTCCGCGTCGATGGTCCCGTTGCCGTCCTTGTCGGTGGCGTCGAAGAGCACCTCGGCGACGCGGATGAGCGCGGGACCGGCGAGGGAGGGTACGGCGGCGGCGTACTCGTCGGCGCTGACCCGGCCGTCGCCGTCCGTGTCGAGGGCGGCTTGGAGCTCGCGCCACCAGGCGGCGAAGGCGTCGTAGAGCCGGGTCTCCTCGGGTTCGTCCAGGTCAAGGCGGGTGGCCAGTTCGCGCGCCATGGCCGCGAGGTCGGGCCAGGCGAGGTGGCCGTCGCCGGTCTGGTCCAGCACCTGACGGAAGAACTCCTCGGCCGAGCGGCGGCCCTCTCCCGTGGTCGTCGAGGCGGCCGGTTCCGAGTCGGGGCCGGTGCCACCGCTCGATGGTGTGAGGAGGCGGAGCAGGGCCGATGCCCGCTTCATACGGGCGCGCAGTGCGCTCACGGTGCGGGCGCGGGGGTCGTCGCTGTCGGGCGAGAGGGAGAGGGCTTCGATGATGGTTTCGGTATTGATCCAGCCCTCGGGCAGGATACGGGTGAGCCCGGCGGCGAGGTAGGCGCCCTGCATGAGGGCCGTGGCGCCAGGCATCTCGGGCAGGCCGGCCCTGCGCCGGTAGGGCTGGGGAAGCGAGGCGACGGTGATCGAACCGAGGAGCGGACCGACGACGGCCCGGCCCGTCGCCCACAGCGTCGGCGCGCAGTCCAGCAGTGCCGGGGCGGGCAGGTGGTCGAAGAGCCGGTAGAGGATGACTCGGGCTGCCTCGGTGTTCTCCAGTTCGTCCTCGACGACCCTGTCGAAGTACCGCCAGAAGTCGTTCAGGTCCTCGGGGAGTTCCCCGGCGTCGCCGTCGAGTGCGGCGAGGAAGGCCCGGTACTCGGCGTACAGGCGCTCCATGGTGTCCTGGTCGAGCGGCTGACCGCTCAGCCGGCACATGGTGACGGCGCTTTCGTAGAGGGTAGCCACGACCCAGGCGCGGGTCGCGCGGTCCATGGCGTCGTAGGCGCGGCCGCGGGAGTCGGAGCCGCTCATGCGGGCGTGCAGCCTGTTGAGCCGGGCGGCCTCCCGTTCGCGTACCGCTGGGTCGGCGTCGAGCATGCGCCGCATGCTGAGGAAGGTGTTGCGCAGCCGGCGCCAGGGGTGGGCGACGAAGGTGGAGTTGTCGGCGAGGGCGGCGCCGATCTGCGGGTGGGCGGCCTCCAGCACGGTGGCGCGGATGATGGCCAGTGCCCAACGCGGGTCGTCGAAGAAGGCGCGGAACTGCGATTCCGGGCCGAACAGGGGTGCCTCGTGGGTCGTTCCCGTGGTTCCAGTCGTCATGACGGGTCTCCGTTCGTCTGGGGCGGCACGCCGCCGAAGCGGCGGTCACGGCGCCGGTAGGTGTGCAGGCAGGCGAGGAAGTCAGGGGCCCGGAAGTCCGGCCAGTGCGCTTCGGGGAAGACCCACTCGGCGTAGGCGACCTGCCAGAGCATGAAGTTGGAGATGCGCTGCTCGCCGGAGGTGCGGATCACGAGGTCGACGTCGGGGGTGTCGGGGAACGGCAGGTGGTCCGCGAAGAGCCGCTCGGTCACATCATCGGCGAGTGTCCCGCTGCGGATCAGCGACCTGGTGGCCTCAACGATGTCTCGGCGTCCCCCGTGGTCGAAGGCGACGGTGAGCGTCATCCTCTGGTTGTCGGCGGTCAGCGTCGCCAGATCGTCGAAGTCCTGGGCCAGTTCGCGGGGGATGCGCGGATCTGCGGCCCCCAGGAAGCGGCAGCGGATGCCACGGGCGAGCAGCAGTGGCGCATGCTTGCGCACAACCTGGCGGACCAAACGCATCAGGTAGTCGACCTCGGTGCCGGGCCGGTTCCAGTTCTCGGTGGAGAACGCGTACAGGCTGAGCCACTCGACTCCGGCCGCCCGGGCCGCCTCGATAATGTCGATGACGGTGATCTCCGCAGCCCTATGGCCCGCCGTTCGGGGAAGCGAACGCCGCTGAGCCCAACGGCCGTTGCCGTCCATCACGCAGGCCACGTGCCGCGGCACCGAATGCGCCGACCCGTCGGCCCGCCGCTGCTCATCGCCGTACTGTCGCCCCACCGGCCGGCCCCCCGTCGCCGTGCGTGCGCGATTGACGCCGTGGTCCGTCACACCCGGCTCCGACTCACCCCGAACGGCACGGTCGGCCCTATCGTGCTCGGTGACGCCCATTTCGTATCGTCGCCCACAACCACGCCCCACCGGGCGTTCACCTCAGGAGTCTGACAGCGGGGAAGGGACCTGACCGGCCAAACGGGGGGGCGTCACCCTTGGCTCATATGCCCGATTCCTTTCGGCATCGGCAGCTTTCTCCAGTGACCACGATCGACAACCTCATCCGCCTTCCGGGTCCGCCTGGCCGACGGCTGCCTCTCCGCGGCCGCCACGTACCGCGTGCCGCGTGCTGAACTCAAGCGGGTCGGTGGCCGACGGCTTCCCGGTGGTCCACCCGGGGCGCAGGGAAGAACTCGAAGGGCTGGCCTGGGTCGGCGCCGACTACGTCAAGTGCCAGCCGCGACATCGTCGGCCACCTGCAGCCAAGGGCACCGCCGCATCGTGCTGGTGCGCGAGAACGACGACGCGCCCGCCTCCACCGACCGCCAGCAGGGCTTCCTGGACGGGCTGGCGCAGGCCGACATCGAGCACCACGAGGCGGTGCTGCGCTGCACGGACCCTGCCGCCGAACTCACCGGACAGCACATCCGGGACCTCGTGGCGGACGGCGTGACGACCTTCGTCGCGGAGGAGACCGACACCGGGGCCGCCTGACGGGCGCTCGATGCCGCTGTGCGCGGGGCCGGTCTTGACTGCCCGGACGACGTCTCCCTCGCCCTGCTCGGCAGCCCGTCCCGACGGGCTTCGACACCCCCCCCCCGGCACCGGATCGGCACCGCCGCCGTGCGTCTCCTGTCCGCCCTCGTGGTCGGCATGGACACGCACGAACCCCCGGTGGCCTGCGAGTTGCGCACCAATGAGACGACCGGACCCATGAGTGGAGCAGTTCGGCACGACCGCCACCTTCCCTGCCCTGCGCGAGGGCATCCCGGCCTACTACCGGCAGTGGTATCCGCTGCGCTCGAGGCCCTCGGCCTGAGCGATCTCCACCCCGGCGCGGGCCGGGTCAGCAAGCTCTGCCACAAGCCGCGCGTTGCCCTCGCCGATACCGGTGGCACCAGGACCCCCGTCGGCGCTGAATTCCTGCGGGCAGCAGCCTCACCGCCCCTGGAATGCTTCAGTCCAGGACGTCATGATCCACTGCACCGCGATCTCCACTGCAACCGCCCTTCGCCTGGGACACTATGGTGACCACAGCCTGAACGGCACCCTGGTTTCGGCGTGCTGCCCGGCAGCCCGGGAGGTTCCGCCTGAGACGGACCTGTTGCACGGCACTAGAGTCCAACAGCGGAGGAGGTGATGACGCTGAACAAGAAGGGCTCCCGGCTCATAACCGTTGACGGGATCGAGTACCGCTGGCGGATCCGCAGAAAGCCCTCCTACATGCAGGGCCTCTGCTGGACACCGATGACCTACGCGGTCGAAGCGGCCGGCCGGGCACGACCCTGATCGTCACCAACGGCCAGGCCCACCCCAGCAACTGGGTGGGCGTCGAGACGGAGCCGATTCGTCCCGCTCACGTTGCTGCCGGCATTCGAGAGGCACGGGCTCAAGGCTGGGATCCCACCCGGCACGGATCCCCTTTCCAGCTCGAGCGATCCGCAGGATTTGTCGCTCAGCCATGAGATCAAGCGAAGTAGCGCGGCGCATCCGGCCCGGCATCATGCCCAAGTGACCACATGGATGCGCTGCTACTGGGACGAGGAAGACGTCTGGTTCCACTTCGAGGTCGGCGTGGATGGCTGGGTAACCAGGCAAGTCGAACTCCAAGGGCCTGAGCTGACACCTATCGCAGCCGCCTCCCTCGCCGAATGGCAGCAGGCCCACGAAGCGGGCCGCCTCGAGGACTACGACAGCAGGTTCGGGATCACGGCCGGGCTGCCCGTCTCGGAATGGGAAGGCCACGATCCCGAACAACTCGCCTCCGAGGAGTTCGAGGAATTCTGGCGAGCTGCCCGTCGGCAGATCGCATCCCGCCCATCTGACCTCTCGGCTCCGCGGAAGCTTCTTGGCATCATGTCGGCATGTCCCCGACCCTTCCCCGCACTGTCCGAGCCGTCGACACCGCTCAGCTCCCTGGACCTGGTTCAAGAAGCCGCCATGCGCAGCTTCAGCCAGCGGCGCCCACGGCGTCATCGTCTCGAAATACGTGGCTTCCGGCGCGAAAGCCGAGGTCACCGCCCCCTACGGGCCCGAGGGGAAACCCCCGGGCGGTACCGTCGCGGCCTGTCCTGGCCCGCCCAGAGCTCAGCAGGACTGCCAGAGAGGCAGGACTCCGAGCGTCGGGGGCACCGAACCCCATCACACCGTTCCCTACTACGACCACCAGATGCAGAACATCACGTGCACCCACTGCGGCGCGGCCGATCCGGGGCCGGGCTTCGTCTCGGACTCCGGCCAGAACACGCGGGGATATGCGCGCTGGATCGCGGGCCACCTGGAGCGAGGGATATTCGGCAACGCCAAGCGCATGGGCCGGCCGAACCGGCAGATCGACGCCTACCGGTGCCACCAGTGCGGCCACCTGGAGTTGTTTGCGATCCACGAGAGCTGACCCCGCCGCCTCGTCGCGTACCGCAGGAGCGAACCCTCCCGTCTGGGCACGTTGGGACACTCCGGGGGCTCAGGGCCTCAGCTCGCATCCCAGAGCAGCCCGAGGGCGACGAGCTCGCCCGGCCGCGTCCCGTGCGCGAGCAGGTGTACGGCGTGTGCCGTGAGATCGCCGGCGGCCAGGGCTGTTGGGTGCCCGTGCGTGAGCGCGGCCTGCAACTGCGCCACTCCCGACCGCGCCTCTTCCGGCAAGCCCGGCAGCAGACCGACCGGCGCCACCCGCATGTTCGCACCGCACCCTTTGGAACTCGTCTGGCTCGCCTGCTGCCAGCGCCGCTCTTGATGACTGAGCTTCTCACACGCCACCAGGCAGGTGCGTCCCGGCGCACGATTGTTGTCGGGCGAGCGCCACCATTCGACGTACTCCTCGCGGACCGGTCGCACGACCCGGGCCGGTGCGAGCGGTCCCCGTTCCCTGGCGGTACGCAGCCCCCGGCCCAAGGCAAGTGTCATCTGCGTGTCGTCCGTGACGATCGCAGGTGTGGGCAGCTCCATCGCCCGCCAGGGGCCGCACTTGGCGAGGATCTGCGGAACGTCGTTGAATTCGGTGGGGAAGCCGAGCGCGTCCCCGATCGCCAACCCGATCATCGCCCCGACCCCGGCCTGCTTGCCCCCTGCTCGGATGTTCATCCGCCCATCCAAGCCACTGGGTGGGTGAGGCGCCATCGTTTTCCGTGGGGAGCTCTCCAAGGGGTTCCATGCCTTGCTGGTGGTCGCCGTTACGGGCCGAGAAGTCGACGGAGCCGTAGCGGGAGCCGACGCCTGCGGCTTTCCTCGGGAAGCCCGGCTGTCCCTCCTCCGGCCGGACCCAAGAGGGCAGACCGGGGCCGGAGGAGGGGCGGCGTGGTGGCAGCGGCTATATGGCGCCGGCGGCGTGGTGCAGGCGGCGGACACTGGTCAGTTCGACTTCATAGTCGAGCAGTTGGGGTTTGCCGTGTGCGGGGAGGACGGCGGAGGACTGGTGCAGCCAGTGGAGTGAGAACCCCTTGCTCGGCTTCTTACCGACGAAGGGGTGCAGGTTCGGCGCAGGGACCATCTCCAGGTTGTCGGCGATGACCTGCTGGTCCACGTCCACCGCTGTGTTGAAGACGGCGTACGTGCCCTTGTCGCGGGTCCGGAACGTGTAGACCTTCTCGTGCTCCGACTCGCCTTCCTTGAACTGGGCGGTGGCCCTCTTTCCCAGGTCTTTCCCCACCTCCTTCGGGACCTCGTGCACCGAACGCGCAGCCTTGGTGTCGGCGAACTCGGAGGAGGAGAGGGGGCCACGGATGGTGTAGAGGTCAGCAAGCGACGTGGACAACTCCTCAACGCCCTTGGCCTTGCTGCCTTCCGCGCCGGAACCGGTGGGCAGGACGCGGACAAAACCGTCCTTGTCCTTGGCGAGAGGGACCGTCTTCTTCTCGTCGTCGACGAGAGACACACTCGCGACGTTCTTCCACCCGCCCGCCGCCTTCCCCTTGCTCTTGCCCTTGTCCCGGTCGAAGACGATCAGCTGCGGGTACTTGCTCGTGCCTTCCTTGTCCTTGGTCCGGGTCTTGACCGCGAACCACGTGGCCTTGCCTTCCCTGGGAATGAGGTAGGTGCGGTCCACGTAAGAGAACGGCTCGGCGGACGCGGCCTGTTCCTTCTTGCTGAGGTCGGCGTCCGCCTTGTAGCCGGCCTGGCTCTGCTCAAGGAGGGCTCCGCCCTCGACGGTGGACAGCAGCTTTCCGTCGTTCGTCTTGTTGGCCCGGTTGTTGACACTGACATACCGGTCGACGATCTTGGCAGCCTCCGCCTCGGTGACGACACCCTCCGGCTCGGCAGCCTTCTTGTCCCCCTCGGCCGCTGAGTCGCCGCAGCCGGTGAGCGACACGGCCACAGCCGCCAGCACGGCCAGACCGGCCGCCCTGTTGCGACCGATGGCATCTGTGCCGTACAGCGCTCCTCGCCCTGCCTCCTGTGACTCCCTCATCACATCCCCCAAGTTCCTCACTTGACGTACAGGGCGTAACACTAGCTGCGACGACGAACGTGCGTGCGCTTTCGGTGGGTTGGACGTCATGACCCTGATCACTGCGCGCTCCGACCGAACATCCGAGCGGCCCACTGCCGAATGGTCCTTGCTGGGGGCCCAGGGGCCACACGGCCCTTCGACATGGACGAAGGTGTGTCGGCGCGCGTGTTCCCCTGATACTTCTGCGTCCGGTCAGGACGTTCAGGCGTGCGGGCCGCCGGGGCGGCCGGTCCGCACGCCTGCCGGCGCGCGGACCGGCCGGTGGAGGCTCCTGCGGTTCACCGCACCCTGTACTCGCAGCTCGTGTCGGACGTGCCGCCCTGATTGTCCGCGACTTCTTTCCCGTCGACGGTGATGACGCACGCGCCCGGCTTGAGTGTGCCGTCGGGGCCGGCCACCGATCCCGGGACGACGGACACCAGGACCCCGACCTTCTGCTGGGCAGAGGTGAGCGTGAGGGTCTCGGTCTTCTTCCAGGGCAGCGAACCCGACTCGTAGCCGTTGGAGCTGAGTTGGTAGTAGATCACTTGTGACAAGGCCCCTTTCCCGCGGACCTCGAGAGTGACTTTGCGTCTCACCTCACCGCCGTGGGCTCCGGCATCTGCCGTCTTCTTCGCGTCCGGCGCGGTCTTGCCCCCCGACGCCGCCTTGTCGCCGCCGTCGCTTCCGCAGGCCGTCAGCACAACAGCGGCCGTCACCACAGCCACACCAGTAAAGATTCTTTGCATGCTTCCCCCCGATCTCACAATAAGTATGCCGCCACAGCTCTACGGCGTTTTCGGGAGGCGGCGCGACAACACCCGGCTCCAGCGGAGCACCAGCAGCTCGCGCCTCCGGACAGGCGTGCCCAGCCAATCCTGTGCCCAGTAATCCGGCCGGCCCGACGACATTCAGCAGCCCATGGACAGCGGCGGTGACAGGTCAGAGGTGCGTGGAGGCTGCGGTGCGGAGACGGAGCCGCCCTGCGCTACTTCGCGCTGGACGGGATGGACCACGCCAGCCACAAGGAGCAGGGCAGCATGCTCCACCGCTACATCATTCGGCGAACCCGCCATGCCGACGACCGACGCCTACACGCCGTTGTCGACAGGGCGAACGTTGCCTGATGCGGCAATAGCCACCGAGGGGAACTCCTCGGTGAAGCCGGTGCGGAAGTCGGCGTTCTGCAGCACGTCCAGGAGGTCCAGGACGCCCCATGGGTGTGCGACCTCGTCCTCGAGGGCCGCCAGGCCGGTGGGCTCGGCCAGTGGTTCCGGCTCGGGCACGGTGGTGTTCGATGCAGTTTTCGCCGCGTTCGAGGCACGCCCTCGAAGTCCCAGCGGGGCGGTGCAGGGCCCAGGTCCGGAGCGCTCCGGACCTGGGCCCTGCCGAGGTTGCTGACACGTTGGACACCGTCGGATGCCCGCCGTACGGTCCGTAGCACCCCGGCCGCCTCTTCGGAGCTCGTCTCATCCGGGCTCCGGAGCACCCGGTCTCAACCGCTCCGGCCCGCATACCAGCACACGGCCTGGCCGACAACTGAAGAGCAACGGCAATTGCCGTCAGCTCGACGGGACAAACCATGCCGGAGTTCCGAGGCCGCGGGTACATTGCAGGACAGCGAAAACGGTAACGGGAGGCACCGCGAGGCAGCCGTGGGTGCGGTCAGCGGATCAGCGTTCGGCGACGAATGCCCTGGCCTTGCTGGAACGGCTGGAGCATGACTGCTTCTCCTCGTCAGTCATCTTCCGGGTCTTGACGACCACCGCATTGCTCTGGCCGTCTGTTCCGTTCGGGGCCGGACCTGTGATGACATCGGGCACGAACCAGTAGTAGTGGCCCCACTTCGGGTCGTCGTAGTGGGTCTGCCAAGTGCCGGAGACCTTCTGCATCACCTGCGCCCGGGAGATCCAGCCGACCTCGCCAGGCCGCACCGTCATATTGACGGAACTGCTCTCCGAGTGTGTGCTGGACCAAGTGTGGCTGTAGGTCGCCGTCACGCTGAGGTCGATGATGCCTGCTATCTTGCCGCCGGCGGTCACGGAAACGCCCGCCGAATCGGTGGATCCTACCGTGTCGGACCACGTCATCGACTGAGTGGCAGGCGAGGTGGTGCAGTTGTAGAGCGAGTCGGAGACCTGATGGAAGCTTCCCAGGTATGCCTCGCCCAACTTGGGTTCGTTGAATGTGCACTTTCCTGCGCCTGAGTCGCAGTCGGCTATGAGCTGTGTCCGGGTGGGCTGCTCTTCGGCCGAGGCCGGTGCGGCAGCCGCCGCGACCACGCCCAGGGCGGCCGCTGAAAGCGCCAGCATCCGTCCTGTGTGCCGTCTCCTGCGATTGTTCGCCATACGTGCGTCCTTTCGCTGTACATGGGGGGCCGGTGATTACGGGCAGAGCGACTGAAGAGTCGCCGCGTATTACCGCCTGCCGCGGCAGCGCGTTGCCGCAACCGACATACTTGCAGCGTCAGTTGACGCACGTACAGCTCTGGAATCCTTGTGCCCGAATAGTGGACACCTCCGCCTCTGGAACCGGTTGTGGGAGTCGGCTGCCTGGTGGCAACAGGCAGCAGTGCCCTGCCCTTGGTGTTTGTCGGGGGCGTGTGGGCCACCGGGCCCCGGGGCGCAGGCGAACCGCCCCGGCGTGCGCGACGGCAATCCGGGGCCCCGGGAGGAGCAGACCCCGGCGGACAGTTCGAGGGCGCTCCTCCCCCGGCCCTCGCGGGAGAAGCGCCCTCCGACCAGCTGGCGCGACCCGGCTCCCGAAGATCTCCCTCGCACCTTCCCGACCTGTCGCACGGCCGCCGCAAGTCGGATCTGGGCACGGAAGGATCTCCCGCCGGTGCAGTCGGCGGTGTTCGGTCTACCGGGACGGGGTCAGCGGTGTGCGCCGACTCCGGCGAGACCGGCGCGGGCGAACTTCTCGTCCAGTTCACCGGAGGGCGCACCCGCCACGCCGATACCGGCGATCGGCGTGCCCCGATGGGTCACCGGCACCCCGCCCGGCAGGAACAGTGTGCCGGGAATGTCCTTCAGATTCGGGGCGGACTCCAGCCGTTCGGTCAGCTTCGAGGTGGGGGCGTTCCAGGAGACCGCGGTGTACGCCTTTTCGACCGCCGACTCGTAGGACTGCGGCCCCGCGCCGTCGCCGCGGAGGGTGACGACCGTGTTGCCGTTGCGGTCGACCACCGCGACGGTCACGCGCCGCCCCTCCTGCTCGGCGGCCGCCAGTGCGGACCGCGCCGCGTCGGCGGCGGCGTCGGCGCTCAGGTGCCGGGTGGTGGTGGTCCTCGCCTTCGGCGCAGCCGGGGCGGCGGTGGCCGCGTCGGCCGACGGGGCCTGGGCCGAGGCGGAGAGCACGCCGAATGTGCCGGCGCCGACCAGGGCGAGGGCCGCCGCGCAGGAGACGGTCTTGGCGGGGGTGAGGAACTTCTTGGCCTTGTGCTGCATGGCTGGGAACTCCGGTCGTCTCGTCGTCCGTGGGTTGTCTCGGGCAGTCCGCCCCGGGGCGGGTTCGGGCTTCGTGGGGGGGCGGCCGGAACAGCGCTCTGTGGGTTGTGCCCGGGCAGGCCGCCTCGTGTCCCGCACCGCGCCTCGGGTCCGGTGCCGTGTCTCCACCCTCCGTCGCGGACGGGGCGCGGGCGTCGGCGTACCGGCTGGTCCGCAGAGAGGGGACAGCCGATGGCATGGTCATCCGATCGGTTGACCCGCAGGCGCTCGGCGCAGGGTGACAATGGAGTCGTTTGTGCAGCTCAGCTGCCTCACCGGTGGACAGATACGAGGAGTGCCCGCCCGCTGGTCGGCCGCTGGGGTACCCGTCGGGCAAGCTGAGGAGCAGGGACGTGGCCCGGAGCAGATCGTCGGCCCTCGGCGGCGCGTCGGCCGCCGAGCGTGACCGCCGGTGGCTGGCGCTGGTGATCCACCTGACCTTCTTCGTGCTGCTGGGAGCGGCGCTGGTGCGGTACGTGCAGCGGCACGGCGGTGCCCTTCCGGTGCTCGTCCTGGCCGGGGTGCTGGTTCTGCTCTACGGTTTCGGCCCGGCTCCGGGCCGGCTTGCGGCGGCCGGCCCGTTCGCCGGGGTCGGGGCGCGCCCGGCTGCCGTCCGGCACCCCTCGGCGCGGCACCTGCTGTGGCTGGGTGTGCTGGTCGTGGTCTGGGCCGCGCTGGGGCTCTGGCGCCGAGTTTCTCGTGGTGTGCGGTTCCGCTGTTCTACACCGCGCTGCGTACGCTGCCGCCGCCTGCCGCTTATGCGCTGGTGGCGTTCTTCACCGGCTTCGTGGTCCTCGCCCAGCTACGGCTGGCCGCACGCTTCGACCTGGACCTGGTGGTGGGCCCGCCCGCCGTGGCCGCGCTGGCGCTGGCCGTCTTCACCGCCATGGACCGCCAGTCCGCCCGGCAGGCCGTGCTGATCGACGACCTGGCCCGCACGCACCGCGAACTGGCCGCGACCGAGCGGCGCGCGGGCACGCTCGCCGAGCGCCAGCGGCTGGCCGCGGAGATCCACGACAGCCTCGCCCAAGGTCTCTCCAGCCAGCAGATGCTTCTGCAGGCCGCAGACCGGCTGTGGGATGCCGACCCGCGGCAGGCGCGCGCCCACGTCCGCAGCGCGGCCTCGATCGCCGAGCGGTGTCTGGCCGAGGCCCGTCGTTTCGTCCATGATCTGGCGCCGGCCGACCTGGCCGAGGGCGGCGGGCTGGAGGCCGCCCTGCAGCGGCTCGCCGCCCGCGAGTCGGCTGCCAACCGGTCCGTCCACTGCCGTGTCGACAACGCCGTGGGCGCTCCTGCGCTGCCCGGGCCCATCCAGTCCGCGCTGCTGCGCATCGCGCAGGGCGCCCTGGCGAACGTGCGGGAGCACTCCGGCGCCTCACGTGCCGCTCTCACGCTCTCCTACCTCGGCGACCAGGTGCGCCTGGACATCGCCGACGACGGCCGCGGCTTCGACACGGCCGCTCCGCACGGGCCCAGGGAGCACGCCCGCGGCCACGGTCTGCCGGCGATCAGGGCCGGAGTCCGGCAGGTGGGCGGTGCGCTCACCGTCGAGTCCGTGCCCGGTGACGGCACTGTCCTCTCCGTCTCCGTTCCGCTCCACCCCTCCTCCGTGAAAGCCGACACCCCATGAACCGCGCCCATCGAGACGATTCGGCACCTTCCACGCCCACGGCACGGATCCGCCCGGCGACGGCGGCTCCGGTGAACACCAGGCACCGGTGCGGCTCGTCCTGTGCGACGACCACGCCGTCGTGCGTGCGGGACTGCTCGCCCTGCTCCGGAGCGCCTCCGGCATGGAGGTCGTCGGCGAGGCCGGCAGCGGCCCGGAAGCTGTCGCACTCGCCGCCCGGCTGGCCCCCGACGTGGTTCTGATGGATCTCCAGCTGGGGGTGGAGATGGAGGTACGGAGGCGACCCGTCGGATCACGGCCGAGTCGGGAGGCCGGGTGCATGTCCTGGTTCTCACCACCTACGACACTGACGCCGACATCACCCGGGCCATCGAGGCCGGCGCCACCGGCTACCTGCTGAAAGCCGAACGTCCCGACGAGCTCTTCGCCGCCATTCGAAGCGCCGCAGCCGGCCGTTCCGCGCTGTCGGCGCCGGTCGCCCACCGTGTGATGGCCCATCTGCGCAATCCGCGGCCCGCCCTCACCGACCGGGAGCGCGACATCCTCGGCCAGCTGTCCCGCGGCCTGTCCAACCGGGACATCGCGAAGGCTCTCTTCGTCAGCGAGGCCACGGTCAAGACTCACCTGGGCCGCATCTACGGCAAACTCGGCGTCGACACCCGCGCAGGCGCCGTCGCCGTCGCCAAGGAGCGACGCCTTCTGTCGTAGACCTGCGGCTGTGCACTCCATGGGTCGGCGGCGTTCCGCTGTCCGCCCCGGGGCGGGCGAAGAGCCGGGGGAGGTCCGCCGCTGTGTCCTGCCGAATCTTCGGCGGCTGCGCGAGGGACGGCCGGCTGTGCTGCTTTTCGGGACGGACGGGTTCTCACCGGGGCCGTCGCCGCCCGTGGGAAGATCGGGTGGTGGCCGTCGCCCCGGGATCCCGGGGCGGACAGTGCGGTCGAGTCGGTTCCGGGGCCGCGTTTCGTCACCGCGCCCGTGAACGGGAGCCTCCGGCGACGAGGGCAGCGGGGTCGATGCCGGTCAGCTCGCAGCTCGCGTCCCACAGCCGGGCCGCCACCGAGGTGTCGGAGAGGTGGTTCCACACCCGTCCGCTCCTCGGCTCGCCGCGCAGGCCGAGGACGCGCGGCCCCATATCCGGTCTCCGCGCACGGCCGGGTGGTGCACTCCCCTGACGGTGGGCCATGCACCGGCGTGCTTGCCCTGGGCGAGGAGGGCCGCGGGTGCCGCGCGCAACCGGGCGCCCGTGGTCCGCGCGTGCACGGGCAGCCGGGACGGGGTGAGGGAGTCCAGCGCTCCGCCGGGATGGACGACCACGCTCTGCACCGTGCTGTCGACGGCGCGCAGGCGGCGGTCGAGTTCGAGGCCGAAGTACATCTGCGCCAGTTTCGACCGTCCATAGGTGCGCTTGGGCCGGTAGTCCGTCCGGGACTGCAGGTCGTCGAGGTCGAGCCGCTCCGATTTCGCGGCAAAGCTGCCCACCGTCACCACACGGGCCGACGGCGCGGCCGACGGCAGCGGCATCAGCCGGCGGGTCAACGCGAAGTGTCCCGGGTGGTTCGTGCCGAACATGAGCTCGTGACCGTCTTCGGTCGTGCTGCGCGGCGGATCGTCGAGCGTGACACCGGCGTTGTGCACCACCGCGTCGAGACGCTCCGCTCCCAGCGATTCCACCGCTGAGCGCAGCGACGAGAGGTCCGCGAGGTCGAGCGGCACCGCCCGCACTCGCGCATCGGCGACATGTGCACGTATCGAGGCCGTGGCGGCCTCGGCCTTCGCCGGATTCCGGCTGCCCAGTACGACGGTCGCTCCGGTCGCCGACAACTGCTCCGCGACGACGACGAAGTACTTGATGCCGGCGTTGCCGCCGGTGACCAGGAAGGCGCTGCCGTCTGCGCGCGGGAGCCGATGGACGTTCCAAGGCTGGGTGGAAGCTACGATTCCCGCTCCGAGGAGAACACCCCCCGGAGGCCGCTGTTCTCCTCGTCTGCGGCCGTGGGCCCGCTTCGCCGTGCGGTGGTCGCCCAGGCGCAGGCCCCCGCGGCCAAGGCGAGTGAGGCGACGTCCTCCACCGCCGCCGCCACGCAGTCCCTGCCCTCGTGCCGGTCGCGCGCCGTTCGCCAGCGTTCTCCGGTGTATCCCGCTGCGACAGCCGCCGCAGCTCCTGCCACTGCGCCGGCCGCCACCGACCGGTCCGGGGCGCGGCCGTTTGCGAGGACTCCCCCGGTCACCGCGCCGAGGACGACCCGGGGAGCCAGACCGCCGGGAGACAGCCGGTCGGGAGTGCGCGGCGACTTGTCGGCCACGAATTCGGTCGCCGCCCCCGCCAGAGCGACAGCCCGTACCGCTGGACGAACGAATCGAGCCGCCCCTGCTCCCGAGGGGAGGACGGTCGGCGCCGCGCACACGAGCACGGTCGCTCCGAAAGAGGAACGCAGACCCGTGGCCGCACCGATCAGACCGGCCCGGATCAGAGCGGGGAGCGGCGGGCTCATCCTCTCCGCTCCCAGGAGCTGAGGGCTCCGCAGGTGGTGAGGCCGTAGACGAGGTGCGGTATGGCGTCGGCGGCCCAGTCGTGGGCCGCCGACCAGGTACGGGGGTCGCTGATGCCCAGGCAGGCCAAGGGAAGGTCGGCAGCGGCCATGGCCAGCGCTCCGGCGAACGGGCCCCTGCCCCAGGCGGGCGGGCGGATGCCGACTCCGCGGGCCAGGGACCCCAGCGCCCCGGTCGAGGTGCCGTCCGGGATGCCGGACAGGGCTCCCAGGCCGGAGAGTCTGTTGTCCCGGGTGGCGCCTGCGGCGACCGGGTGCCCGATTCCGGCGCCGATCTCGTCCACCGGAGTGGCGGGGGTCGCGCTGGCTGGCCTGCCGCGCAGGGCCATGTCCGCGTAGGTCACGGCGTTGAGTGCGGTGGTGCCGACCGCGCCTGCGGCGCAGCCGCGCGCGATGCTGCCCATCATGGGCCGCGGGGTTCCCCGGGCCCGGAGCCGAAAACCTGGTCCCGGAGCCGCCTGCCTCCTCGGCCGGGTGCGAACCGGTCGGGTCCCGCTGTTCCTTTCGTAGCTGCCTGCCGGTCGGCCCTCTGGAGCCCGTACACGGACTTGGTCACGGGCTCTGTGGCCGTGGGCGCACGTCTCTTCCATGGGGTGAGCCCCGCGTGCATGTGCAGGGCGCGGGCAGGAACGGGCCGGTGTCGGGCGTGGCGGGCCCGCGGTGGCCGACCGGGCCCAGGGCGTCGGTAGCCCGCCCGGTCGGCGCTTCGGGGTCCGCCACCACGACGTGATGTCGGACCTCGTCCCCTCATTGTCGTCGTCCCCTCATTGCCGTGATGAGCTGAACAGTCCGTGCTCCGTTCCGAACGTTCTGGAGGCGCCGAGCAGTCACTCTGCGATGTCCGCGTCGAGTGGATGTATGCGTCGGCCGGCGCACGGGCAGCGGTTCAGCCCGGTACCTGGCTGCTGTCGTATCACCGGTTCTTCGCGGCGTCCACGGGCGACCCGAGGTCGTGGACCGCATCGGTGCCGACGAAGTGCCGGCGTCGTCGAGGGCGCAGTCGGCCCGCACCGCGGTGGCGAAGACCGTCCCTCGGAGCGCCGGCCCCGAACTCATCACCCAGCATGCGCACGCTCGTTCGGAGGCGCCGTGCACAGATTGATCATCTACAGGTATTCTGCGACCGGCTCGGCCAGTTGAGGCGGCGCGGCCGGTGACGGTCGACACACGTCCCTCCCGGCCATCCTGTCGGCCCCGGCAGGGCGGAACTGCGTGCCGTGGACTGTGTCGTCTTCTCCTGGATGAGAGGTGCTGATGGCTCACCGAGAGTCGCCCGGAAGCGGAAGTTCCCTCTCCCGTCTGCCGGATGTCCAGCCTCCCGGCCGCCACTCCCCCGTCTTCCCGCCGCACAACCTGCGCACCCCTTTTCCGAACCCGGAGCCGATATGACCGCCCCCAGTTCCGACCCCGCTCCCCACGCGCCGGGCACTCCGCCTCCCGGCTGCCCCGCCCACGCCGGGGGTCAGCCCGTCGGACGGCGGTTGTACACCGAAGACGCCATCCGCAATCCCAGAGCCGTGTACGAGGAGTTGCGCGAGCAGCACGGCGGGGTGGCCCCTGTGCTGTTGCACGGCGACCTTCCGGCCTGGCTGGTGCTGGGGTACCGGGAGAACCTCAAGGCATTGCAGACCCCTTCGGTGTTCTCGCGTGATTCGCGGTACTGGCGGGACATGGAGGAGGGGCGCGTACCGTCCGACCATCCGCTCATTCCGATCACCGCCTGGCAGCCGCTGTGCGTGTTCGTGGACGGGGAGAAGCACAGGCGGTTGCGGGGCGCGGTGACCGAGAGCCTGGACGCCTTCGAGTCGCGCGGTATCCGGCTCCATGTCACCCAGCACACCGACCGGTTGGTGGACGAGTTCGCCGAAGCGGGCCGGGCCGATCTGGTGGGCCAGTTCGCGGCACAGTTGCCGCTGCGCGTGATGACCCAGCTGTACGGCATGTCGGACGAGCACGGCGGCGAGTACGGCCCCGCGTTCATCGAAGCCGTGCAGGACGCTCTGCGGGGTACCGCGACATCGGCAGCCAGCAACGAGTTCGTCACCCGCACGCTCGACGACCTGGTGGCCCGCAAGAAGGACGCACCCGCTCATGACCTGCCGTCCATGCTGCTGGCCCATCCGGCCGAGCTCTCCACGGACGAGGTCCGCGAGCACCTGCGGCTGATTCTCACGGCCGCGAACGAGACCACGGTCAACCTCCTCGCCAACACGGTGCACATGGTGCTGACCGACTCGCGCTTCCGCGCCGACCTGGCCGGGGGCCATATGACGCTGCCGGACGGGCTCGAGCAAGTGATGTGGGACGAGCCGCCGATGATGACCCTGCTGGGGCGGTGGGCCGCGAGGGACACAGTTCTGGGAGAGCAGCGCATCCGTGCGGGTGACCTGCTGCTGCTCGGACTGGCGGCCGGCAACGTGGACTCCGCGGTCCGGGACGAGGACACGCCCGTCATCGGCAACCGCTCGCACCTGGCCTTCAGCCGGGGGCCGCACGAGTGCCCCGGTCAGCAGATCGCACGAGCCATCGCGGAAAGCGCGATCGACGCCCTGCTGCGGCGGCTGCCCGACCTGCGGCTGGCCGTCCCCGAGGAGGAGCTTCGGTGGTCGTCGGCACTGATGTACCGGAACCTGGCCGCGCTGCCGGTCGAGTTCAGCCCGGTGTCACGCAAGCTTCCGGTGCTGGACGCCGATGCTGCGGGGACGTTGCGGGCCAAGCTGCCGAGCGCGGTGACAACAGCATCCCCAGCACAAGGAGCGGGTGCCGGAGGCCCGGCACCCGGCAGGAAGAGAGCCCCGTGGTGGAAGCCGTGGGCGCACCAGAGCTGAAGACGCGGGCGGTGGCGCGTCGGCGGGGAGGCGCCCGGTCGGTGTTACCGGGCGCTTGCAAGGCCCCGAAGTAGGCCCTTCCGCCTGCCCTCTTCCGTCTGGAGCGCGATGTTGGACACGAGTACGCCCGCCACTCCCCTCCCCCTCCCTTCTCTGGCCACGGCCCTGGCTGACCGCGTAGCCCGGCATCCGGATCTGACCGCAGTCGAGGACGGCTCCGAGAGCCTGACCTACGGCGAACTCGGAGTGCTCGCGGGGCGGGTGGCAGCCGCCCTCGCCGCGTGCGGCGTCGCTGCGGGCGATGCTGTGGGCATGCTGGGCGTACGCTCCTGGCAGGCCGCGGTCACGGCAGCGGGCATCCTGGGTACGGGTGCCGTGTGCGTACCGGTCGATGCCGACTATCCGTCCGCTCGTGCTTCCGAGATGCTCGGCGACGCCGGCGTCCGCCTGGTCGTCACCCTCCCGGGACACGCGCCGCTCCCGCCGGAAGCCGGCGGGCGTTTCGTGGAGTGGTACCGCTACGAGGAACTGGTTCGCAGCGGTACTGCGGGCCCCTTCCCCACCCTGCCCGGCTCGGGGCGCGGGAGTGGGGAAGCCGCCTATGTCCTGTACACCTCCGGCACGACCGGTCGTCCCAAGCCTGTGCTCTTCCCGCACCGGGCCGTGGCCCGGCTGGCCATGGGTCCGGCGCCGTGGGCAGCGGGGGCGGGGCCGGGGGCGAAGGTGCTCCAGACGTTCGGGCTCTCCTTCGACGGTTCACTCTTCGAGACCTGGACGACGCTGATCAACGGCGGCTGCCTGGTGGTCGCCGACCGCCGTACTCTCCTGGACACCGAGGCGCTGTACGGGACCGTGCGGCAGAAGGGCATCACCCATGCCTTCCTGACGACCAGCCTCTTCCACCACACCGCGCGCTCGCGGCCGGACGCCTTCGCACCGCTGGAGATGCTGCTGATGGGCGGGGAGGCCATGGACCCGGCACTCACCCGTGCGGTGTGCGATGCCGGGCGTCCACGTCACCTGATCAACGGCTACGGGCCGACCGAGGGCGGCATCATGGCCACCGCCCACGACGTGCCGCGGCCGCCGGACGATGCCGCCCAGGTACCGATCGGGCATCCGGTGGCGGGCAGCACCGTCCTGCTGCTGCGCCCGGACGGTAGGCCGGCGGACCCCGGGGAGGAGGGCGAAATACACATAGGCGGCCCCGGGGTGGCCCTCGGCTACCTCAACCGGCCCGAGGAGACGGCTGCGGCTTTCGTCGCCCACGGCTCCGGTGGGCCCGGGAGCCGACCGGGTCAGCTCTACCGCACGGGCGACCGAGCCCGGTGGGCAGCCGATGGACTGCTGGAGTTCCTGGGGCGGACCGACCGGCAGGTGAAAGTCCGCGGCTTCCGTGTGGAACTGGACGCTGTCGAGGCGCAGCTGCGTTCCCTTCCGGGGGTGGCCGAGGCGGCAGTCGTCGTGCGGACGAACGACGCGATAGGCAAAGGGCTCAGTGCCTTCGTCACCCCCGCGCGCGGAGACCGGCCCCCCGAGCCGGGAAGCCTCCGTGCGGAGGCCGGTGCCCGGCTGCCGGCACACGCCGTCCCGGCCCCGATCACCGTGCTCGACCGCCTCCCCCTGACCCGCAACGCCAAGATCGACTACACCGCGCTCGCCCGCTCCGCCGAAGAAGGCATGGGGGCGCCCGCACAGACGGACGCGGACACACAGGATCCGCTGGCCGCTATCTGGGCCGATGTCCTGGGCACGCCGGTCACCGGAGCGACGGACTTCTTCGCCGCGGGCGGGAACTCCCTCCTGGCCGCCCAAGCCGTCACCCGCACGCTCACGGCCCACGCGCTGCCCGCTTCGCGATTCGACCCGCTGCTACGGCAGTTGCTCACGACGCCCACCCTGACCGCCTACCGCGCGGCTGTGCACGCGGCGCCCGCCGCACCTGCGGCGGCGGGCCTCGCGCATTTCGAGGAGGACGCGCAGCTGGTTCTCCCCCCGCGCTCCCCCGACTCCTACCGCGCACGGCCGGTTCTCCCGCTCGGAGCGGGAGGAGAGGTGCTGCTGACGGGCGCCACCGGATTTCTCGGGGCCTTCCTGCTGGACCGGCTGGTGCGCACCACGAACGTGACGGTGCACTGTCTGGTGCGTGCATCCGACGAGGACAAGGCGCTGCGTCGCATCGAGGACACCGCCCGCGGTTATCTGCTCCCGCAACCGCCCGCGGACCGCGTCCGTGCGGTGCCCGCCGACCTGTCGCAGCCGGATCTGGGACTGCCCTCGGGCGTGGCGGAGCGTCTCGCGGACTCCGTCGACCTCGTGCTCCACAACGCCGCACACGTCAACTTCCTCTATCCCTACGCGCAGTTGCGGGACACCAATGTGAGAGCTGTGCGCGCCCTCGTCGACCTGGCCGCGGCCCGGAGGGTGCCGCTGCACTACGTCTCCACGACCGCGGTCTTCGCCGGCAGCGGTGTCGGCGGCGTACCGGATGTGGACGAGTCCACACCGCTGAGCCATCCCGAACTGCTGAGCATGGGGTACCCGGAGTCGAAGTGGGTGGCGGAGCGGATGCTGGCGCAGGCAGCCGCCCAAGGGCTGCCGGTGACGATCCACCGGCCGTACGAGATCACGGGGGACAGCCGCACCGGAGCCTGGAACACCACGACCGCCATCTGTGCCGTCGTCGACGCTGTCGCCCGGCTGGGTGCCGTCCCCGAAGTGCCGCTGCCGCTGGATCTGGTGCCTGTCGACCATGTGGCGAGCGCAATCACCCGCATAGCCGTGCAGATGCCGCACCTGGGCGGTGCTGTGCATCTGACCAATCCCCGGCCCGCCATGCTCGCGGACATGGCCGAGCGGATGCGCGCTGCCGGCCACACGGTGCGGACGGTGCCCTACGGCGAATGGGTCGACATGCTGGGCGAACATGTCCGCGACCATCCCGCGGCCCCGATCGCGCCCTTCCTGCCGCTGTTCGTCACCCCCGCCCGGGGGGCGGACTTCTCCGTCAAGGAGATGTACTTCGACACCGTCTTCCCTGAGATCCACCGGACCCGCACCGACCAGATCTGGCCTGACTGGGCCCGTTCCTGCCCACCCGTGAACGCGGCACTGCTCGACCTGTACCTGGCCCGTCTCCGAGGAGACGGGCTGCTCCGGTCGGTCGCGATGTCCGCGCATGGGCACGATGCGGATTCGGCTTCCGGTTCCGGGCCGTAGCCCTGGCACCGAGAGGTGCCCGGTCCGCCGGTGCCCGGAGGGCCGGGCCTCCTCGCGGGCGCCGGGCCCAATCGTGCCCGGACTGCCGAAGAGGACCTACCGTTGCCGCACGGTGGGCAGCACTCCGGTCAGCAGCCGTGGCCGCGGAAATTCCGTGGCGGTCCGCCTGCCGGAGGTGCCAGGCTGAAGCGTGCCGAAGGGGTGTAGCTCAGAGGCCAGAGCGCCGGTCTCCAAAACCGGATGCCGCAGGTTCGACTCCTGCCACCCCTGCCACACGGTCCCTGCCACAGGCCGGTTCTCCGGCAGTGAAACCCGTGGCGGGGCCGCCGCGGCGCGACACGCTCGCCCCGCCGGCAGAATGCCACATGACGGGAAATCTGATCGACTCCGCGCGGGAGGACCTTCGTGGTGATCGGCTTCGAGGCGCACACCCCGGCGGGCGCGCGGGCCGGAAGGCCGGTCCCCCGCTGGCGGCCGGTGGGCAGTCGGGCGGTCGGACGGATGCTGCGCCGGGTCGGTCGAACGGGAGTCTCGTCAGGGGGTACGGAATCCGCGGAAGACCACGTGCCTGCGGGTCGTGAAGCCGAGCCCTTCGTAGACCGCGATGGCACCCGTGTTCGCTTCGGCGACATGGAGGAAGGGGCGCTCTCCGCGGTGCAGGACCCGAGTGAGCAGCGCCCTCACCAGACGGGCGGCATGTCCGTGCCCACGGGCCTCGGGGGCGGTGCACACGGCACTGATCTCGGTCCATCCCGGTGGGCGGAGCCGTTCTCCCGCCATCGCCACCAAGACGCCCGCGCGGCGGATCCCGAGGTAGGTGCCGAGTTCGTGTGTGCGCGGCCGGAAGGGTCCTGGCCGGGTTCGTGCGACGAGGTCCAGCATCTCGGGCACGCTGTCCGCGCCCAGTTCGACCAGTTCGCTGTCGGATCCCGGGTGTCGACGCAACCCGCCGGGAATACCGCCGGACCAGATCATCTGCCGGCCGTCGAGGCTGAAGACCGGCTCCCAGTCGCCCGGCGGGACGGCGGGACAGCTGAAGAGGTCGGCGAGTTCTCCCGGCCCGAGCAGCCCGGCGAGGTCGGACCACGGCGTCGTGTCCGCGTCGGGGCGGACAGCGGAGAAGGTAGCAGCCTCCGGGAGATAGCTGACAGCCGCGCCGACCCTGCGGGCCAGGTGTGCGTGGTGGCCGCGCAGCGACTCTCCTACCGGGTCGTCGAGGGGGGCGGTGTCGCGTTCCGTCGTCATGCAGTGCCTCTCTCGCTCGCAGCGGGACCGATACGTCGGCACGTTCGCCTTCAGCAGTCGGTCAGTTGCCGTGGCGCCGGCCCGGTGAGCCCGCGGGCCCCGCTTCATGACGAGACACGGACCGGGTATCACTCTGGTCCGCGGCTCGGTCAGCACTCTCGCACGCAGTCCCGGAGGGCGCGGGGCTGGCTCCGGGGAGGCAAGGTGCCGGGTGCTCCGGCCGTTCGGGGGCCGGGAGGCCGCAGACGTCGGCACGGGGGCTGGGTGCATTCCCCTGCTCCGGAGGCGACATGAAGGCGACGGCCCTGCCGCGATGCGCGCCGACCGGCCCGCGGGCGGCCCCGGCGATGCCTCCTCCCCCGGTGCCGCCCGCCCGGCACCACCCGCTCGTGGCCGCCGGCGGATCCCCGGTGCGGGTCTCAGACCAGAGCGCCCGCGGTCAGTTCCCGGCGGGCCCTGGCGGCCGCGCCCACCGGGATCGCGTCGGCGCCCAGCGCGGCCCGCACCAGCCGGACCGGGTGGCCGCTGACCGGCGGCTCGGCGGCCAACCGCTCCCGGATCAGGGGCTCCAGCAGCCACCAGGCACCGCTGACGCCGCCGCCGACCAGCACCGTGGTGACGTCGACGAGGCCCGCCGTCATCACGATGGCCCGCGCGAGGCCCCCGGCTGCGGCCCGGTAGACCGCGAGGGCGTCCGCGTCGCCGTGTCCGGCGGCGTCGGCGATCTCGCGCGCGGTGAGCCGGCGGCCCGTGCGCTCGGCGTACCGGGCGCGCAGCGAACGCCCGGAGGCGAGGGTCTCCAGGTGGCCGCGGCCGCCGCAGGTGCAGGGCAGGTCGCCGAATCCGGGGATGTGCCCGATCTCGCCCGCCGCGCCGTGCGGTCCGGGGAACAGTGCGCCGCCGGTCCACAGCGCCCCGCCGACCCCGGTGCCCAGCGTGATGCCGAGGACGTCGGTCTCGCCGCGCACGGCGCCGCCGTACACCTCCCCGTACAGGAAGGCGTTGACGTCGTTGTCCAGGTAGGCCGGGACGCCGAGTGCCGATTCGACGGCGTCGGCGACCGCGAAGCCCGCCCAGCCGGTGAAGGAGTCGCTGGCCACCAGGATGCGTCCGGCGGCGGAGTCGACGACGCCGGCCGCACCGGTACCGACGCCGGCCAGCCGCCCGGGGGTGCGCTCCAGCAGCGGAGCCAGCGCGCCGAGCGCCTTGCCGATCATGGCCTGGCCGCCGTCGGACGCCGGGGTCGCCGTCCCGGCGCGGTCCAAGACGGTCAGGTCCTCGGCGCAGAGCACCACTTCGGTGGTGGTTCCGCCGATGTCCACTCCGGCGAAGAGGGTGCGTTCCCGGGGTGTCAAGCCCTCGCCTCCGTCCGGCCCGCTGCCAGGGTGGCCAGGCGTTCGGCTCTGCGGCCGCGCTGCACCACCGGGTCCGGCACCGGCACGGCGGCCAGCAGTCTGCGGGTGTAGTCGGTCTCCGGCCGCAGCAGCGTGCTGCCGGTGTCGCCCTGCTCCTCGACGCGGCCGGCGCGCATCACCACGACGCGCTGTGCGAAGTGCTGGACGACGGCGAGGTCGTGGGAGACGAAGAGGCAGGCGAAGCCGAGTTCGGCCTGGAGTTCGGAGACCACTTCGAGGACGGCTTCCTGCACGCTGACGTCGAGCGCGCTGGTGGGTTCGTCGGCGACCAGGAGCCGGGGCTCCAGCACCAGGGCGCGGGCGAGGCTGACCCGCTGGCGCTGCCCGCCGGACAGTTCCCTGGGGGCCCGCCGCGCCACCTCGCGCGGCAGTCTGACCCGGTCCAGGACGGTGGCGACGCGGTCCTGGCGCTCCCGCGTGTTCAGTGACCGGCGGTGCACCCTGAGGGGTTCGGCGACGCATTCGCCGACGGTCATCCTGGCGTCCAGCGAGGCCACCGGGTCCTGCAGGACCACGCCGATGCCGGCCCGCAGCGCCCGGCGGGCCCGGGAGCGGGTGCGGGCCAGGTCGGTGCCGAACAGCGAGACGGTGCCCTCGGTCGGCGTGACCAGGCCGAGCGCGACCCGGGCGGCGGTGGACTTGCCGGATCCGGACTCGCCGACCAGGCCGAGGGTCTCGCCCTGATGGACGGCGAGGGAGACACCGTCCAGCGCCCGTACGGCGTTCCTGCCGCGTCCGAAAAGGACGCAGACGCCGTCCAGTTCGACGACCGGTTCGGCCCCGGCAGCGGGCGCGGCGGACCGTGCCGCATGCGGCGCGCCCGCGTCGGCGACGGAGAGGCGCGGCACCGCGGCCAGCAGTCGCCGGGTGTACTCGTGGGAGGGGCGCAGCAGCACGTCCTCGACGGGGCCGGTCTCCACGAGGGTGCCCTGGTACATCACCGCGACCCGGTCGGCGAAGTCGGCGACCACGCCCATGTTGTGGGTGACCAGCAGCACGCCGGTGCCGGTCTCGGCGGCGAGGCGGCGCAGCAGGTCGAGGATCTCGGCCTGCACGGTGACGTCCAGTGCGGTGGTCGGCTCGTCGGCGATGAGCAGTGCGGGTTCGTTGGCGATGGCCATGGCGATGACGACGCGCTGGCGCTGGCCGCCGGAGAGCTGGAAGGGGTAGGCGGAGGCCCGCTTCTCCGGTTCGGGGATGCCGACGCGGCGCAGCAGGTCCACGGCCTCGGCGGCGGCTTCCTTGGCGGAGACGTCGCGGTGGTTTCGGACGACCTCGGCGATCTGCTTGCCGACGCGGGTGAGCGGGTCCAGCGCCGTGGCCGGTTCCTGGAAGACCATGGAGACGGTCCGGCCGCGCAGGCCCGCGAGTGCGGACTCGCCGGCGCCGATCACCTCGGTGCCGGCCACGGCGGCGCTCCCGGTGGCGCGGGCGTTGCCGGCGAGCAGGCCCATCGCGGCGAGCGCGACGGTGGACTTGCCGGAGCCGGACTCGCCGACGAGGGCGAGGGTCTCGCCGGGTTCGACCAGCAGGGACACGCCGCGGACGGCGGGCACCTCGCCGGACTGGGTGGTGAAGACGACGCCGAGGTCGTCGAGTTGCAGGATGGGCCCGGCCGCCGGTGCGGCGGGGCTTTCGGTGGCGGTCATCCGCGTCCCCTCACGTCGAATGCGTCGCGGAGCCCGTCCCCGATCGCGTTGAACGCCCACACCACCAGGATGATGGCGAGGCCGGGCGGCAGAATGAGCCACCAGTAGCCGGAGTAGGCGGCGGTCAGGCCCGCCGACAGCATGCCGCCCCAGTCGGTGGACGGCGGCTGGACACCCAGGCCCAGGTAGGAGACGTAGGCGACCAGCAGGATGGCGTCGGCGATCTGGAAGGTGGCCGCGACGACGATGGTGGAGACCGAGTTGGGCAGGATGTGCCGGGTGATGGCTCTGGAGTGGGTGCCGCCGATGGCGCGCAGTGTCAGGACGTAGTCGCGGTTCTTCAGGGTGAGTGTCTCGGCGCGGACCAGCCGCGAGGGCACCAGCCAGGAGACGAAGCCGAGGATGAGGACGAGGCCGCCCAGGCCGGGGGTGGTGATGGCGGAGACCACCAGCAGGATGAAGAGGGCGGGAATGGCGATACCGGCGTCCACGATCCGCATCATGACGGCGTCGACCCAGCCGCCGGCGTATCCGGCGGCGGCGCCCCACAGGGTGCCGATGACCGTGGCCAGGACACCGGCAGCGAGGCCGACGGTCATCGACACCTTGCCGCCGTACATCAGCCGGCCCAGTTCGTCGTGGCCGACTGCGTCGGTGCCCAGCCAGTGTGCGCCGCTGGGGGCGAGGTTGACCTGGTGGAGCAGGGTGTGGGTCTGGTCGGTGGAGTAGACCAGCGGGCCCGCGAAGCAGAACAGGACGAAGAAGACGACGACGCCGAGGCCGACGACGGCGAGCCGGTTGCGCAGGAAGCGCCGGACGGCCAGCCGGGTTCCGGACGCGGCGGGCTCCGGGGTGGTGGCCGTGCCGGGGGTGCGGCCCGGCTGCATGACTGTGCTCATGACCGGCCTGCCTTCACTCGGGGGTCGATGATCCGCTGGACGATGTCGGCGAGCAGCGTGCCGGTCACCGTGGCGACCGCGATGATCAGCACGCAGCCGAGCAGCACCGGGTAGTCGGAGGACTGTGCGGCGGTCCAGAAGAGCAGGCCCATGCCGGGGTAGTTGAAGAGCTGCTCGACGACCAGGGCGCCGCCGAACAGCACCGGCACGTAGTAGCCGAGCATGGCGACCACCGGGGTCAGCGAGTTGCGGAAGACGTGCCGCCACAGGATGGCCCGGGAGCGGGAGCCCCCGGCCCGGGCCGTCCTGACGTAGTCCTCGGAGAGGTTCTCCAGGGTGGCTGCGCGCATGTAGCGGCTGAAGACGGCGACCATGGAGGCGGCTCCCGCGGCGACGGGCAGTACCAGTCCCTGGGGGTAGGCGAGCACCTCGCCGAGTGTGTGCCCCTGCGGGGCCTGGGAGGGGAACCACGGCAGCGCCTGGCTGAAGATCAGCACCAGGATCAGCCCGAGGAAGTACACGGGTGTGGAGTAGGCGATGAAGCTCAGCGTGGTGATGACGTAGTCGACCGGCTTGTTCCGCCGCACGGCCTGCCACATGCCCAGCGGCACGGCCAGCAGCAGGCCGACGACCGCCGAGAGGACGGTCAGCAGCAGGGTCTTCGGCAGCCGCTCGGTGATCAGCTGCGACACCGGCTCGTTGAGTGTGTAGGAGGTGCCGAGGTCGCCGTGTGCCAGTTGCCCCAGGTAGTAGAGGTACTGCACGGGGAGCGGCTTGTCGAGGCCCTGCTCGTGGTCGAAGGCCGCGATCTGCTGCGCGGTGGCCTGCGGGCCGAGGATCCCGCGGGAGGGACCCCCGGGCAGGGCGTGCAGCAGGGCGAAGACCACGATCGTCACGATCAGGATGACCGCGGCGGCCTGCAGGACCCGTCTGATCAGGTATGTGGGAGTGCTCATATGTGTTCCGTCGTTCGGGCTCGGTGGTGCGCGCGGTCGCGGGGACGGGCTGCTCGGGGCTACTTGGTCCACTTCCACATGGCGGGGTGGAAGTTGGCGAGCGAGTCCTGCGCGAAGCCGCCGAGCCCCTTCTTGACCACGGAGACCTGGTAGTCGGGTTCGGGCAGCCACACCACCGGGAGCTTCTCGGCGAGGGCTGCGCTGTATTCGCGCATGGCCTCGTCGGAGGCGGAGGTGGTGGTCCGGGCGACCAGCTTGTCGACCTCGGGGTCGGAGTAGTTGCCGAAGTTGGAGCCGCCGCCGCCGGCGAAGAGCGAGTCGCCGCTGGGGTAGGCGGGGAAGTACCAGCTGCCTGCGGTGCCGAAGAAGGAGAGCTGCCACTTGCAGCTCGGTTCGCTCGCCTTGCACTGGCCGGACTGCGAGAGGACGGAGTTGACCGGTGCGGTCTTGATGTGGAAGTCGATGCCGGTCTTGGCGAACGACGACTGCAGGGCGCTCATCATGTTGTCGGTCACGGTGGAGCCGGACTGCGAGAGCACCTGCATGGAGAACTTGGTGCCCTTGTCGACGCCCTTGCCGCAGTGGCCCTCGCCGTCGCCGGGGCTGGTGCACACCATGGTGCCGCCCCGCTCGCTCCAGCCGTGGCCGGTGAGCAGCTTGCGGGCCTTGGCGGTGTCGTAGGGGTAGGGGTTGTCCTGCTGCTTCTTGGAGACGAAGGAGGACTTCTGGCCCTGCGGGATCGGGCCGTAGGTGGGCACCGCGGTGCCGTTGAAGACGACCTTGGAGAGCGTCTTCTGGTTCACCGACATCTGGATGGCCTGGCGGGCGTAGAGCTGCTTGAAGACCGGGCCCATCTTCGGGTTGTTGAAGTTGTAGGGCATGTAGGTGATGGCCCAGCCCGACCACGGCCGGACGGAGTAGCCCTTGGCGGTGAACTGCGACTTCTGGCCGAGGTCGGTGGCCTTGATGTAGCCGTAGTCGACGGTGCCGGCCCGCAGCGCGTTCTCCTCGGCGTCGGTGGTGGTGAACGGCAGCAGGTTGACGTTCTTGATGTGGGCCTTGCCCCGGCCGTCGTACTCGGCGTTGGCGGTGAGCTGCACCTTTCCGGCGGTGGAGAACGACTTGAGGGTGTAGGGGCCGCTGACGGTCTTCCACAGCGGGTCGGTGGCGTAGCCGGAGATCTTCTTGGCGACTCCGTTGAGGTACTTCCAGACCTTCTTCGCCCCGGCGGGGGTGCGGTCCAGGTCGGAGACGGAGCCGGAGTCGCCGGTCTTGTCCCAGACGTGCTGCGGCATCGGGCGGATCATGCTCAGCTCGTTGGCGAGCATCCACTGCTGGTTGTAGGCCCGGTCGAAGGTGAGGGTGAAGTGGGTGTCGTCGACGGTCTTGAAGGACTTCCAGTTGTCGGGTGCCTTGCCGGGGCTGTAGCTGGCCCAGTCCTTCTTGTTCTCCTTGACGAGGTTGAACCAGAACTCCACGTCGCGGGAGGTGATGGGCTTGCCGTCGCTCCAGTGCCGGTCACCGAGGGTGACGGTGACGCTCTTGCTGTCGTCGGCGAAGTCCGCGGCGGTGGCCAGCGAGTTGTCCTTGTTCCAGCCGACCTTGCCGGTTGAGCCGTCGTAGGCGATCAGCGGCTCCCACAGGGACTGGGATATGGAGGAGTTGTTGGTGTTCAGATGTGCGGCGGTGCCGATCGGGAGGATCCAGTTCGGCGTGAAGTTGGCCGGGAGCGCGTAGTTGATCGTGTCCGAGGCGCCGGAGGCGGACGAGGTGCCGCCTCCGGAGCAGCCGGCCAGCAGTGCACCGGTGGTGGCGGTGGCGCCCGCGACGAGGGCCCAGCGGCGGCCGGCGGCCGTACGAGCAGGGGACATGGCTCTCCTCAGGAGGTAGGACCCGAAGGGGGAGCCCGGCGAACCGGGCCGGCGCCGTCGGACCGGCGCTGTGTTCACGACAGCTAACGCCTGCTGCGGCCCGCACACAAACAAAGTTCTGTAACAAGTAAGTATCTGCGATTCTGTAAAAAGTTCGACTCACTCCGAGAACCGGCCACGCTGCTGTCTTTCGCGGGGTATTGGGTGGATTTTATGGCTGGAAAAGATCACCAGGAACCGTTCCGCAACGCGCTGCCCCGGCGTACCGTCTCCCAGACACCCCTCCATCGCGGAAGTTACTTCGTCCATGAATGAAATAAGTACAGAGGGCTCCAAGGACGCGAAGGGCGCCTCGACCCTCGCTCCGCGGATCCTGGAGCTCGTGGCATCCGGACAGGCGTCCTCGCGCGCCGAGCTCGCCGGTCTGCTCGGTGCCGCCGCCTCCACGGTCTCGCTGGCCGTGAGCCGGCTCGTCGAGCGCGGGCTCATCGCCGAGGAGGGCACCCAGGCGTCCACCGGCGGGCGGCCCCGCAAGGTGCTGCGGCTCGGCGGCACCGACGAGTTCGCCGTCGCCGCCGACCTCGGCGGACGGCATGCCCGCGTCGGCGTGGTACTGCCCGGCGGCGGCGTCGCAGGCGTCTCGACCGTTCCGTTCGCCATCGACGAGGGGCCCGAGGCGGCCCTGCCGCGGCTCGCCGAGACCCTGCAGGCACTGGCCGAGGACCACGGTCCCGGGCTGCGCGGCGTCGGCCTCTCGCTGCCGGGCCCGGTCGACGTCGTCTCGGGCTCGGTCGTCATGCCCGCCCGGATGCCCGGCTGGAACCGCTTCCCGATCATCTCCTGGCTGCAGGACCGCTTCGGCGTCCCGGCCGCAGCCGACAACGACGCCAACTGCATGGCGGTCGGTGAGCACACCGTGCGGCCCGCCGAACACCGCCAGTCGATCATGGTGAAGATCGGCTCCGCGATCGGGGCCGGAGTCATCGCCGACGGCCGGCTCTTCCGGGGCGCCACCGGAGCCGCCGGCGAGATCACCCACATCCGCGTCGTCGGCGGTGCCGAAACCCCCTGCTCCTGCGGCAACACCGGGTGTCTGGAGACCGTGGCCTCCGGCGCCGCGCTGGTCCGCATCCTGCGCGAGCGCGGCGCACACGTCGACCGCCTGGAGGATGTGGTGCGGCTCGCCGGCCACGGCGACCCCGAGGCCACCCGCGCCGTCCGCAAGGCCGGCGACTACCTGGGCCAGGTGCTGGCCGCCAACGTCAACTTCTTCAACCCCGACGCCGTCTACCTCGGCGGCATCCTCTCCACCCTGGAACCGTTCGTCGCCGCCGTGCGCAGCCAGCTGTACGAGAGCTGCCACCCGCTGGTCACCGAGCACCTCACCATCGAACGCGTCAGCCTCAGCGCCGACGCCGGGCTGGTGGGCGCCGGGCAGTTCGCGCTGCAACGCGCCCTCGCCGACGCCCTGCGCCAGGTCGGCCGCACCGACCTGGCCTCCGGCCACCTCCCCTCCCCCGCTTCCCCCGCTTCCCCCGCCACGCCGGGCCCCCGCACCCCGTAGGAGAACAGCCGTGTCACGCCCCCGCACCCCCGCCGACCGCCCGGTGATCGCGATAGCCGGACTCGGCATCGAGTCCTCGACCTTCTCCCCCGCCCGCACCCGAGCCCCCGCCTTCCATCCCGCGCGCGGCGACAAGGTGCTCGAGCGCTACCCCTTCCTGGCACCCGGCCGGGAGCTGCGCGAGGCCGCCGAGTGGCACGGCGCGCTCGTCGGCAAGTCGCTGCCGGGCGGCACCGTCACCGCCGCCGCCTGGGAGGAGCTGACCGGCGAGCTGATCGAGAGGCTCGCAGCGCTGCCCGAGCCGGACGGCCTCTGGTACGACATCCACGGCGCCATGACCGTCGAGGGCGTCGACGACGCCGAGGCCGTGCTGCTGGAGCGCATCCGCGCCACCGTCGGCCCCCGCGTGACCGTCTCCACGTCCATGGACCTGCACGGCAACGTCTCGCGGGAACTCGTCCACCGCAGCGACCTGATCACCTGCTACCGGATGGCGCCCCACGAGGACCACATGGAGACCAAGGAGCGGGCCGCCCGCAACCTGGTGGACCTGCTGGCCTCCGGCGCACCCCGCCCGGCCAAGGCGTGGGTGCCGGTACCGGTGCTGCTGGCCGGCGAGCAGACCTCCACCCGCGTGGAGCCCGCCCGGAGCGTGTACGCCGCCGTCGAGGAGGTCGAGGCCGCCGACGGCGTCACCGACGCCGCGATCTGGGTCGGCTACGCCTGGGCCGACGAGCCCCGCAACCGGGCCGCCGTCGTGGTCACCGGCCCGGACGGGGACGCCGTCGCAGCGGGCGCCGAACGGCTCGCCCGCGGCTTCTGGAACGCTCGCCACGACTTCGACTTCGTCGCCCCCACCGGCACCTTCGACGGCATCCTGGACGAGGCGCTCGCCTCCGACCAGCGGCCGTTCTTCGTCAGCGACACCGGTGACAACCCGACCGCGGGGGGCGCGGGCGACGTCACCTGGGGCCTGACCCGGCTGCTGGAGCGCCCGGAGTTCCAACAGGACGACGGCCCGACGGTGCTCTACGCCTCCGTCCCGGGGCCGGAGGCGGTCGAGACCGCCGTCGCGGCGGGCGTCGGCGCCACCGTCACCGTCACCGCCGGGGCCGAGGTGGACGACCGGCACGCCGGTCCGGTCACCCTCACCGGCGTGGTGCACGCCGTCCGGCACGGCGACCGGGACGCCGGGACCGAGGTCGTGATCCGGGCCGGCAGCGTCCACGCGATCCTCACCCGGCTGCGCAAGCCCTACCACCACGAGCACGACTTCACCGACCTGGGCCTCGACCCGCGCAGCGCCGACATCGTGATCGTGAAGATCGGCTACCTGGAACCGGAACTGGCCGAGATGTCGGTCGGCTGGAAGATGGCGCTCACCCCCGGCGGCGTCGACCAGGACCTGGTGCGCCTGGGCCACCACCGCATCCGCCGCCCGATGTTCCCCTTCGACCGCGGCATGGCCGACCCCGACCTGCGAGCCCGCCGCATCCCGGCCTCCGACCAGCCGCTGACCGGAGACGACGAGTGACCGCCCGCCCCGCCCTGGAGATCGCCGTCACCTCGCCGGCCGGTGCCCGCATCGCGCGCGAACACGGCGCCGACCGGGTCGAGCTGTGCACCGGCCTGGAGCTGGGCGGCCTCACCCCGTCCGCCGCGCTCGTCGAGGCCGCCGTCGAAGCGGGCCCGCCGGTGCACGTGCTGGTCCGGTGCCGGCCCGGCGACTTCGTGCACGACGCGGAGGAAGTGACGCTGATGGCCGCCGAGGTGCGGTCGGCCGTCGCCTCCGGAGCCGCCGGAGTGGTGATCGGGGCACTCACCGCCGCCGGTGCCCTCGACGTCCCCGTCGTGGCCGCGCTCGCCGAAGCCGCGCACGCCGCGGGCCGGCCGGTCGAGGTCACCCTGCACCGGGCCGTCGACCAGACCGCCGACCCGGTCGCGGCCGCGGCGCTGCTGCCCGGGCTCGGCCTCAACCGGGTGCTCACCTCGGGCGGCGCCGCCACCGCGGCCGAGGGCGCCGGGGTGATCGCCGCGATGGCCGCCGCCGCTGACGGCGTGGAGGTGATGGCCGGCGGCGGGGTGCGCCCCGGCACGGTCGCGGAGCTGCTCGCCGCGGGCGCCGCCGCCGTCCACCTCTCCGCCAAGACCCGGGCCGCGCCCCGGCGCGGCGGGAGATGGGTGCCGCTCGGTGCCGCAGGCGCCTCGGCCGCGGAGGACGGGCACTTCGTCACCGACCCCGCCGTCGTCGCCGGGGCCCGGCGGGCGCTGGACGCCGCGGGCTGACCTCCGGCCGCGAGGACTGAACGGGCGCGCACACCGGCCCGTTCCCGCCGGGCGGGCCGGCTGTGCGGCCCGCCCGCTCCTCGGCCGGCCGACGGGAATGCGCACTCCCGCTCGCCGTGTCCGCCGAGGAAGCGGCGGGGGTCGGGCAGGCCGTTACACAGCGGGGACACAATCAGGTGAACAACTCCCCGGCACGCGCCATCTCAGTGCACGTACCGACCAGTGACTCCGGCCGGGACGCCCGCGGAAGAACGCGGCGGCCTGGCCGTACCCACGACACAGGGGAGAATCTCGTGAAGCCCGTTCGCCGCGCGCGCCGCACCCTCCGTACCACCGGCCTGCTGGCCGCGGCTGTCGCCGCCGCGTTCTCGCTCACGGCCTGCCAGGACGGCGGCGGCACCAGCGACAGTGCGGCGGACGCTCCTTCATCCTCCCCCGGCGCCTCCCGGTCCGTCGGCCAGGAGAAGGAGTCCGGCGGCGGGGAGTCCGGGTCCGGGGGCGGCTCCGCGACGGCGGGGAACGGGAAGGCGGCCGGTGGTGACAGCTCCGCGAAGGGCGGCGGCGAAGGCACCGGCAAGGGCGGCTACGGGCAGGTGTGCGGCGCCAACGACCTGTCCTGGAGCGCCAGGTCCGAGTCCCAGGCGGGTGGGTACATCCTGCTGTCGGTGACCGCCAAGCCGGGCATCAGCTGCACCTTGCCGGGCACGCCTCCCGTGGTGGCGTTCGGCTCCGACGGCACCGAGGCAGCGCCCGCCGAGCAGGCCGTCGGGGAGCAGACGAAGCTGAGCGGCGGCACCACCGCCTACGCCGGGGTGAACCCCAAGACCACCGGCACCGACGGCGGCAAAGAGCTGAGCGCCGTCATCGCCACGGTCAGCAGGGACGACAGGACCGACCCGGTCAGCCTCGACACCGGCAGCATCACCGTCGACAAGCCCGTCGTCACCAACTGGCACACGGTGCCTCAGGACGCCGTCCCGGGCGCCTGATCGCGCCTGCTGGTTCACTCGGATCCGCGGCGACGTGAACGGCCGGTCGGTTCCGTGCCGCCGCAGCGCACCGCTCGGTGCTGGTCCCGCAGCGCACCGCCGGGGTTCTCGCGCAGCACCCGGCGGTGCGCCGATCCCCCGCGGATGTGCGGAGCCTCCGCGACCGGACGGCCGTCAGCCGCGCCGCGCCAGGAACACGCGCGTCCCCACCGCCAGCAGAGCGCCGAACACGACGAGGTACACACCCAGTCGGTCCTGCGGCACCGCCGAGGACCAAACCTGCCACGTCGAGGGCGTATAGCCGTCGACCGCCAGGTAGGCCCCGTAGGAGCGGGGTGGCTGCGCCATCCGGTCGTGTCCGCGCACCCACAGCAGCGCGCCCACGACGGCGCAGGTGGCGGATATCGCGTACAGGACGGCCGCATGCTGCGGAGCCGGTCTGCTCACGGGTTCTCCTTCATGGTCACTGGCGTTCCGGTGCGGGAATTCTCGCTGCCCGCACTGTCCGGCCGCGCGTCAGGGCCGCCTTCTGCCTCCAGCGTCACGACGGATCCATGAGCGCTCTTTCGGTACCGGCCAGGCGGCCCCGGCAGCAGGCGGGAGTGCGCTCTGCGAGTTCCCGTCTTATTGCATATTGCTTGCAATTACAATGAGGGTGCAAGAAAGCCGGACGTGAGGGAGTGGCCGTGTCCCGAGGACCGATCGTGCTCGGTATCGAGTCGTCGTGCGACGAGACAGGCGCGGGGATCGTGCGGGACGGGAAGCTGCTGGCGCATGCCGTCGCGTCGAGCATGGACGAGCACGCACGGTTCGGCGGTGTCGTGCCCGAGATCGCGGCCCGCGCGCATCTGCACTCCTTCAACCCCGTGGTCCGGCGGGCGCTCGACCAGGCAGGGCTGAGGCTGAGCCAGCTCGACGCGCTCGCGGTCACCACCGGGCCCGGCCTCTCGGGCGCGCTGCAGGTGGGGCTCGCCGGGGCGAAGAGCCTCGCGTACGCGGTGGGGGTGCCGCTGTACGGGGTGCACCATCGGCCGGACACGTCGCGGCGGACACCCTGGAGCACGGACCGCTGCCCGACCCCTCCGTGGTGCTGATCGTCTCCGGCGGCCACACCTCGCTGCTCCTGGTCCGGGACCTGGTGCGGGAGCCGATCCTGCACCTCGGTGACACCCTGGACGACGCGGCCGGTGAGTGCTTCGACAAGGTCGCCCGCGTGCTGGGCCTGCCGTATCCGGGCGGTCCGGCCGTCGACCGGGCGGCACGGGACGGCGATCCGCGGACCGTTGCCTTCCCCAGGCCGTTGACGCGTCCCGGCGACGACCCGTACGCGTTCTCCTTCTCCGGGCTCAAGACGGCTGCGGCCCGCTGGGCCGAGCAACACCGCCTCCGTGGCGAGGAGCCCCCCGTGGCCGACGGGGCCGCCGCCCTGCAGGAAGCTGTCGCCGACGTGCTGACCCGCAAGGCGGTCGCGGCCTGCCGCGCCCACGGTGTCGGGACGCTGGTGGTGGTCGGCGGCGTGGCGGCCAACTCCCGGGTCCGGGCCCTGGCGGAGCAGCGGTGCGCCGCGGCCGGGGTCGAACTGCGTGTCCCGCCGCTGACGCTGTGCACGGACAACGGGGCGATGATCGCGGCCGTCGGTGATCTGCTGGTGCGCTCCGGTGCCGAGCCCGCGCCGCTGGGAGTGTCCGTCGACCCGTCGGCGCCCCTGGAGTACGCGGCGCTGCAGCCGGGCGCTGCGGCCGGTGGGACGGGCGCGGTGCCGACGGAGCCGCCCCGCACGGTCAATGGTGGCGGGACAACGGCACGGTGAAGTCGGCTCGACGGCCCGTCCCTACGACAGTGCGGCTTGCTCCCCTGGAGGTGAGAGATCCGGAGCCCGGCATCGAGGGCGCGGTGCGGCCGTCTCTCAGCGACCGTCCGGATCCTCCAGCAGCCGGAGCGCGGCTGCCGTGTCCAGGGCGGCGCGGACGAAGGCCAGTTCGGAGGGGCGGTCTCTGGTCGAGGTCCGCCGGATGACGGTGATGCGGCGCCTGATCGGGTCCCGGAAGGGGAAGACGTCGACGTTCGCCGGCCGCAGTGGCAACGCGAGTTCGGCGACCAGGGTGATACCGAGGCCCGTCGCCACCATCGCCATGGCCGTGGCCTGCTCGTCGATCTGATGCGCGATCCGCGGGGTGAAGCCGGCCGTCCGGCACACCGCGCACAGGGCCCGCCCGAACTCGGTGTCGGTCCCGGAGGCGACCCAGGAGCTCCCGGCCAGGTCCGCGAGGTCCACGGGGGCGCCCGGGTCCGCGCTGTCCCGGTCCGCGAGCCGCGGCGGGGCGGCGGTCGAGGGCGGCTCCTCGGCGGACTCGCCCAGGGCCGCCGGTGTGCTCAGGGCGCCGTGCGGGGCGACGAGGTAGAGCTGCTCCACGCCGACCAGAGTGCTCTCCAGTGCGCCGTCCAGGGCGCCGGAGCCGGGGGCGGTGGGATAGTCCAGTACGAACGCCAGGTCGAGGTCACCGTCCCGTACGGCGGCCTGGGTCTCCTCCGGTACGACCTCCCGGGTCCTGACGTGCACTCCGGGGTGGCGTTCGGCGAGGGTGGCCAGCGTGGGCGGCACGAGGGTTCCGGCGAGGGTCGCCAGTACGCCCACGGTCAGGTCGGCGGTGAGGGTCTCCCGCGCCTGTTCGAGCGCGATCCGGGCGCGCTCCTCGGCGGCCAGGATCTCCTCGGCGTGCTGCGCCAGCACGCGCCCGATCTCGGTGAGCCGGACGCGGCGCCCGACGTGTTCCAGCAGCGGCACACACACCTCCCGCTCCAGCGCGGCCAACTGCTGGGAGACGGCCGAGGGCGTGTAGTGGAGCGCCGCCGCCGCTTCGGTGAGGGTGCCGCGCCGGGACAGCTCCCGGAGCATGCGCAACCGGTTCAGCGAGAGTTCCATTAACCAAATCTAATGAGATCGCTGAAGGTTTTCCCGATGGACGTGAAAGAACGGGGTGCACGAGACTGCAGACACGGCGAAAGCCCGGCCGCCGGGCGGATCCCCCCGCGGCAGACCGACCTCACCCACCACCCTTCCCGGCTCCCGGGCCGGCTCCCGCTCGCGCCGCCCCGGCGGTGGGACGGGACACCGGGAGCCGCCGGACCCCGCCCGGTGCGCTCCCCCGCGCCGGGCGGGTAGGACGAGCACCCTGCACGGGCAACCGGATGCCCCTGGAACCCACCCACTGGCCCACGGCCGCGGCGGGCGGGGTACGGCTGCCGAGCGGTCCACCGCATTCCTGCATCAGGAAGAGAAGAGGGGCACATGGGCACCACGGAACACGGCATACACGGACCCGACGTCACCCGGCTGGGCAACGCCCCGTCGCCGGGCTGGCTCACCGAGGAGAACGCCGCATCGATCCGGGCGACGGAGGGCCCCGCGTTCGAAGAGGCGGAGTACGCAGCGCGGCTGCGGGAGCTGCGCGGCCGCATGGAGCGGCTGCCGCTGGACGCGATGCTGGTCTTCCGCCCCTCCAGCGTGGAGTATTTGTGCGGTTTCCACACCGCGGAGACAGCTCCGCAGCCGCTGCTGGTCACCGGCTCCGAGACCCATCTGTACCTGCCCGACCTGGAGGTCGGCAGGGCGCTGGCCAGTTCGGTGGCCGGCAATCTCCACTACTGCGGCTACGCGGACGCGCTGCGCGGTCTGGAACTCTTCATCCGGCACGCAGCGACGGTGCTTCCCCGAGGCGCGCGGGTGGGTGTCGAGGTCGGGCACGCCTCCACGCCCCCGCGCGTGCTGGAGTTGCTGCGCGAGCAGGGGCTGGTGGTCGTGCACCCGGACCATCTGGTCGAGCGCGCCCGCCTGGTGCTCTCCCCCGCCGAGCTGCGCAGGATGGAGGAGGCGGCCGCGGTGACCCAGCGGGGCGTCGCGGCGGGGGTGGCCGCCGCCGGAGGGCCCGGAGCGACCGACTCCTCGGTGGCCGCGGCGATCGCCGAGGCGCTGTACCGCGAGGCGGACTCGCCCTCGGCCTGGGGGCCGGTCGTCGCCACCGGGCGGCGCGGCGGCATCCCGCACTCCAGTTGGGTGGGCCGGGAGCTGGGCGGCGGGCCCACCTTCCTGGAGTTCGCCGGGACCCGGGACCGCTACCACGCGCCGGTGATGCGCACGGTGGTGCGGGGCGGAGCGTTGGACGCGGCGGACCGGCGGCTGGCGGAGCTGGCCCGCACGGCCGTCGCCGCCGTGCTGGAGACCGCGGCGGAGGGGGTCACCGCCGCGCAGGTCGCCGTCCAGGCCGGCGAGGCGCTGGGCCCGCTCCCGGACGATGTCATGTTCCACCAGCTCTTCGGCTATCCCGTCGGTCTGGCGCACAAGCCGCACTGGATGGACGGCGCCCCCTTCTACCTCACCCCGGACAATCACGAGCCTCTGGTGAGCGGCATGGCATTCCACATTCCCGGCTCCTTCCGCTCGTTCGGCACGTCAGTGGTCGGCCTGAGCCAGACGTTCGTGGTCGAGAAGCACGGCACGCGCGTGCTCACCCACGGCCCGGCGGACGTCATCGAGGTGTGAGACCGGTTCCCGTCGGGCTCGGGCCGGTGCCGCCGGGCGGCGGCTCGACCGACGGGTTCGGCAACCGCACTGCTTCTCCGGATACTTCGAGGTGACCGTGAACACATCGCACACCGCACCCGAACACGTCGCCGTCGTCGGGGCCGGCATGGCCGGGCTCTCCGCCGCGTGGTTCCTCCAGGAACGCGGGGTGAGGGTGACCGTGCTGGACCGCGAGGGAGTGGCAGCGGGGTCCTCATGGGGGAACGCGGGCATGCTGAATCCCGCGTTCACCGTGCCGCTGCCGGAGCCGTCCGTGCTGCGCTACGGCATCGCCTCGCTCTTCGACCGGGACTCGCCGGTGTCCGTGCCGCCGGCGGTCGACCGGCACCTGTGGGCCTTCCTCCTCTCGTTCGCGCGCAACTGCACGGCACGGCGGTGGCGGCGCACGATGACGGTGTTCAACGAACTCAACCGCGGCTGCCTCGCGGCGTACGAGCAGCTCGTCGAGGGCGGCGTGCACGCCCCCGTGAAGGACGCCGACCCGCTGGTCATCGCCTGCCGGAACCAGCAGGACCGCGCACATGTCCTGGAGGAGTTCGCGCACATGAGCGCGACAGGAGGTGACGAGGCCCGGTTCGAGGCCGTCTCCGGTGCGGAGCTGCGCGCACTCGAGCCCGCGCTCAGCGACGAAGTCCGCCTGGGCCTGAAAGTGCACGGGCAGCGCTTCATCAACCCGCCCGCGTTCCTGCGCACGCTCGCGGAGGATGTCCGCCGCCGGGGCGGGGACATCGTCGAGGGCTGCTCGGTGGCCCGGATCCGGGACCGGGGCCGGGCAGGCGTGGAGCTGGTGCCTTCTCCCGCCTCCGCGGTGGCGGAGCCGGTGCGGGCCGACGCGGTCGTGCTCGCCTGCGGCGCGTGGCTCGACCCCCTGGCCCGGCCCTTCGGGGTCCGGATGCGGGTGCAGGCGGGGCGCGGGTACAGCTTCACGGTGCGGCCGCGGGCGATGCCGACGCATCCGATCTATCTGTCGGGCCAGCGGATCGCGTGCAATCCACTGGGCGACCGCTTCCGGGTCACCGGCACCATGGAGTTCCGCGCGCCCGACGCGCCGCTCGATCAGCGGCGGGTGCGCACCATCGTCGAGTCCGCCCGGCCGATGTTCCGCGATGTGAACTGGGACGACCGCCGCGAGGAGTGGGTGGGATCCCGGCCGTGCACCGCGGACGGGTTGCCGCTGGTCGGGCCGAGCCGCTCGCCACGGGTGCAGGTCTGCGGAGGCCACGGTATGTGGGGCATGGTGCTGGGGCCGCTCACCGGGCGGCTGCTCGCCGACGCCATGACCGGTGGTGAGGCGCCGGCGCTGCTGCGCCGTCTCGACCCGCTGCGCTGAGCGGCGTTCCCGCGGTCGGCGGGATATCGGTGCGCTCGCGGCTCCGGCACCGCAGGGGACCACGCAGGGGCGCTTCTCGGCTCTGGGGCGAAGCGCGGTTCGGGTCGTCGCGTCGCGTGCACGTCGCCTGCCGCACGGGCCGTCCCCGCGGCGGGCATGATGGCGCGTCAGCTCCCGTCCGCGCTGGAGAGCGCCTCGGCGATCATGCGGGTGGCGAAGTCACGGTCGTCGGTGATCCGGTTGATGAGCTCGGCGAGCAGGAAGGCGGTGGCCTCCAGGGAACTCAGCTCCTCCCGCCGCCACTCGCCGAACTGCTGACGCCACAGGCTGGGGCTCAGACCGGTGCCCGCGGCGACGAGCAGGCCGGCCATGGTGGGGACGACTTCCGGACGGACGCTCTTGGGCATCATGCGCATGGAGGCGACCAGGTTCGGGACCACGCACTCGATGACGTCCTTGTCGTGGTCCTCATAGGCGAGTCGCAGCCACCGCATGAACAGGTAGATGAGCGTGCACGCGCCGTCGAGCACGTCGTCGATGCCGCCGGGGCCCAGTGAGGCGGCGAACTGGCGGTCCAGCCGCCTCCGTTCGGCGTCGGGTCGGGTGTTCTCGTCGTAGACGGCCTTGAGCTGGGAGTCGATCATCATGAGGGCTGCGCCCACGTCACCGGCGGGCGCGTGCTGGGGATCGCAGGGCGAGGGCACAGGATTCCTCCTCGGGTGACCGTGTGGAGCGGAACATATCCGTACGGTAGCTCCCCGCCGGTTCGCCGGTCCGCCGAATCCCGGGAAGAGCCCCGGGATTCGGCGGACGGTGTGCGCGGCCGGGCCGCACTCCCGCGCGGCCTGCCTCCTGCCTCCTGCCTCCTGCCTCCTGCCTCCTGCCTCTACGGGATCGGGGGCCTGCCCGGTCGTGCGGGACGGCGCCTCGGTCAGCGCTCCAGTTCCTCCCCCGACCGTTCCGGCAGCCGCAGATAGACCAGCGCGGACAGCAGGCACAGCGCGGCCACATACCACGGGAAGGCGTCCGGCATCTCCAGGTCCTCGAACAGGGTGCCGACGTAGGGCGCGGTGCCGCCGAAGAGCGCCACCGCCAGCGAGTACGGGAATCCGATGCCGGTGGCCCGCACCCGGGCGGGGAAGATCTCCGCGTTCACCGCGGCGGCGATCGAGGTGTAGCCGGTGAGCAGCACCATGCCGACGCACTGGACGAGCAGCAGTGAGGCGAACGAGTCGCCGACCGCATGCAGCAGCGGCACGCACAGTGCGGCGAAGCCGATCGCGAAAGCCAGCAGCAGCGGTTTGCGGCCGATCCGGTCGGACAGCATCCCGCCCAGCGGCTGGAGCAGCATGAAGAACACCAGCGAGATCGTGCCGGACACCAGCGCGTCGCTCTTGTCGAGACCGGCGTTGACCTCCGCGTACGTTGGCAGATAGGAAGTCCACACGTAGTAGGCGATCGTCCCGCCGGCCGTGATCCCGACGATGAGGAGGGATTCGCGGGGGTGCAGGCGCAGCGCGTCGAAGAGCCCGGGGCGCGGCGCTCCGGCCTGCTGCTCGCTCCGAGTCTCCCGCGCCCCGCGCCGCACCCAGAATCCGGCCAGGCTCAGCAGCGCCCCGAACAGGAACGGCACCCGCCAGCCCCACTGGTGCATCTGCCCGTCGCTCATGGTGGAGACGAGCAGCGCGGCGACACCGCTGGCGACCAGCTGGCCCGCGGTTGTCGACACATACTGGAAACTGGAGAAGAGCCCCCGTCGGCCGGGGCCGGCCGATTCCACCAGGAAGGTCGTCGAGGCGGCGAACTCACCGCCCACGGAGAGCCCTTGCAGCAGGCGCGCTGCCACCAGCACCACCGGGGCCAGGACCCCGGCGGACGCGTAGGTGGGCGTGACCGCGACCAGCAGGCTGCTGCCGCCCATCAGCAGGATGGTCAGCGTCAGTGCGGCCCGCCGCCCGGCCCGGTCGGCCACCGATCCCAGCAGCAGGCCGCCCACGGGCCGCATGAAGAAGCCGACGGCGAAGACGGCGAAGGTGGAGAGCAGCGGGACCAGTGAACTGCCCGCGCTCTTGGGGAAGATCTCGTCGGCGATGTAGGTGGCGAGGAAGGAGTACGCGAACCAGTCGTACCACTCGACGCCGTTGCCGACCGAGGCGGCGACCAACTGGCGCCCGGTCCGCCGGGGCGGGCTGTCGCGCCCCTCGTCAGATCGGTTGGGCTGCGGCCTTCCGGCCGAGTCCTGGGGCTGTTCACTCACCCGCGTCATCGATCGCCATCCCTCCGGTGCGCTTTCCTTCCGCACCGGGTAACCGGGCTCCGCCGCACCTCCATTCCTGCATCTCCGCCCCGTCCCGGCATCCGGTCGCCCTGGGCCCAACGCGCCCTCCCCGGAGGGCGGCTGCACGGACTCCGGCGCGCCGCCCGCCGGCGGGAGCGGGCTCGGCTCACCGCGGAGGCACCGGGGCCGGACACAGCGGCTCTGCCGCATCGGGGCGGAACGGGAGATGCCTGCGGCCGGAACCTCCCGACCGCAGGCACCTGCCCGGCGCGAGACTTCTCAGTGACGCGCGGGGGGCTCGTCTGCCGTGCCCGGCCAGTAGGCCGGGAAGGCGGCTGCGGGCTGCCGCCCGGTCTCCATGAGCCCGGTGTCCGGTTCCAGCTCGGCGACGATCGGTGCCACCCCGTTCGGCGGGGCCGCCGCGAGGACGTCGGTGGCGGCTTCGGGGGCCGGCGTCGGCGCGGACCCGAGCGCCGAAGCGGTGTGTGCGTCCGGCAGCTGCTGCTCCTGAGCCGTGCGGTCGAACAGGTCGCGGAAGGCCACCGCAGCCCCGCACTCGCCGATCATCCGCTGCGAGTTCTGCTTCGCGAGCCGGACCCCGGCGGCGCGCATGGACATTCCGGTCTCGTCGGCCAGGATCATCAGTTCGCGGACCAGCGGCCGGATCTGGGAGGCCAGCCGGCCGCAGGCTCCACTGGGGCTGACCACGTCGCCCAGGATGACCCACCAGGCTCCGGCGGCGGCACCGGTGTTCGCGATGAAGTCGGGCACCACGCCGACGCCCCGCTCCTTCAGGAGCTGTTCGGCTTCGGGGGTGGTGGGTACGTTCGCGGCTTCCACCACCAGCTCGGCAGTGACGCGGTGGCAGTTCTCCTCGGTGATCACGTAGGAGACGGCGGCCGGGACCAGGACGTCGACCTCCTGATCCAGCCACGCGTCGCCGGGGCACACCTCGTCGTCGTCGCGCAGCGCGGAGCGGTCGATGACCCCGCTGGTGCTGCGTGCGCGCAGCAGGCCTTCGACGTCGACGCCGCGCGAGGGGTTGCGGACCAGTCCCTGGGCGTCGGTGACACCGACGATCTTCACTCCGGCGCGCGCCAGATAGAGCGCCGTGGCCCCTCCCATCGTGCCGAAGCCCTGGATGACGGCGCGAGCGGACGAGGCGGGGATGCCGCGGTGCTCCAGCGCCGCCAGCGCCGCCTCCGCCACTCCGAAGCCGCCGACCAGCTCCGAGAGCTTCAGGCCGTCCGTCCGGGTGGCGAAAGCCTGCCGGACGCGTTCACGCGCTTCCTCCTCGTCCGGGGCACGGACCATAGCGGCGTGGAAGGAGGTGTCTCCGAGGCCGACCCTCCCGAAGGCGCTGTCGAGTTCGTCCTGCTGGGTACCGAGGTCTCCCGCCGTCACCCAGAAGCGCTCCAGCAGCGGCCGCACGCCCTGGAGGAACCGCTCCCGCACCCCGTCGGCGCGGGGGTCGGCGGAGTCGAAGTCGATGCCGCCCTTGGCGCCGCCGACCGGGATGCCGAAGGCTCCCATCTTGAGCGTCATCTCCCGGGCGAGGGCGCCGACCTCGTCGAGCGTGCATCCCGGCCGCATGCGCAGGCCGCCGGTGGCGATGCCGGACACCAGTTGGTCGATCACGACGTAGCCCCGGGCGGTGGTTTCCGAATCTCGCCACATGACCTGCAGAAAGGGTTCATGCTCGGCAGCCTGCAGCGGCGTGTCGACAGCGTTCTGTGTCATGTGGCACTCACCCTTCCGTTAACTATCCAGGATTTATGTGCGAGCTTTCAGGCATCACCGCCCAGCGGGCAGAAATCCACTAACGCACATGGGGGGCCGCACGATCCTGTTCCACCGGTCGGGCGGGCAGCAATACGTACGACGGTCGTGCGGGTTTATTCGGGCAGGCCGAATGGCACCCGCAGGGGTGTTCTTCCAGTGATCCCCAGAAAAGGGAGGGGATGGATGTACGCAGAGAACGCATCCGGTTGCGTTGTACGTAGCGACCACTGTGAGGTCGGGATCACCCCTTGTCAAGGTGTCTCTGGAGGCGGCTCCGGCGCCCGCGTGACCACCCCAGCGCGATTGGCCCGATCGGGTGAAGCACCCCTGGTCGCAGGGGCGTTGGGACGTGCCGGCCGCGCCGGCACACCCGGGCGGCCGGACCCCGTTGCCCCGGCTCGCCGCCCCCCCGCCCGCGAGGCCCTCCGGCGGTCCGCGCGGCACCCCGGATTCCGCCCGCGGGAGGGACTCCGGGGCGGAATGCGCGCCGGCGCTTTCCGCTGGGCCCGAACGGACTCCGCTCGTGTTTGCCGGGTGCCGCTCGGGAGCTTTACCATTCGCCCTCTCCATCCCTTGACCGTGGGAACAGCCGGTCCGCCCTCCCGCCCTTCCGGACCGGCGCCGCCGGATTTCGTCGGACCTCTTCCGCAGGTCGGAAGGAGTCGCTCGGCCCCTGCCTTGTCATGAGAACACCGCCCTGTCACCGTGCCGTTTCGGGAAAACCACGAGTCCCGCGCGGGGGGTCCGTTTTCCGGATCCTCATATATCCGTTCGACCGGCGGGCCCCGGAAGAGCGGCGACCGGCTCCGCGAGGACCCGGGCGCGTCGCGGGCCGGTGCCGGGAGCGGGCGCCCGGGCACCTTCGACCGGCCCGCCGACCGGCCCGCGACGCGGCCGGTCGAAGGTGCCCGGGGTTCGGTTCGCCGCAGGCCACCCGGTGGTGGCCATCGCGGCACGTCGAAGAACGGTCCGCGGCCGCGGTCACGGGCCGGTCACCGGCCCAGGCGCCGGGACTCGGGTTTTCGGCCCCGTGAACGCCCGGACAGTCCGCGCGATCGTAGGAGGGTTGCACCGTACGGCAGCACGCGGCGGTCGGGTTCGTGCACCATCGTTCGCGAAGGTGCGCCCGGCGCTGTCCGCCGGGGTGTTGCGGATCTGGGCGAAACCGGTGTCGCGGGCCGGGCGGGTGAGAGAGGCTTGTGCAGTGTGATGTCACGACAGTCCAGGCTCCCGGAGGGCCGCAGCGGCCTTCGCCTGTGGCCGGTCGGCTCCGTACTCGCCCTGACCTTCCTCGCCTCGGTGGTCGTCGCCGCCGCGGTGTTCCTCACCGGGTGGGACCTGCTCGGCGCCCGGGGAATCGAGCGGGAGCGGCAGCTGACGTCGAAGACCGTCTTCGAACTGGTGAAGCTCTCCTTCGGGGTGGTGGCCGGCTCCGGGGCACTCGTCGCGCTGGTCGTGGCCTACCGGCGTCAGCGGGTCGATGAGGACGGTGCCCGCCGGGAGGCCACCCGCCTGCACACCGAGCGCTTCACCGGCGCGGTCGGCCAACTCGGCGAGGAGCCGGCCGCGGTCCGCCTGGGGGGTGTGCACGCCCTGGCGGGTCTGGCGGACGACGCCCCGAACAGGGCGCAGCGCCAGACCTGCATCGACGTGCTGTGCGCCTACCTCCGGCTGCCCTACCCGCCCGAGGAGGACCCGGAGCGGACGGAGGTCGGCGGCAGCCCACGGCACGTGGGCCTGCACGAGGTCCGCCGCACCGTGGTCCGGCTCATCCGCGACCGCCTCCGCCTCCCGACTGACCACCCGCACTCCTGGCAGGGCTACGACTTCGACTTCACCGGCGCCGTCCTCGACGGCGGCTCCCTCGACCACGCGCACTTCTCCGGCGGCTCGGTCAGCTTCGAGGGCGCCGTCTTCCGGGGATCGGTGGTGCTCAACGGGGCCCGGTTCTGCGGCGGTACCGTGAACTTCACCGGCGTCCGGTTCGCGGGCGGCACCACGAACTTCAACGGCGCGCACTTCTCCGGTGGCCGCGTCAGCTTCGAGGACGCCCGGTTCTGCGGCGGCACCGTCGGCTTCGGCGCCGCGCTCTTCACCGGCGGCACGGTCTCCTTCAAGGGCGCGCACTTCGCCGACGGAGCAGTCAGCTTCCGCGGGGCGCACTTCTCCGGCAACCCCGGCAGCTTCCGGGGCACGGTCAGCTTTCACGGCGCCCGCTTCTGCGGCGCCGCCGTCGACTTCGACCGCGCCCGGTTCGCCGGAAGTGCCGTCGATGTCGGCAGCGCGGACTTCTCGGCCGGTGCCGTCACCTTCACCGGCGCGCGCTTCGCGGACGGCAGTGCCGATTTCACCCGCGCGACGTTCTCCGGTGGCGCGGTCGGCTTCGCCCAGGCGCAGGGCGAGGCTCCGGCAGGGCTGGTGCCCTCGGACGGCGGGACGGCCCCCGCGGGTGTGAGCCTGCCGGGCAGCTGGCACTCCGCGCGGACGCGATCGTGAACGCGGGGTTCCGCACGCTCCGCCGCGGCCCGGAGGCCGCGGCGGTCTCCTCACCGGCGAGAGAGCGGATGTGGCGATGACGGCAGACTGGCGGGCCGATCGGATCGGGAGCGCGCTGCGCGGCGAGAACCCCGCTGTGCTGCGGCGGTGGCCTCGGGGTTCGCGGTGATCGGTGATGTGCAGTTCCTGCCGGGCTACGCGCTGCTGCTCGTGGACGACCCGGACGTGGGGCGGCTGTCGGACCTGCCGAAGGAGAGGCGGCGCTCGTTCCTGTCGGACATGGACCGGCTCGGCGAGGCGGTGGAGCGCGCCTGCCGTCGGCTCGACCCGGCCTTCCGGAGGGTGAACCTGGAGATCCTGGGGAACACGGACCCGTTTCTGCACGCGCACGTGTGGCCCCGGTACGACTGGGAACCGGCCGACCTCGTGGGAGGTCCGGTGTGGCTTCATCCGCGCGAGCGGTGGAGTGCGCGGGAGTTCCGGCTCGGACCGCAGCACGACCCGCTGCGGGAGGCGATCGGAAGGGAGCTGGACCGGTTGGCCCCCTGATCCCGCGCGGGCCGGGCCGGACGCGTGAAGGGTTCCCACCGGCACAGGCAGGGGTGCGGCCGTTGCCGGCACGGCTTCGAAGAGGGGTGATTGCTCATCATCGAGGTGGCGACGATGCCCGCGATGAAGAACTACTCCTCACCTGGATCGGGGGAATCGTTCGCACAAGGTGAGTGCTGATGGCGACTCACTTCGCGAATCCGATTCCGTCCCGCCTTTCGATGTGGCAGCGCGTCCGCGAGGAGGGCGTGCCACCGTCCATGATCGAGGCGGAAGGAGCCAGAGGGCGTCCGGGAGACGCCCCGGAGGGGTGGCGCCGCTGGGCTGAGGAGGCGTTCCATCCGCCGCAGCCCTGGCGGAAGTTGCCGGCTGCGACCGTCCGCTCGGCGGCGACGGCGAGCGCACCGGGTGTGGGTGAGGGCACAGCTACCGGCGGCCCACCCGGCGCTCGGCGGGTGGGCCGGAGCGCTGCTGCCGGGGCCGCGCCCCACCCCGCCCCGCGTCTGCGTCGTGATCGGCATGTCCGGTTCGGTGAGCGACGGCGAATTGGGCTGCGCCCTGCTGGAAGTGGCGGCGCTCTCCCGCGCGGTGGGCGGTCGGCGGGACCTGGTGTCAATGGTCTGCTGCGATGCGGCGGCCGGAGTCGCGGTGCTGCTCTGCCGTGCCCAGAACCTGGAACTGATCGGCGGCGGAACGAACCTGACCTCCGGTCGTCCAGGCACTGCGGTCCGAGCCGCGTCCGGACGTCGCGGCCCGCGGCACCACCGCCCCGTCGCACGGTCGTAGGCCTCTTCCCCCCGCCCGCTGACCGGCGCCGGGAAGGGTGGGCGGCGGACCTGGGCGCGTTCCGCCCGGCGCGGTCTGCCTCGGATGTCCCGACCGGTTGTCAACCGAGTCTCAAGCGGTCCCCGAGCATCTTGACCGCTTCCGTCGACTCAGGCATGGTCTAGACCAAGTCCGGGATGCTGTCCGCGAGCCCGACACCCGGCGCGCGGAACAGCGTCCTCCACCGCCGCCCCTTCCCTCCGATCGGCCCTACCGCTGCGGACCCCGTCGGCTCGGCCCGGTCCGTCGATCCACTCCTCCCACGCACAGGCGTTCCATCCGGGTCGACTCGGGGCGAGGGGCTCGGCGGTGTCCGTCCCCCCATGGAAGGAACCCCCATGTCCTCCCTCACCGCTCGACTGGACCAGGCACGCCCCTACGCGACCGGACTGTTCCGGATCGTCGTCGGCCTGCTCTTCCTCTGCCACGGGGCCGCGTCGCTCTTCGGGGTGCTCGGCGGTGCGAAGGGCGGCGGCACCGTGCCGGTGGGTGCCTGGCCCGGCTGGTACGCGGCAGCGATCCAGTTCGCCGGGGGCCTGCTGGTCCTGGTGGGCGCGGGGACCAGGACAGCAGCTTTCGTCTCGTCCGGCTCGATGGCCTACGCCTACTTCGCCGTCCACCAGCCCAGGGGCCTCTTCCCCCTGCAGAACGAAGGGGAGGCCTCGGCGATGTTCTGCTGGGCGCTCCTGCTGCTCGTCTTCACCGGGCCCGGCGCTCTGGCACTGGGCTCGCTGCGCTCCTCCTCGCGTTCCCGCACCCGCGAACTGGACCGGCGGACCGTCCCCGCCTGATCCCGGCCCTCGACACCCGCGGCCGCCCGGACGCCGCACCCCCGGGCGGCCGCGGGCCCGCCCGCGGGCTTCCGGAGCCGCAGCGGACCCGGGACGGCTCTCCGCGCCGGGGCGGCTCTCAGGGCCGCAACAGGCCGCCGATCCACCAGTCGTGCGGCTTGCCGTCGTTGGCGATGCTGCGGTTGCGCAGCATCCCTTCGAGGGTGAAGCCGAGCTTCTCGGCAACGGCACGCGAGCCGGCGTTGCCGACCATGGCCCACCACTCGATGCGGTGCACGTCGAGAGCGGTCCAGCCCCACTCGCACAGCGACCGGGCGGCTTCCACCGAATAGCCGCGCCCGCGCTGGTTCTTGACCGCCCAGTAGCCGAGTTCCCAGACCCCCTGACTGACGAGGAACAGGCAGTACGACCCCACCAGGGCGCCGGTGTCCTTGCGGAACGCGCCGAGGGTGTAGTTCCGGTCCTCGGCCCAGCCGGCGGGGAGATCGTCGGCTATACGCTTCTGCGCGTCCGCACGCCGGAACGGCACCGGAACCGGCGTGAAGAACTGGATGTCCTCGTCCTGGCAGGCCTCGTACACCGCGTCCACGTCAGCGGACGTGAAGGCCCGCAGCGTCAGCCGTTCCGTCTCGAGAGTCACCGGGTCCATCACCGCAGTATGGACACCCGCCGACGGCGCTGCGAGTGAATATTCCGGTGCGCGGCGCGGCCGGGCCCGGCGGCGTTGACCTTCACCTTGGGGGAGGCCACAGCATCGGTGGGGCCGGGCGCCGTGCCCGGCATGAGGAGGGGTGGGAATGGGCTTGCTGACCATCGGAGCGTTCGCGAAGGCGTCCCGGCTGTCGCCGAAGGCACTGCGGCTCTACGACGAGCTCGGCCTGCTGACCCCCGCTCGCGTCGACCCGGTGACCGGCTACCGCCACTACGCACCCGAGCAACTGGACCGGGCCCGGCTCGTCGCCTGGCTCCGGCGGCTGGGGATGCCCCTGGCCCGCATCCAGCGGATCTGCGCGCTGGACGCCGGCTCCGCGGCCCGTGAGGTTCGCGCCTTCTGGGCGCAGGTCGAAGCCGACACCGCGGCACGGCGCGATCTGGCCACCTTCCTCATCGACAGCCTCGCCAGGAAGGACCCTGCCATGACCCCGGCCACTCGCCCGCTGGAAATCCGCTATGCCGCACTCTCCGACCCGGGCCTGGTCCGCGAGAGCAACCAGGACACCGCCTATGCCGGATCCCGGCTGCTGGCCGTCGCCGACGGCTTCGGCGCCGCCGGCGCCCCCGCGAGCTCCGCCGCCGTCCACGCGCTGAAGTACCTGGAGACCGACAGCATTCCGGCCGGGGACCTCCTCAACGTCCTCGAGGACGCCGTCGACCGGGCCCGGCAGGCCGTGCGCGGCATGGCCGACGCCGGCTCCCAGCCCGACGAGGCGGGCACGACACTCACCGCGATGCTGTGGACCGGCTCGCAACTGGGCCTCGTGCACATCGGCGACTCCCGCGTCCACCTCCTGCGCGACGGGGAGCTGTTCCAGATCACCCACGACCACACCGTGGTGCAGTCGATGGTCGACGAGGGACGGCTCAGTCCGGAGGAGGCAGCCTCCCATCCCCAACGGTCCCTGCTGCTGCGAGCGCTGGGCCGAGAAGTCGACGACGCCCTTCCCGACATGCGGCTGCACGACGTCCGGGCAGGAGACCGGTACCTGCTGTGCTCGGACGGGCTGTCAGGCGTCGTGCCCGCGGCGGAAATCGGCCGGGTGCTCGCCCGGAGCCCGCGACCCGAGGAGGCGGTCCGTGACCTCGTCGCTCTCGCCAACGGTGCCGGCGGCCCCGACAACGTGAGCTGCGTGGTCGCCGACGTCCTGGCACTCCCGCAGCAGGCGTGAGCGGCATGCACGTCGAGTGGCACCGGATCCGCTCACAACAGCTGCGCCGGGAGGCGGACGCGTACCGACTCGCCCGGCAGGCCCGCAGAACGGCAGCACCTTCCGCCGTCGCCGGCGATGCGTCCCGGGTCGCGGATCCGCAGCCTTGCCGCGTCCCGCCTCCGGCCGAACGCGCGGACAGGCACGGCGGCCGGGGAGGGTTCCTCCGCTCGCTCAGGAGGATCCTTCGACGTCCCGGCAGAATACGGGGGCTGCTGCGCGACTGAGCCTTTGCCGCTCCGGGTGGAGGCGCCCTAGAGTCCTGGGATGCGGCGCAGGACGGGACTGACCATGGCCGGGACCGTCGTCGCCCTGGCCTGGGGCGAGTGGCTGAACCGGCGCTGGTCCCGCGCTCTCGTCCCGGACGGAGGGGACGCTGCCGCGACTGTGGTCGTGTTGGGCTACCGGAACCCGCGGGCCGAGGCCAACCTCGTCAACCGCTGGCGGGTGCGTGCGGGGATTCGCTCCCTCGGCGCCGGCCCCGAGAGCGGAACCTGCCTGGTCTTCAGCGGGGGTCCGGTCGGCAGCGGCGTGCCGGAGGCCCGGTTGCTGGCCGCCTACGCGCGGTCGGTGCTCGGCTTCGAGGGCAGGGTGCTCCTCGAGGAACGGAGCGCCACTACGTGGGAGAACATCGCCAATGTGCTCCCCCTGCTCGAGAACGCCGACCGCATCAAGCTCGTCTCCCAGCCCGCTCACGCGCTGAAGGCCCGCGCGTATCTGCGGCGGCAGCGCCCCGACCTCGCCGAGCGGCTCGTGCGCGCCGACGACTACCGCCCCGGCGAGTGGCTGATCGTCAAGCCACTGCTCGCGCTGTACGGATTGTGGACCCTGCGCGGGCTCACGGCCGACGAGCGCAGGCAACCGCGTCGGACCGCTGCTTGACCGATGCTTCCGCCGCGCCGCCGGCCGCACGCGATCCCGGCAAAGAGGAGAGGCCGGCCCGCTGACGGATGCGGATGCGGATGCGGATGCGGATGCGGATGCGGATGCGGGCAGAAGCTCCCACGCCGGGAGTTGCCGGCGGCCGCACCCTGGCGTCGGCTCCCGTCGCGATACAGTGCGGGACCGTGGCTATAGGTAACCCTGGAGGAGCAGCGTACGGCGGCCCCCCGCCGCGGACCATCCCGGCGAAGGAGCTGCGGCCCCGCCGCCTCTGGTACGTGGTCGCCGCGGTGCTGGCGCTCGTGCTGGCCGGCAGCGGTACCGCCGTCATCGTGGCGACGGTGCGGGACACGGTGGACTCGATCGACACCGACCACAGCTTCCCCAGCGGCGGTTCGCAGACCTTCCGGTTCACCGCAGGCGAGACCAAGGCGGTCTACGCCTCCGTCTCCGGGCGGGGCCGGGTCAACTGCCGGATCCCGCAGATGCGGTCCGGATCCATGAAACAGCCGGACAGCACGTTCCGGATCACCAGCGGGTCCCGCACCTGGGAGCGCGTCTTCGAGGTGAAGCCGGGCAGCACCGGTGACTACACCCTCACGTGCACCTCGGATCGGCAGACCGAGTTCGCTCTGGGGGACGAGCCCCGCGTGGGTTCCGCGGTGGGTTCCGTCTTCGCGGCGATCGGGCTGTTCCTCGCCGCGGTCGCCTCGGCTGTGGTCATCAGCGTCGTCACCGCTGTCCGCCGGGGGCGCCACCGCCGCCGGCTCACCATGCCGGGCCCGCAGCCGTACCCGGGCCACCCGGGCCCGCCTCCCTTCGGCCCGCACCCGGGCCCGCCTCCCCCGCCCGGCCCCCGGTCCTGAGCGGACTCACCCCGCGTCCCGAAGATGTCCGAGGGCCCCCAAGTCGCGGCCGTGCTCGATCCGCTCCGCCCAGGCGCCCGGACAGGCGTCCGCGCCCAGACACGCGCCGGGCGAAAGCGCCGGTCAAGCAGGTGAGGGAGTCGGAGTCACCGGAGGTGCAGGCCGCCCTCCGCACGGCGGTGAGCTGTGCGGGCAGGTCCATCGTGCGCCAGGAGCCGCGCTCGGCGAGGATCTGCGGAAGGTCGTTGAACTCGTTCGAAAAGCCGAGTGCGTCCCCGACCGCCGGCCCGATCATCGCCCGACCGCGGCCTGCTTTCCGCCTGTTGCCATGCCCATCCCGCTATCCCGTGTCGAGCGAGGGCCTGCCACCGATTTCCGGCGGCACGCGGCTGACCGGCTGCCCGCGGTCGGCTCAGGGGCCCTGCCCCGCGCTGCAGGCCCGCCCGGCGGGACCCTCAGCCCACCCGGCGGGCGAGCACCGCTCCCGGCCAGTCCCCGTGCAGGAACCGCTCGGCCGGGGCGAATCCGTTGCGTTCGTAGAAGGCGACGAGTTGGCCGCCCCCACCCGCCCAGCAGTCGACCCGCAACAACCGGACTCCGGCCCGGAGGGCCTCTGCGGCGGCGTGGTCCAGCAGCGCGGCGCCGATGCCCCGGCCGGCGTGCCGTCGGTCGGTGACCAGCAGCCGGACGTACCGCTCGGGTTCGCCGGCCGGGCCGATGGGCAGCTGCGGGCTGGGGCCGGAGTCGAGTACCAGCGCCCCCACAGGTGTGCCGTCCAGCTCCGCGATCCAGGGGCTGTTCTCGCTCAGGTACCGCTGTACCCGCGCCACTCCGCCGGGCTTTCGGGAGTACGGGGTCGTGCCCCACTGCTGGGTGTTCCCGCGGGCGTTCATCCAGGCGACCGCGGCATCGAGCAGGTGCAGGACAGCCGGTGTGTCGGCCCGGTCTCCGGGCCTGATCCGTAGGCCGGGGGCGATGTCGTCCACGGCGGGAGCATAGCCGCTCCGGCGGCACGGTCCGCCGGTCCGCTCAGCGTCGGGTCCGCTCCGCGGCCTCGCGCGTGATGTCGGCGTAGACCTGGAAGACGGCAGGGCGGGATGCGCGGGGTGCCCGTTCGTGCAGCGCCGCCCAGCACCGGGCGACGACTTCCCTGGCCCGCGCGCCGGGCCAGGGCCGGGGCAGCAGCTCGGGCGGCAGCAGGGGGTCGGGGTCCATGGCGCGGGTGAGTTCGGCTGCCAGTTCGAGAGCGATGGTGAGGAGTTCGGCCGACGGCACCGGATCGGAGCCGGTGAGCCGTTCGAGGCGGGGCCGGGCCACCTGGTCGAGCCGGTGGTAGCGGCCCGCGATCTCCTCCAGGGGCCACAGGTCCCTGGCGAGTTCGACGGGGTCCTGGGTGCCTCCTCTGCGCAGGTCCGTGGTGGTGAGGAGGGTGAGCGCCGCATCGGCACCGAGCCGGCCGGCGGCGTCCTCGACGTAGGGCTCCCAGGCGTTGGCGCAGACGTACAAGCCCCCTTGGAGCGCGGAGCCGCCGAGGTGGACGAGTGTCTCGCGCAGGGCGTCCCGCGCCGTGCGCGCCGACTCGGGTACGGCGAACGCGGCCAGATGCCAGGTACCGTCCCAGGGCGCGTGCCCGGCGTCCTGCCGGAAGGCGTGCCGCAGGAAGTCCGCGTTGGGGGCGAGGAACCGGGCGGTCGCCTCGGTCGCGTGCAGCACTGCTTTCCGGCCCCGGCCCTCGTGGGTGAAGCGCCCTTCGGCGAGCAGCCGCTTGATGCAGAGCCGTACCTGCTGGTCGCTCATGCCCAGGGTGTTGGCGACGGCGTAGAGCTCGGCTGCGCCGACTGTGCCGTCCTCGCGGATCAGGGCGTGGACGAGCATACGGGTGGGGATCTCGACGCGGTCGCTCACGGTGTCGACGGTCCTTTCTGCTGGGCTCCGACGGCCCGGTGCATGGTGGTCACCGCCCCGAATCCCAGCAGCTTGCGCAGGTAGGGCGTGCGCTCGGTCCGAACGGCTGTGAATCCGCGGCGTTCGTAGAGGGCCCTGGCCCGCGGATTCGTGTCGATCACGTCCAGTCTGACCTCCCGGCAGCCGTGCGCCGCCGCCACGTCCGCCACTTCCTCGAGGAGCAGGCTCCCCACGCCGCGGCCGCGCGCCTCCGGAGCCACGGCGATGCCGTCCATGACGAGCTGTCCGGGTGCCGGGCGGCGTTCGAGAAGGGCGAGGAGAAGGAGTCCGGGCAGTCCCCGGAGCCATCCGTAGGCACGCAGCAGCGCGGAAGCCGAACCGCCGGTCAGGGCCCGGCCGTCGACCTGGTAGCCGGCGAGACCGACGAGCTGCCCGTCGAGGAGCGCGCAGACCGCGCGGTCGGCGTCGAACTGGTCGGCGAGAAAGGGCACCGCCTTCTCCGGCGGGTTCAGTGCCGGGCCGAGCTTGCGGCCGAAGGCGTCCCAGTACAGCTCCGCCGCCCTGCGTTCGGCTCCGGTGGGAAGCCCCCGCCGCACCGAGACCCCGTGGACCCTGCCGAGCTGGTCGGCCCTGCCGGTGCCATCGGCTCCGGCGCTCTCCGTGCGCTCCGCATCCGCTTCCATACCGCCGCCCCTTCCGCGTCTCCGCCGGACTGAAAACTATTACGATGTCTACGATCGTAGTTCGGATGATAGTTTCTGGCGCCATGCGGAACCGGAGAGAGAGATCCAGAACCGAGCAGCGGCCCACCCGGCCCCGGCGGCGCGCACTCCGCCTCGCCGTGTGGTCACTCGCCACAGCCCTGGCGCTGACCTGCTGCCTCGGCGGAATCGTGGCCTGGCAGCACTCCTACGACATGCACGAGCAGCGCGTCTCGATCCGCCACGGCGGCCACGTCCTGCACGGCGTACTGACCACCCCCCAGGACGGGCGCGAACAACACGGCCTGGTCGTGTACGTCCACGGCGACGGCGCCGTGGACGCCACCCACGACGGCGGCTACCGACCCATGTGGGAGTCGAACGCCGCGGCCGGGTACGCCTCACTCTCCTGGGACAAGCCCGGTGTCGCGGGGGCACCCGGGGACTGGCTGGCGCAGTCCATGCAGGACCGGGCCGAGGAAGTGGCCGCCGCCATCGCCTGGGCGCGCGAACGCCCCGGCATCGACGGGGACCGGATCGGGCTCTGGGGCGCCAGCCAGGCGGGCTGGGTGCTGCCGAAGGTCGCCGCCGAAACCCCGGTGAGCTTCGTGATCGCCGTCTCGCCCGCGATCAACTGGCTCCGGCAGGGCCGCTACAACCTTCTCGCCGAGCTGCGCGCCGAGGGCGCCTCCGCGGCCCGCGTCGAGGCGGAGATCGCGAAGAGCGACACCACGCGGCGGCTGCTGCGGCGGGGCGCGACCTTCGGCGAGTACACCAGCGCCCTGGGGGGCCGCACGGACGGCATGACCGCGGGCCGGTGGCGGTTCGTGTCCGAGAACTACACCGCGGACGCGACGCGCGACCTGGAGGCGCTGCGCGGCACACCCGTACTGCTGGCCCTCGCCGGCCACGACACCAACGTCGACACCGCGGAGACCGAGAGGGTCTACGGCGAGGTCCTGGGCTCGGACGCACTGACGGTCGCGCACTACCCGGAGGCAGCCCACTCACTGGTCAAGGAGTCAGTCGAGCACTCGGACCTCAAGCTTGTGCTCACCGCGCTCCTCGCCCCCCGCCGCCTGTTCGCGGAGGGGTTCCTGGACGACCAGCGGCGGTTCCTGGCAGCTCCAGGCACGGCACGGCCGTAGCCGCATCGAGCGACTGCGGACGGGGCCGGCCGCGCGACGGCGGCCGGTCCCATGCCGCCCAGCGGACCTCACCCCCCCAGAAGGTAAACCGATCTGTATAGTGGGATGAGTAAACCGATCTGTTTACTCGAACTGTGGGGTGAGGTGTGAACTTCCTGCTAGCCGTCGCGTTCGTGGTCTGCTGGAGCTCCGGATTCATCGGAGCGAAGCTGGGGGCGGGCAGCGCGCCCGCGGTGACGCTCCTGATGTGGCGGTTCCTGCCGCTCGCGCTCGCGCTCCTGGCCGCCACCGCGGCACGCGCCTCCTGGCGGAGCGTGCCGCCGCGAGCCCTCCTCCGGCAGGCGCTGATCGGCACGCTCTCCCAGAGCGGCTATCTGCTCACCGTCTTCTGGGCGATCCAACTGGGCGTCTCCAGTGGAACCACCGCCCTCATCGACGGCGTGCAGCCCCTGGTCGCCGGAGCGCTGGCCGGGCCGCTGCTGCGCCAGTACGTCTCCCGCCCGCAGTGGCTGGGACTGGGGCTGGGACTGGGGCTGGGACTCGCCGGGGTCGTGATCGTCACGACCGCCGATGCCGCCACGGCCGCCGACGTCGCCTGGTGGGCCTATCTCATACCGTTCCTCGGCATGCTGTCGCTGGTGGCGGCCACCTTCCTGGAGGGCCGCTCCCGTACGGACCTCTCCCCCGAGGTGCCGCTGGCCGTGCACTGTGCCACCAGCGCCGTCATCTTCACCGCCCTGGCCCTGGCAGCGGGTTCGGCGACGCCACCCACCGACCCCGCCTTCTGGACGGCGGTCGTCTGGCTCGTCGTGCTCTCCACCTTCGGCGGCTACGGCCTCTACTGGCTCATCCTGCGGCGCTCCGGCGTCACGCAGGTCAACACGCTGATGTTCCTCATGGCCCCGGTCACCGCGGTCTGGGGCGCGATCATGTTCGGCGAGCACTTCGGAGTGCGGACCGCCCTCGGTCTGGCCGTCTGCCTCGCGGCCGTCGTCGTCGTCCACCGCGGCCGACGGCCCGCGGCCCCGGCGCCGATCCGTGCCCGGAGCGACGCTCCGACTCCGGCCGGGAATGCCGCAGCTCCCCTCTGAGACGTCCCCACCAACGGCAAGGAGAACCCCATGCGCACAGCACTGCACCGGTTCCTGCTCCTCGCACGCGACATCGCCACCGGTATCGACACCGGCCACGCGATCCGGCACGGACTCCCGATTCCCGACCGGACCCGCCGCGGCAACCCCTTCGGCACCGAGGACGCCGCCGCGCGGCTCGCGGCACAGCGGGCCCGGCGGAGTCAGCCCCACCGGCCCGGCCCCCGCTGAGCTGCCCCCGGAGACAGCGGAACCCGCTCTCGGGGGGCGCATGCGGAGCGAGCGCCCCGCGGGAACCCCCACTTCCCGGCGGCCCGGACCGCGGTCATGACCGTCCGCGGTCCGGGCGCGTCGTCCTCATGGGCGGCGTCGGCATGCTCGGCGGCGCGGATCTCGCCCTCCCTGCCCGTGGCTCATGCGCAACTCGGTCACGGTGCGCGGGCGGTGGATGCACCCGCGCTCGACGCTCGCCGGTCTGATCCGCGCCCTCGCGTCCGGCACGCTCGACCTCGGCGCCGAACGCTTCCGCGCCTTCCCCCTCGACGCCGTCAGCGAGACCGTCTCGTACGCCGAGGCCTCTCGTACGCCTCCGCGCCGGCGGACCGTCCGCCCGCACCGTCCGCACCCCGGCGGCCGGTTGAGCGCCGGGCACCCGGCGGGCCCTGCCCCGGTCGGGCGCGGCGGCCCGGCGCGCGGCCGCCCGCGGCCACCGAGCGGTCCGCGGAGGGCGCGGGAAGACATCGGACGGGTCCGCGTCCCATGTATTGCGCAACCTTGACAGCGGCTGATATTCCTCAAGGTGCGCACGGGAAAGGCACGAAACCTTCACGCGATTTCGGCTCGTGAACCGGGGGAACGTTCCATGGCGCACCACGGCAGAGGCTGCTTACACCCGCCCGCACCTCCCGCATCTCCCTCGCCGGATCGGCGCACGCCCACGGCGCGTTGACCCCGGGAACCGCCCGTCCGGGAAAGCGGACGACTGCTCCGGGCGCCGCGGCGGACGGGGACTTCCGCCGCTTCTGGTGGGCCAACACCGCGGACGCGCTCGGCACTCAGACCTCCGGTCTGGCTCTTCCGCTGCTGCTGCTCGCCCTCGGCACCCCACCCGCCGTCGTCGGCACGGTGGCCGGTGTGTCCGCCGGATGCGGCATCCTCGCGGGGCCGTTCGCCGCCGTCCTCGCCGACCACGGCGCACGCAAGCGGGTGCTGGTCTGCGCCGCTCTGGTCTCGGCCGGTGCCATGACCTGGGTCGCCGTCGGCGCGCTGGTCGGCGACCCGCCGCTGTGGCAGCTCTGCGCCGCGGTGGTGGTGGAGCGGACCGCGACCTCCTGTCAGGAGGCCGCGTCGGCGGGCACGGTGGCAACTCTCGTGCCGCCCGACCGCTACCCCCGGGCCGTCTCCCGGCTGCAGGCCGGTGAACAGGCGGGGCTCGTGGTGGGACCGGCCCTCGGTGGTGCCCTCTTCCAACTCGCGCGCTGGCTGCCCTTCCTCGCCGATGCCCTCTCCTATCTGGCCTCCGCGCTCTGCGTGGCGGCGATGCGTGCCGACCTGCACCCGCGCCGGGGCGGCCCGGCCGAGTCCGGCTCCCCGACCGCCTCAGGGGCCGGGATCGCCGCGGCCGGCCGGCGTTTCCTGCGGGAACTCGGCGCCGGAGCGGGGTTCGTGCGCCGGGAGCCGTTCCTGCGGTTCGTCCTGCTCTGGTCGACGGCGATGAGCCTCCTGCTGGCCGCCCTCTCCTACGGCACGATCTTCACCCTGCGGGACTCGGGTGCGGGCGGCGGGCCGGTCGGTGCGGTGCTCGCGGTGGCCGGGGCCGCCGGGCTGGCCGGCGCGCTGCTCGCGCCCCGGCTCGCTCACGTGCTTCCGGGCGCCCGTCTGGTGATCACGGTGTCCTGGCTGATGGTGGCGCCCACGCTCGGACTCGCGCTGACCACCCGGGTCTGGGCGTACGCACTGCTGTTCGGGGCGATCTCGCTGCTGCTCCCGGCGGCGGCCGTCGTCCTGCAGTCCCGCGCGCTGGAGGTGACCCCCCAGCAGCTCCAGTCCCGCACCGGAACGGTGCTCGCGACCGCCACCGGACTGGCGGCCGCCGCGGGCCCGCTCGCGGCGGGCGGACTCGCCGGGACCGGGGGCACGGACCGCACGGCGCTGTGCTGCTGCGCGGCCCTGATCCTGCTCTCCCTGTGGTCCACGGCGCGGGCCCCCGCGGTGCTGCGGAAGGAGGCCGTATGACGCGCGGCGCAACGGAAGCCGACGTGCCCGGGCCCGGCGGCACCCGATCCGGCGGCACGCCGGCGGCCGGCACCGGGTCCGGCGCGGTGGAGAACGAACGCGGCTACCGCGTCTACCGCCCCGTCATCCCGGAGGTCTGCCCGGCGGACCCGGATCGGATGGTCCTGACCGCCGACGCCGGAGGACGCTGCGAAGTGTTCGCCCACGACGCCGCCACCGGACGCACCCGCCAGGTGACCGACCGGCCGCACGGGACCCTGCACGGCACCCTGGACCGGGACGGGGCCGTGTGGTGGTTCGACGAAGACCTGGAGGGACGCGGCGTCTGGCGGGTCCAGGACTTCGACGGGGGCCCCGACGCGGCGGCGCTGCCACCGGCTCCCGTGGGCACCCCGCGCGGGCTCGCGATGAACGCCGCGGGGCAGGTCGCCGCGGGCGTCGGCAGCCCCGCCGGGCTGGCCGTGTGGCTCGGACGGCGGGGCGGCCCGGCCCGCGAGGTCCACCGGGCCCCCGGCCCACGGCGGCTGGCCGGGCTCTCCCCCGACGGCGCACTGCTGGCCGTCGCCGGGCCGCCGCACGACGTCACTGCGGTGACTCTGCTGACCCCCGACGGACGCACCGTCGCCACACTCGGGGGCGGCGACCTGCCGCAGGTGGCCGCCGCCGCCCGAGGCACCGCGGCGGGCTCCGGCGCGCCCCCGGAACGGGAGTCGGGGGCGGCAGGCCCCGCCGCGGCCCGGATCTGGGCGCGAGGCTTCGCACCGGCGGCGGAACGGGCCGAACTCCTGCTGGTCACCGAGCACTCCGACCGGTACCGGCTCGCCACCTGGGACGCCCGGCACGGGCTCCGCGAGCACGCCTGGTGCGCCTTCGACACCGAGATCGACGCCGTCTGGTACCCCGAGGCGCGCACGGTCCTGATCCGGCAGGACCGGCACGGGCGCAGCCTGCTGCACACCGCCGACCTGAACCGGCGCACCCTGTCCACGGAGGCCACCCCGCCCGGCAGCATCCCGGATGCCGCCCCGCGCCCCGGCGGAGGAATCCACTACGTATGGACGGACAGCGCCACCCCGCCCCGGCTGTGCACCACAGCGGCGGCGGGCCCGGCCCGGGCGCATCCGCCGGTGCTCGGCGCCCTGCCGGAGCGGGCACCCGGCGTGCACAGCGAACTGTGGACACCCGGCCCCGACGGACCGGTGCACACCCTGCTCAGCCTCCCGGAGCGCACCGGCTCGACGCCTCCGCCCCTGGTGTTCCTGCTGCACGGCGGCCCCGCCGACCACGACCGGGACGCCTATGACGGCATCGTCCACTCGCTGGTGGCCTCCGGCCTCGGTGCGGCGCGGGTGAACTACCGCGGCTCCACCGGCTACGGGCCGCGCTGGCGGGCCGCCTTCGGCGCCGGGGTAGGTCTCACGCAGGTCGACGACCTGGTGGCGGTACGGGCCGATCTGCTGGCACGCGGCCTGGCGCGGGAGGGCGCCGTCGGCCTCTGGGGCACCTCGTGGGGCGGAGCGCTGGCGCTGCTGGCCCTCGGAGTGCGGCCCGAACTGTGGCAGGCGGGCGTCGCCGTCAAGCCCATCGCGGACTTCGCCGCGGCACACCGTACCGGCCTGCCCGCCCTGCGCGCCCTGGACGAGCGGCTGTTCGGCGGCACGCCGGACGACGTACCGGAGCGCTACGCGCGAAGCTCCCCGGTCACCCACACGGCCCACGTCATCGCGCCCGTACTCGTGGTCGCCGCCGCCCGGGACGCCAAGTGCCCGCCGCAGCAGATCGCCGACTACCTGGCGGCGCTGCGGGCCGCGGGAGCACCGCACGAGTCGCTGTGGCTGGAGTCCGGCCACGACGGCTACCGCGGCGCCGACCACGTGGCCACGCTGCGCCGTGCCCTGGAGTTCCTGCACCGCCACCTGGCCTCGGCCGCCCGCCGCACGACCTCCACAGCTCCCCGCTCCGACCGGCGCGGGGCCGAGCAGGCCGGTGCTCCGGACCCCTCCGGCGCCGTCCGCCGACATCCCGAAGGGAGGCGATGACCATGCAGAAGGACGTCATCCACAACAACCCGCTCGAGGACGACGAGGAGAACCGCAAGCCCGGCGTCAGCATCACGATCACGGTTCCGATCCGCAACGCGGAGGAGACCGAGGAGATCTGACCCGGTCTCCCGGCCCGGTGCCCCGGGGCACCGGGCCGGGAGGCACCCCGGCAGCCGCGCGGCCGGCCCCGGGCCGCCGTGCCGCCGCTCCCGCTCGTCACCCCGCCACCGCCCGGACCTGCCCGGCCCCGCCCGGCCCCGCCCGACAGCGATCGTTCCGAGGAGTCCGCCCATGCGCGTGCTGCTGGTCAACATGCCCTGGTCCCCCATCGACGTGCCCTCGCTCGCGCTGGGCATCCTCAAGCGCAGCGCGAGCGAGAACCGGCCCGACACCACCGCGGAGGTGTACCACGCCAATCTCGAGTACACCGACTGGATCACCGAGCGCACCGAGTTCGACAAGGGCGACTACGAGTACTACGCGCTCTCCTCCTACTTCCTCGGCTGCGGCGACTGGGTCTTCTCCTCGGCGCTCTACGACGATCCGGAGTGGCGCACCGAGGAGTTCACCGCGGCGCTGCGCGGCAAGCTCTCCACCTCCCGCATGCGCATGAGCCACGAGCTGCACCGTCTCGCGCCGGAGTTCGTGGCGCGCACCGCACAGGAGATCGTGGCGCGGGAGCCCGACGTGGTGGGGTTCTGCTCGACGTTCCAGCAGAACACCGCGGCGCTGGCCGCTGCCAAGTACGTCAAGCGGCTCGCACCGCACATCACGACGGTGCTGGGCGGTGCCAACTGCGACGCCGAACAGGGGCACGCGGCCCACCGCAATTTCCCGTTCGTCGACTACGTGGTGCGCGGCGAGGGGGAGGCCGCCTTCCCGCGACTGCTCGCCGCTCTCGACGGTTCGGGGAGCCCCCGTGCGATACCGGGCCTGTGCTGGCGGGACGCCGAGGGCTCCTCGGTGGCCAACCCGATGGCCACCTCCCCGCTTCCGCCCGCCGCGATCACCTCGCCGGACTACTCCGGCTACTTCGAGCGGCTCGCCGCCTCCGCGGCCCGGCACTGGGTGGAGCCCAAGCTGGTCGTGGAGGGCGCCCGGGGCTGCTGGTGGGGCGAGAAGCACCACTGCACGTTCTGCGGGCTCAACGGCACCTTCATGGAGTTCCGCAGCAAGGCGCCGGAGCGGTTCTACGACGAGATCATGGAACTCGCCCGCAAGCACCGGGTGCTGGACATGTACGTCGTCGACAACATCCTGGACATGGGGTACGTGCGCACGGTGCTGCCCCGCATCGTGGCCAGCGGATACGACCTGCGGCTGCACATCGAGATCAAGGCGAACATGCGCCGCTCCCAGCTCCAGACCCTCGCCGACGCAGGGATGATCTACGTCCAGCCGGGCATCGAGAGCCTCAACAGCCGGGTGCTGGACCTGATGGACAAGGGGGTGAGCGGCTGCCAGAACGTGCGGATGCTACGCGACGGCGCGGAGACCGGCCTGGCCGTCTCCTGGAACTACCTGCACGGCTTTCCCCACGAGCGCGACGAGGACTACACCCCGGTGATCGCGCAACTACCGGCGCTGGAGCATCTGATGCCGCCGGTCGACCTCTCGGCACGTATCGCCATCGAGCGCTTCAGTCCCTACTTCAACCGTCCCGAGCTGGGCTACGAAGCGCTGCGCCCGGACGTGCACTACCGCTTCACCTACGACCTGCCGGAGTCCGAACTCTACGATCTGGCCTACGTGTTCGAGGCGCCCGAGCGGGGGATCGGCGAGGAGACCGCGAGCCGGCTCAACGACGGCATCAAGGCGTGGCACGAGGCCTACCCGTCCAGCCGGCTCACCCACACCGACCTCGGTGACCGGATCGTGCTGGTCAGCCGCCGCCGGATGTTCGACTGGCGGGTGCGGGAGCTGACAGCGCCGGTGGAGCTGGCCGCCTTCCGGCTGCTGGACCAGCCGCACCACCCCGCCGCGCTGGCCCGGAAGGTCGCCGGGCAGCTCGCGTCGGAGGGCGGCGAAGGAGCGCCGGGCGAGGACGGTGCCGGGGACGAGCCGGCGATACGGGAGCTGCTGGAGCGCTGGCTCGAGTGGGGTGTGGTGTTCACCGACGCGGGTCAGTACGTGCATCTCGCCCCGGCGGCCGTCAACGAGGATCTGCTGCGGCTGGAGTTCATGCGCACCGCGGCGGCCGCCGCGGAAGCTGCGACCGCGCAGGATCCGGGAGAGCGGCCCGCCGTCCCGGTCCCCTGACGCCGCCGCGCCCGGCGCCCCGCATCCGCACCCTCATCCGCACGCACCCCGGTACCGAGGAGCTCCATGGACACCGTCACCGCCTGGCGCGACTACGAACTCGAGGCCGCCGGTCTGACCGGCATGTCACTGGGCGAGGTGGAGGCGGCCGGTCCGCCCTCCGAGGCCGCAGCGCGGCTCTGGCGCTCCGGCGCCCGGCGGGTCAGGCTGGCCGGCGCCACCGACCTGCGCCCCGCCGCGAACACGGACGCCGCCGACGCGGCCCGCACGGTGCGCAGGCTGTGCCTGGTACGGGAGTTGACGGCGCACGCCGTGTACGTCGAATGGGAGCTGCGCCTCGCACCCGGACCCGACGCGTGGCGGCCGCTCAACCACCTCCAGCCGCCGGTCGCCCTCTCCGGTCCGCCCGACCCCGAGCAGACGCTGCGCACCTGGCGCGAGGAGCACTACCTGTGCAAGTGCCTCTGGCGGCAGGGGCCGGGATTCGTCCAGATCCGGGACCGGCGGTGGGGCGAACTCCACCGCTTCACCGTGGACGAACCCGACTACCAGGAGGCCATCGCGCTGCTGGCCGAGGGGGCGCCCGCCGCGGCGGTACCGGCGGCGATCCTCCAGGACTTCCGGTCCGAGCAGCTCGTCGGGGACGTCGGCGAGATGGTGTGGTGGCTGCCCTACCGGGTGCGGCGCTGGATCCAGGAGGCGATGGCCATCTGAACGTCCCCGTGCGGGCGCCCGCCGCCCGGCGCCGCTGAGGACGCCTGCGCCGGGCGGCTGGACGGGCAGCCGGAGCACGTCCGGCGGCGGGGGGCGCTCCGGCGCGGGGCCCCTGCCGGAGGTCAGCTGCCGAAGGGGATGTCCTGCGGGGTGGCCATGCGGCGGGTGCCGGGGTGCGCCCGCACATAGTCCTGGATGTAGGACAGCGCGGTGCGCACACCGCTGTCGTCCGTTCCGCAGCCGTCCGGGCCGCTGACGCCGTCGGGGTAGCACGACATGCGGTTGCCGTAGATCAGCGCGTCCACGGCGGCACCCGAACCGGAGGAGTCGAGCAGCGTGGCCGTGCGCTCCCGGTCGCCGGTTCCCACGGTCCAGCCGACGGTGCGGGCGAGTTCACCGCGGTCCCGGGCCGCGCCGCCGGCCCGCAGCTCCTGCTGGATGCTGCCGAAGTCCAGCGCCATGCTGAACAGCCCCTTGTCCATGATGCGCCGGCTGCTCGGCACGGCCGCTCCGTGCTCGGCGAAGCCGTCCCGCACCTCGGCGTAGTCGCCGCTGTAGCTGATGGCCTCCTTGGCGTTCAGATCACCGACGGCATCCTGCCAGCCGGCGCCGCCCTCGCTTCCGTAGAAGCCGTAGAGCACCCGGATGCCCCGGCTCTCCAGTTTGCTGCGGGCCAGGTCCCGCAGCGCGGCGACGGAGCAGTGGCGCCATTCGGGGTCGCTGCTCTCGCACCAGTCGGGGTTCTTGATGTCCAGCCAGACGAAGGAGACCTGGCGCCCTGCCCGGTGCTCCTCCGCCACCTGGTCGAACATGGCGGCCATGGAGTCGCCGTAGCTGGTGAGGGTGCCGTCGTGGTCCGCCCACCAGCCGTCCCGCCAGGCGGTGGCGTCGATCTCCAGTGCGTTGGCCCCCTGCCGGAGGGACGCCGTCACCCCGCCCGTGGTGAGTACCCGGTGGGCGATGGCCCAGGTGGGTCGCTGCTGTGCAGCGGCGGACGGCGCCCCCTGGGAGGCGGGCTGCTGGGCGGGAGCCTGCCCTGCTCCCATGAGGGTTGCTCCGGCGGCCAGAGCGAGCGGGAGCAGTATTCCGCGGAGCCGACGCACGACGGCCATGAAGTCCGGTCCTTCCTTCAATTTCGGACCGCCCCGGGTCGCGGGCGCTTCCGCGCGCTGTCTGCCGGGGCGGACGACGCGGACCGAGCGCCCGCGCCCGGAAGAGCGTACGTCATATTACTCACGGGTAACCAGTGGCTGCGCTCCGTGCGCTCACCGTTCCCGGGCCCGCCCGCGACGCGGCCTGGCCGGGATGAGGTCCCGGCCGGCCTCCGGCACCCGGCCCAGGACCAGCGACCGATGGCAGCAGGCCGTCGGATCCCTAGGCTCACGGTGGTCCGCTTCCACCGCGCACGGACCACAGGTCCGTGACGCCCCGCCGCTCAGGAGATGTCCGTATGCCCGCCGACTCCACGGCTCACATCCGCATCGCCCGGCCCTCGCGTGACCTGCGGGCCGCCGAGCGCTTCTGGGTCTCGGGCCTCGGTCTCGACGTCCAGTACCGGTGCGCGGCGGACAGCGCGGCCGGCCGGGGCGCGCTTCTCATGGTCGGGTGGCCCCGTGCGTCCTGGCACCTGGAGCTCGTCCACGACCCCCTGGCCCCCGTGGAGCCCCGGCCGACGGCCGCGGACCTGCTGGTGGTCTACCTCGACGCGCCGGTCCCCGACGCCCTGGTGGAACGGCTCGCGCAGCACGGCGGGGAACGCGTGGCGGCGCACAATCCGTACTGGGACACCTGGGGCGTCACCGTTCAGGACCCGGACGGCTATCGGCTGGTGCTCTCCACCCGCGGATGGTCCAACTCGTAGGCCTCCGGGCACGGATGGGCCGGTACCGGGTACGGCCCGGGCGGGAGGGAGCAGCCGCGGAGGCGGCGTCCGGCTTCTGCGAGACTGGGCGGGTGAGTGTGAGACCTGCACGGGAGACGGACCGCCCCGGCCTGTTGAGGCTGGCGGCGGAAGTGGAGCACTGGTTCGGGCCGATGGTCCAGGAGCCCGGCTTCCACCGCGCGTTGGAGGAGCACATCCACCGGTCCACGGCGCTCGTGGCCGTTTCCGCGCGGGCGCACATCCTCGGCGGCCTGCTGTTCGCCCCGTCGCACCCGGACCACCACGTCGACTGGCTGGTCGTCTCAGAAGCCGCGCGCGGGACGGGCGTCGGCCGCGAGCTGATGGCGGAGGCCGTGCGCCGGTTCGTGCGGGGCCCGGGCAGCATCGAGGTGGTGACGTTCGGTGCCGACCATCCGGGCGCCGCCGCCGGTGGGGCGCGGATCTTCTACGAGCGGCTCGGCTTCACCCCCGCCGAGATGGCCGAACCGGGGCCGGAGGGCGGTTCACGGCAGGTCTTCCGGCGCACGGTCGACTGACCCGCCCCCAGGTCGCCGTGGCACGCGGAGGGCGGCCGGCCACACCGCATCCGGCCGCCACGAACCCCGGCCCGCCCCGGCCCCGTGTCGGGCACCGCCTCAGCGCCCCCGGAAAGGCCCTGACACCTCGTAGGTGATCCCGTCGGACGAGCGGCCGCCGATACCGCGCTGACTGGAGAAGTACAGCCGCTTCCCGTCGGGGGAGAACGCCGGACCGGTGATCTCGGACCCGCCCTGGCCCTCGACGCGGAGGAAGGGCGCCACGACGGCTTGCGGAGTGATGAGGCAGATCTCCATGTTGCCGCCGTCCTCCGCCACGAACAGGTCGCCGGAGACGCTGCCGGTGAGGTTGTCCACTCCGCTGAGCGGCGCGTCCTCACCCTGCGGTACGAGGTCGTCGTCGTAGACGAGTTCGAGGGTGTTCGCGGCGCAGTCGAGCTGCCAGACACGGTTGTCGCCCTTGCTGGTGAACCAGCAGTTCCCGGCCGCGTAGTGGCACCCCTCGCCGCCGTCGAAGTGCTTGGCCGCGGCGACCTGGCGGCGGGTACGGGTGCGCCGGGCCGCCGGGTCGGGCACCGCCGCCCAGCCGACGGGCCCCGAGGTACCGGACCCCGTGGTCAGCACCTCCAGCCTGCCCGCCGACAGGTCGCCCCAGGTGCTGGGGCGGAATCGGTAGAGGCAGCCGTCCGGCTCGTCCTCCGTGAGGTATACGGCCTCGCGCACCGGATCGGCCGCGGCAGCCTCGTGCTTGAACAGTCCCATGGCGGGGCGGCGCCGTGCCGCCTCCCGCCCCCACGGGTCCGTCTCGTACACCGCGCCCCGGTCCGTCTCCTCGCAGGAGAGCCAGGTCTCCCAGGGTGTGCTGCCGCCCGCGCAGTTGAGCCGCGTGCCGTCCAGGATGCGGTGGGCTCCGGCGATGTCGCCGCCGGCCCCGAACCGGACCGCACCGGCGCCGCCCGGGGACACCTCGGAGTTCGACACATAGATCCAGCCGCCGTCCTCGGTGGCGAAGCACGCTCCGCCGTCGGGTGCCGGGTGCCAGGTGTATCCCGTGGCACCGACCTTCCGCCCGGTCCGCGCGATCACGGTGCTGGTGAAACCCGCCGGCAGCCGGATGCCGTTCGCGTCGGCGGGGCCCAGCGGGCCGTAGGGGCCCGAGCCCGGCTGCGCCGGAGCCGCGACGGCGGCCGTACGCCACAGCGAGCCGCCCAGCGCGGCGGTGGAACCCGCGACGGCGGCGGTGCGCAGGAGTGAGCGACGATCCATGAGCGCTCCTGACGAAGAGGGAGGGGCACGGATGGTGCTGCTTCCTCCGGCAAGCTAACCGGTGCGGATGGCCGACGCGGGAACCCGTGGTGAACTCCGCGGCAGGGTGCGGCGGTCCGGGGTCGCTTCACCGTCCCGCGCGGCCTGCGCCGGCCTGCCGGCCGCGGCGCGGGCGTACCGGCGGGCCGGCAGGCTTCCCGCAGCGCGCTCGGACCGACGGCCTGGAAGCCGGCGCCGAACCTCCCGACCGAAGGACCGGCGCGGGCCGCGGCCCCGCGCCGAGGACGAGTCGGCGCCGGTCCGGTTCCAGTTCCTCGACGACGCCGTCGGGCGGGTGGCCGGCCGCGGCCCCGCCTGATCCGGCTGGGGCGGGCCGCTTCCGGGAGTCAGCGTCCGGTCGTGCCGTCGAGCAGTTCGCGGAGGATGTCCGCGTGGCCGGCGTGGCGGCCGGTCTCCTCGATCAGATGGGTGAGCGCCCAGCGCAGGCTGGGTGCCGGGCTGTTCGGCCGGGGCCGGGGGACCGGGGCGCCCAGGTCGGCGCACGCGTCGAGCACGGCGTTCGCCCGTACCGTCACGGCCCGGTAGCGGGCGACCACCTCGGCCACGCTGTCCTGCGGCGCAGCATGGAAGGTCGCCTGCCAGTCGGCCACCCGGTCGCCGAGGAACGTCGCGCTCTCGACGGAGACGAGGTGGTTGAGCAGTCCGAGCAAATTCGTCCCGGAGGGCACCTGCGCTGTCCGGACCTGCGGTTCGGGTGCGCCCTCGACCTTCGCGGCGATCGCGTCGCGGAGGTGGTCGAGGAATCCGCGCAGCACCTCGACCTCGGTGGGTCCGGTGCGGGGCGGTGGGGTGTCGCGGCGGCGGGAGCCGGTGGGCATGGTGATCTCCTTCGTGCGGCGCCTCGGCGGACCGGTTCAGGCGGTGCGGCGGATGACCAGGAGGTGGTCGGTGACTTCGGCGGTCTGCCCGCCGGGGCCGGTGGCCGTCCGGTGCAGCACGTCGGCCCGCTCGACCGGCCAGCGCGCCGGGTCCAGGCCGATACCGGCGGCGACCTCGCGCGGGGCCGGGTAGCGGATGCCGGGGTGCTGGTTCCACGACCACGGAGCGGTGGAGCCGTGGTCGACGACCAGCAGCCGTCCGCCGAGGCGCAGCGCGTGCGCTGCCGCGCGCAGGACGGCGTCCCGGTCCAGGCCGAGGGGGGTGTGCAGGTAGTGGGCGCAGACCAGGTCGAACCGGCCGGGTGGGAAGGGGTCGCCCAGGTCGTGCCGCTCGGCGGTGACCCGGTCGGCGAGACCGTGCGCGTGGGCGAGACCGGCGAGCCGGCGGACGGCCACAGCCGAGATGTCGAGGGCGGTCACCCGCCACCCCTGGCGAGCGAGCCACACCGCGTCACCGCCGTCTCCGCAACCGAGGTCCAGCACGTCGCCGGGCGCCAGGCCGGTGACCGCCTCGGTGAGTCGTACGTTCGGGCGGGGGTCGGTGGGGGCGGCACGGGCCTCGTAGACGCCGTCCCAGAACTCGACCGCTTCGGTGTTCATCGAGCCTCCTTCTGTCGGTACGCAGGTGAGCTTCGCGCCGCTGACCGCGATCCGGCACGGAATCTTGCCGGTCTGGCAAGATGGCCTCCGTGGATCCCGCGCAGGAGGACGTGCTCGACGCCGTGGGGCCTCGGCTGCGCGCTCTGCGCCGGCGGCGCGGCCTGACCCTCGCCCAGCTCGCGGCGGCGACCGGGGTGTCGGAGAGCACGTTGTCGCGGCTGGAGAGCGGACGGCGCCGGGCGACCCTGGAGCTGCTGCTTCCGCTGACCCGCGCCTACGACGTGCCGCTGGACGATCTCGTCGGCGCTCCGCGCACGGGCGACCCCCGCATCCATCTGAAGCCGATCCGCCGGTTCGGGATGGTCCTCGTTCCGCTGTCCCGGCGACCGGGCGGCACGCACGCGTTCAAGATGATCATTCCCGCCCGGCCGGAGCCCCTCGAACCGGCTCCGCAGACCCACGAGGGCTTCGAATGGCTGTATGTGCTCGACGGCCGGCTCCGGCTGGTCCTGGGCGAACGCGACCTGGTGCTGCCCCCGGGCGAGGCGGCCGAGTTCGACACGTCCCGGCCCCATTGGCTGGGCAGTGCAGACGGTGGCACGGTCGAACTGCTCATTCTGTTCGACCTGCAGGGGCTGCGTGCCCATACCCGTGCGGACGCCCCTCGGTCCACCCGGAGCGAGAGCGAGCGGTGAGCCGGGCGGAGCGGCTGCGACGCCGCCACCCGAGCGGTGCGGTGCGGCGACGCCGGCGCGGCTCCAGCCGAGCCGGCCGGTGGTCGTGGCCGGATTCCGGCTGCCGTACTGTGCTCGGGCTCTTGCACGCCCTCGGCCGGTCCGGCGGAAACTCCCTACCGCGGTGGCGGCAGGAGGCGGAGACTCACCGTATGACTGACATCGGGGCGTTCCGGGATGCGGTGACCGCCTGGGCGGCCGGTGGCGCCGGTGACACCGCGCGCGAACTGGCCGCGCGGCTGTCCGTGCGGACCGCGGTCCTCCTCGAAGGGGCCAGCGACCTGGCGGCGGTCGACGCGCTGGCCGCGGGGCGCGGCCGGGATCTGGCCGCCGAGGGTGTCTGCGTCCTGCCGATGGGTGGTGCGATGAGCGTGGGGCGCTTCACCTCCCTTCTCGGGCCGCCCGGGCTGGGCCTGCGGCTGACCGGGCTGTGCGACGAGGCCGAGCGACACCACTACGCGCGCGGGTGGGAGCGCGCCGGTGCGGTACCGCAGGAGTTCTTCGTCTGCGTCGCGGATCTGGAGGACGAGCTCATCCGCACGCTGGGCACGGCACGGGTGGCGGAACTCGTCCGGGCAGAGGGCGATGAGCGCGCCCCGCCCTGCGCACCTTCCTGCGCCAGCCCGCGCAGCAGGGCCGCACCCCGCAGCAGCAGTTGCGGCGCTTCCTCGGAACCAAGAAGGGCCGCAAGATCCATTACGGCCGGGTCCTCGTCGGGGCACTCGCCCCCGACCGGGTGCCGGCTCCGCTCGAGGGCCTGCTGGCCGTGCTGTGACCAGCACTTCGGGCAGCGGGTCCGCAGTGGCCCGCGACCGTGGTCGGGCACGCTCCGCCCGGGTCCCGCCGGTCCGCAGCGGCAGGGGCCCCACGTCCGGTACGTCTCGCATCCGGACAGGTGCACTGCGCCCGCCCCGCCCGGACCGCCCACCGCTGAGACCGCCCGGCGGCGCGCCGACCGCCCGTACCGGACGTGGGGCGATGCCGTGGCGTCCCGGTACGGTTCGGTGGCGCCGTCGCGCGCCCGCCCCTCGCCGGACGTGCCACCGGGGCGCGACACGTCCTCGGGGGCCGGGAGCCGGGTGTTGCCGGACTCCCGCCCGTGCCGCCAAGGCGCCGCCCACCCCAGGCGGCATACACGTCACATGAGGGCAGCGGCGCACCGGCGGCCGCCGTGACTCACCCGATCCCGCATCTTGACTTGGTACAGACCAATGCAGTTGAGTTTTCCTCACCCCCTACATGCGAGGAGAGCATCGGTGTCGAAGCAACGCGTCATGGCACTGCTGACCGCACTGACGGTCGGATGCGCCTTGTGGTTTGTCATGCCCACGACTTCCCAGGCTGCTCCGCCCCGGACGGGTGCGGCAGCGGAGTTCGTCGTCAGCGAAGCCCAGTTCAACCAGATGTTCCCGAACCGGAACTCCTTCTACACCTACAGCGGCCTCACCGCCGCCCTGGACGCCTATCCGGGATTCGCCAACACCGGCAGCGACACGGTCAAGCGGCAGGAGGCCGCGGCGTTCCTGGCCAACGTCAGCCACGAGACCGGCGGCCTCGTCCACATCGTCGAGCAGAACGAGAGCAACTACCCCCACTACTGCGACGCCGGCCAACCGTACGGCTGCCCCGCCGGGCAGGCCGCCTACTACGGCCGGGGCCCCATCCAGCTCAGCTGGAACTTCAACTACAAGGCCGCGGGCGACGCGTTGGGGATCGACCTGCTCAACGACCCCTATCAGGTGGAGCGGGACCCGGCGGTCTCCTGGAAGACCGCTCTGTGGTACTGGAACACCCAATCCGGTCCCGGGAGCATGACACCGCACCGCGCCATGGTCGACGGCGCGGGTTTCGGCGAGACGATCCGGGCGATCAACGGGAGCCTGGAGTGCGACGGCGGGAACCCCGGCCAGGTCCAGAGCCGGATCGACAAGTACCGGCAGTTCACCGCGATCCTGGGTGTTCCCCCGGGTGACAATCTGAGCTGCTGAGTCCCGTCGGCCCCCGCCGAGGCACGCGGAGGGGGCAGGCACAGCGCGAGAAGCACGGACGGAGCCCGGGTCGGCCACAGCCGACCCGGGCTGCTCCGGCTCCGCTCCGGGAACAGCGCGGGCTCCCCGGCGGTCCCCGTCCGGCCTCCGGTCGCCCGCTCCCCTGCGTCCCACGGCCGGCGACCGCCCACCGGACGGCTGCGGCCCGCTCCCGATCCACGCGCTGCGCGTCCGCACCCCCTCCCGGCACCGCGGCACGCGGCACGCGGACGATCTCAGGGAAGCGACTCTCCGCGCGCGCTGATCCACAGCGCGTACCACTCCTCATGTGTGAGGCGCGGAGTCGCCCCCGCCGCGTCCTTGCACGCACGGATGCGTTCGGGACTGGTGGTTCCCACGACGGGGGCTATCCGGGCCGGGTGGCGTTGCAGCCACCACAGCAGAACCGTCTCGGGGGTCGTGCCCTTGGCTGCCGCCAGGTCCTTCAGCAGCGCCGCGGTGCGGTGCTGCTCCGGTGTCTCCTGCCGACCGGTGTAGCGGCCCTGGGCGAGGGCGCCCCACGCCTGGAGGCGGATGCCGCTGCTGCGGCAATACTCCAGGGTCCCCAGCGGGAATCCGTTGTCCGTGGCAGCCGCGGTGTTGACGAGGACGCCCGCCTCGAGCCAGTCCCGCCGCTCCAGACTCATCTCCAACTGGTCGACCGCCAGCGGCAGCTCCAGGTGCGCCTGCAGCTCGGCGATCTGGCCGGCGCTCATGTTGGACACGCCGAAGCGGCGCACCAGTCCCTCGCGGTGCAGCGAGGTCAACGCCTCGGCGACGTCGGCCGGGTCCGCGAGGGGGTCGGGGCGGTGCAGCAGGAGGACGTCGAGGACGTCGGTACGCAGCCGGGTGAGGCTCTCCTCGACCCGGCGGCGGATACTCGCACCGCGCAGGTCGTAGTGGCCGGGGCGGTCTCCGTCGGGCAGCCGTATGCCGCATTTCGTCTGCAGCACGATGCGCTCGCGCAACCCCGCCGCCCGGCCGAGGACTTCGCCGAAAACGGCCTCGGCCCTGCCGCCGCGGTAGATGTCGGCATGGTCGAAAACGGTGATCCCGATGTCGAGAGCGGCCTCGACAGCGGCTTCGGCGGCGCCGATCTCCGCCGCGCCACCGGTCTCCGCCTTCCCGGTACCGCCGAGTCCCATGCAGCCGTACAGCAGGGCGTAGTCGTCTTCACCTGTCGTCACCCACGCAACGTACCAGCCGACCACCCGGCCGAATCGGGCCGTGTCCGCGTCCGGGTCTGTCTGCTCCGTGCCACCGGGCGAACGCAGCCAGACCTTCGTCCTCACACGGCTGCGGGGCCCCTGCGCGGAGGCGGCCCCGGGCCGGCGACTGCCCGGTGGGTACGGTCCGCTCACCGGCAGGCCCGGGCGCGGGGCCACCCTGGAACCGCTGACCGTGGCGGAGGAGCCCGCCGCAGGGGCCGCCTGAGCCGTGGCCGCGGGCTGCCGGCACCGGAACATGCTGCGGTACCGGCAGCGCCGCACAGCGGGTGCACGGCGTCGGGGCAAGGAGCGGCCCGGCCCTCACTGCGGCTCCCCTGTGCGTGCACTGCGGCGTGCAAAGCGGCCCGAAGAGGCAGCCGCACATCCCCTGCCGCACCCCTCCACCCTCTGCGGCCGCCGCGGTCTACCGAGCGGCGGCCCGCGGCGGCCGCGCCGTCGGGTCCAGCAGCCCGGTGACCAGGCGGGTGGTGAGACGGTGCCAGAAGCCCGGTCGGCGGAGCATCGCGTGGTCCCCACCGGGCACCGGAATCATGCGGGCCTCCGCTCCCCCGGCGCGGGCCCGCCGTACGAACTCCTCCGACGCCCGCGGATCCGTCGTGCGGTCGCGGTCGCCGTGCACCAAGGCGACGTGCGAGCCGGCGAGGTGCGCCACCGGCTCCCCCGGGGGGCACCAGGGGGCGAGGCCGACGACGCCCCGCACACTCGGATGCCCCGCCACCCGCAGCGCGGCCCGGCCGCCCATCGAGTGCCCGAGCAGCACGACCGGAAGCTCGCCCACCCGGTCCACCAGTTCCGCGAGGGCCTGCCGGGCATCCCGGGCCGCGTCCTGGCGGTCGCCGTTCCAGCCCCGGTGGCGGTAGCGGACCGTGCCGAGCACCACACCCTGCCCAGCGGTCGCCCGCCCGATCATCCGCACGAAGGGCCGCATCCGCGCACCGGGCAGGTTCCACGGCGGCGGGGCCTCCAACCCGTCGGCGCGGCCACCGTGCAGGACCAGAACCGCGGCCTGCGGCGCGGCAGCGGGCACGTCCAACGACACTGCGGAAGCGGGAGCTTCCACCGGACACTCCTCGAACTGGGCGGGCGGACAGGATCGCAGGACGGGCCGGTCCGAGCCACCGGCACCCGCTCCCGGGACGAACCCCGGGTACCGCCGGCTGCGCGGTTCGCCTGCCTGCGGGCTCGTCTTCCACTTCGGAGCCGGAGCGGCCGCGGATGGGTGGGCCTGCGCGATCCCCCGCCCGCAGGGTCGGCATCTCCCTCCGTTTCCGCTTCTCGGCGGGGGGGGGCCGGCCCGCTGTGGCGGACGTGGCTGCGGCGTCGAGGGGTGTTTTGGTGAGCCGGGGTCGGACATGCCCGCCCTCACCCGTGGGGCGGGGCGCCGATGGTCCACTCGGCGAGACGGCACCCCGACGGGCTCCGCGGGGTCATCCCTCCGCCGAGCGGCGGGCCCGCGCCGCTCTGACCTTGTGAAGGTTGCCGCAGTGCTCCATGGAGCACCAGCGGCGGCGGCCGGGCCGCGAGGTGTCGACGAACATCAGTTGGCAGTCCCCGGCGGCACAGGTGCGGACGCGGTGCGCGAGCGGGCCGGTCAGCAACTCGATCGCGTCCCGGGCGACGGTGGCGAGCAACTGCGCGCCACTGGACGCGGCCCATTGCCGCTCCCCGGCCGGGGTGAGGACGGGGGCCAGCGGCGGCCCGGCCGCGGCCGCGTTGAGGATCTCCAGGTCGTCGGGCGGGTGGGGTTCTCCGCGGATGTGGGCGACGACCAGGCGGAACAGCGCGTCGCGCAGTCGGCGCGCCTCCGCCACCTCGGCGGGGGAGATGTCCGGCACGGGTGTCGGCGTCAGCCGTGAACGGGCCGCCCAGTCGGCCAGGTCGGCCGGCTCGTGCAGGACCTCGTACCGGCGGTAGGGACCGGGGCCGCCGGTGGTCAGCAGTTCGAGGCACAGCGCGCCGGGGTCGAACCGGTAGGCCGCACCGGAACGGGAGTGGAGCGTCAGGCCCGTGGCCGCCGGTGAATCCATGTAACCGATATTATGAGTTACATGACACTGACGTGGAAGTTGGTCATCGACAGCAGGAACGCACCCGCTCTCGCGGACTTCTGGGCCGCGGCTCTGGAATACGAGGTGGAGGACCCCAGCGCCCTGGTCGAGGAGCTGCTGGCCGCCGGGCACCTCGGCGAGGAGGCGGTCGCCGAGCACCGCGGCCGCAAGACGTTCCGCGGCTTGGCAGCGATCCGCCACCCCGAGGACCCGTTCGACAGGAGGAGCGGCGTCGGACGCGGTCGGCGACTGCTCTTCCAGGACGTGCCCGAGGCCAAGTCCGGGAAGAACCGTCTGCACATCGACGTGCACAGCGGGCCGGACGGCCGCGAGGCGCTGGTGGCGCGGCTGGAGCGACTGGGCGCGACCCGCCTCCGCGAGGTGGACCAGGGGCCCGCTGGACACTGGTGGCTCCTCCAGGACCCCGAAGGCAACGAGTTCTGCGCGGCGTAGCCGACGCCGAGCCGCAGCTGCGCCGCCCGGCGACGAGGGCACGTACGGGCCTGCCCGCACCGACCCGGGCAGGCCCGGCCCGCGCCGTCGACGAGCCCCGGCCCCGAGGGCGTGGACTCCCGGGCGGATTATTCTGCGCCCGAAAATCCGTATATCGCAAAAGAGTACACTTTTGGGTGATTTCACCCATGGTCAGCCGTGCGCACGGGCACTACCCGAGCAACCGCTTCACCAGGAGAAGTGGTTCAACTACCGGTTCCGCAGGCTCGGTTGGTCGCCCCGGCTGAGTCCTGCGGCAGCCGGCGTGCGGAGAGGGCGAACGCGGATGAGCATGATCCAGACCGGCAAACTGAACCTGAGTTCCTCGAACCCTGTGGCGACGCAGGGTGGCAACACCTCCACCTTCACCCAGATCACCTTCCCCTCGGCCTTCCCGAGCGGGTCCTCGGTGGTGGTGATTCCCTTCGTCCAGACGTTCAACGGCCCGGACACTCCCGGCCTGCGCATCGCCGATGTCACCACCACCGGCTTCAAGATCCGCATCAACGAGATCCATGTGAACGGCAAGGTCACTTCGGACGGGACGCACACCTCCGAGACAGTGGGGTGGATCGCCTCCACCGTGTGAGCGAGCGCAGAACAGCGGGCCGCGGTCGGCCGCGGCCCGCCCCGGCGGGTGTACCGCGCCGGACCACAGGGGAAGATCGTACTCACGATTGACCATTGCCGAACATCCGAACAGGTATACGCACAAGAGGAGTTGGGACTTCCGTCGCCGATGCGGGCCGCCCGTCGGAGGTATTCCGCGGCAGGCACCCCGTCGTCAGCGCGGCAGCCCCGGGCCGGCACCCCGGACAGCGGCGCCGGGCCCGCCGCGGTCGAGGTCTCCGCGGCCGACCGGGTGGCGCACCTCCCGCCGCCGGTCTCGGGGCAGGCCTCAGGCGCCGCCCCAGGGCTCCGGGAGGGCGACGGCGGCCGGAGGTCGGCCGCGGCCGGTCGGGTGTGTGCCCGTCACCGCGCTCACCAGGGAGTACAGCGAGGTCGTGGCGGTGATGAAGAGGCGGTTGCGCTTGGCGCCACCCCAGGCGATGTTGGCGACCGGCTCCGGTACGTCGAGCCGGCCGATCAGGGTCCCGTCCGGGTCGTAGCAGTGCACACCGTCGTTCATCGCCGCCGCCCACAGCCGGCCGTCGGCGTCGAAGCGGAGGTTGTCGAACCGGGCCTCGGGCCGCGCCGAGGCATCCGCGAACACCGCGCCCCCGCCGAGCGATCCGTCCTCGCGCACCGGGAAGACCCGGATGCATCCGGCGCGGGTGTCGGAGACGAACAACTGCCGCTCGTCCGCCGAGAACACCAGCCCGTTCGGAGCTGAGAATCCGTCCGCCGCCACCTCCACCCGCCCGGTCGCGGGATCGATCCGGTAGACGTTGTTCGCGCCGATCTCGCTCTCCGCCCGGTACCCCTCGTAGTCGCTGGTGATGCCGAAGTCCGGGTCGGAGAACCAGATCGCGCCGTCCGAGGTCACGGCCGCGTCGTTGGGGCTGTTGAGCCGCTTGCCCTGCCAGCGGTCGGCCAGCACCGTGCGGGTGCCGTCGTGCTCGGTCCGGGTCACCCGGCGGTTCCCCTGCTCGCAGGTGATCAGGCGGCCCTGCCGGTCGAGGGTGTTGCCGTTGGTGTGGCCGGCCTCGCGGCGGAAGACGCCCACAGCGCCGGTCTCCTCATCCCAGCGGAGCATCCGGTCGTTGGGAATGTCGCTCCAGACCAGTTGCCGCCAGGCGGGCACGTACACCGGGCCCTCGGCCCAGCGGGAGCCGGTGTGCAGCACCTCCAACCGCTCGTCGCCGTTCATGCAGCGCCCGGAGCGGAAGCGGTCGTCGAAGCACTCGTAGAGCGGGGGCCGTCGTTCGGCAGTCATGGAAACACCCTCTCGCACAGCTGAATCTCATTCGATGCTTACTCGCATCAACAGTATGATGTATTGCTAACACAAGATTTTGGCGAATGGGAGAGCTGTGGATCATATCGACCGGGCCCTGCTGACCCGACTCCAGCAGGACGCCACGGAGTCCTACGCCACCCTCGGCGAGGCGGTCGGCCTGTCCCCCGGCGCCACCCACGAACGGGTGCGGAAGCTGCGCGAACGCGGGGTGATCCGACGGACCACCGTCGAGGTGGATCCGGCCGCGGTGGGTGGGAACGTGCTGGCCTACGTCATGCTCGACTCCACGTCCTGGATGGGCGACTCCGCACCCGATCTCGCGGCGCTGCCCGAGATCCAGGAGGCCCACGTCATCGCCGGCAGCGCCTCGGTGCTGGTGAAAGTGCGCACCTCGACCACCGGGGAACTGCAGGACGTACTGCGGCGGCTGTACGCGATCGAGGGTGTCAGCGGGACCCAGGCCACCGTCGTGCTGGAGACATTCTTCGAACGGCCGGTTCCGGTGAAGGACGCGTGAGCCGTCCGCGCGGCGTACCAGCCCTCGTGTACCGACGCGCCGGGGGGCCGCGGCCGCGGCGACGGTGCCGCCGGGAGGACCCGTAGTCTGCGGAGGGGCGTTCCCGGTGCGCGCGGTACACGCCCCGCCCGCGGCGAAAGCAGCGGTCGGCCAGGAGTCGGGAGTTCGGCATCGTGCAGGAGACCACACCCAGCCGCCAGGAGCCGCACGGGCACGGCGGTTCGCTGCGGCGCGACGGCCCGGTGCGCGCGGTGCAGAGCGGTACGGCGGGGCGCACCGCGTATCTCGTCACCGGATACGCCGAAGCCCGACAGGCACTCGGCGACCCGCAACTGTCGAAGGAGACCGCAGCCTTCTTCGCAAACGCGCCCTCGCGGCGCAGTCTGCACCCCGCCGTGGCCCGGAGCATGCTGGCCAGCGATCCCCCACGGCACAGCCGGCTGCGGAAACTGGTCACCAGAGCCTTCACCACCGGCGCCGTCGCCGCGCTGCGCCCGTTCGTCGAACAATTCACCGCGGCGCAGCTGCAGCGGTGGCACTCCCCCGGGCCGGTGGACGCGGTCGAGGAGCTGGCCATGCCACTGCCCGTCGCGGTCATCTGCGAGCTGCTGGGGGTGCCGGCGAGCGACCGGGCAGACGTACGACGCTGGTCCGCCGACCTGTTCGCGGCAGGCCGGCCCGAGGTGATCGACGCGGCCTCGCACGCGCTGGCCGACTACATGGCGGGGCTCGTCGCCGAGAAGCGGATCCGGGGCGGGAACGGACTCCTGGACCAGCTGATCGCGGTCCGGGACGGCACGGACCGGCTGAGCGATGAGGAGTTGGTGTCCCTCGGCGTGCTGCTGCTCGTCGCCGGGCACGAGACGACGACCCACTTCATCGGCAACTCACTCCTCGCCCTGCTGCAGCACCCCGCCGAGCTCGACCTGTTGCGCCACGCCCCCCACCGGGTACGTGACGTGCTCGACGAACTCCTCCGGCACAGCTCCCCCGTGAGCACGGCCACCTTCCGGTTCACGACGCGGCCCAGCACACTCGGCGGAACCGACCTGCCGCCGGGGTGCCCGGTGCAGGTGGCGATCGGAACCGCCAACCGGGACCCCGACCGCTACCCCTCACCCGACCGGCTGGACCTCGCCCGGGACGCCTCCGGGCATCTCGCCTTCGGTCACGGCATCCACCGGTGCCTGGGAGCGCCGCTCGCCCGGCTGGAGGGGGAGATCGCACTGCGGATGGTGCTGGCACGGTTCCCGGACATCCGGCCGGCCGTGGACCCGGCGGAGCTGGAGTGGCGCCCGACCCGGCTGGTCCGCGGCCTGACCGCACTGCCCGTCCTGGTCTGACGGCGGCTCGCTGCCGGCCCCGGGGCCGGGCGTTTCCGCGGGCCCGCGTCAGGGGCGCCGGCGCCGGCGCCGGGGATCATCAGCCGATGTGGTAGCTGTCCCCATAGACCTTCCAGTCCAGCGGCGGGTCGAGGTCGAGGTTGCCCTGGCGCAGGAAGACGCGCTGCGCGGTCTCGACCCGGCTGGTGTCGCGGTGTGCTTCCTCCTGCTGCATCGCCCGGACCCGCGCGTCGAGGAAGGCGTGCAGGTACGCGGTCTCGTCGCCGCCCGCGGCGGGGGACCGCGCCCGGCCCAGGGCGCGCTCGCGGATGCCGCCGAAGCCGGTGGCGCCGCTTCCGCCGCCGTGCATGACGAAGGCGTCGTAGTAGGCGAACTGTCCCAGTGCCCGCAGCCCGTCGGCCTTGCCCCGTGCGACCGCCGGATCGAAGTACCCGCGGTCGCGTGCGTCGTTCTGAGCCTGCCGGAACACCCGGTCCCGGGCGGCGGTGCGCCAGTCGCCGGGAAAGCCCGGTTCGAGCCCGTCGTGCGAGTCGGAGCCGTCCACCGCCCGCAGCGCGGGCAGGTACGGAGCCAGGACATTGCCCGGCGCGCGGTCCGTGTACCGCTCGACGAGGTCGCGCAGGTCCCCCGTACCGGAGCAGAACCCGATGATCCCGGCGGTGTATCCCCGGCCGTCGCCGATGTCCTCGATGTACCCGTACTGCGCCTGCCAGTCGAGCGAGGAGTTCTCCGCGCTCGAGACCAGTTGCATGGCGCTCTCCTTCCTGGCGGGGTCCTCGAGTCCCACCGGCACGCCGGCCGAGGCGGCCGGGAGGAAGCGGGCGCCCGCCAGGGGTACCGATGCCAGGGACGCGCCCGCGAGTGCGAGCACCGTACGGCGTGAAGGGTTCCCACGACGCGGTGTACCACCGGACGGTGACATCTGCAGGCTCCAGCCGATGCGGGGGCGGCCGCCCGGGAGGTCTCCGGTCGGCCGTCCGGAGAGTTGACTGGTGACTCCCTACCACAGCGTGCCCGTACCCGGCACGCGGACGTCCGCTCCCCGGTCGCCGCCGAGCGGCAGCCGGGGCGGCCCCGGCTGCCGCGAGCCGACAGAGCACCCGCAGCCGGACGGCGCCCCGAGCTCCGCCGGAGCTTCTCAGGCGGGGTAGAAGTGCCAGCCCTGACGCTGCGAGGGTGATCGCCCCACATGCGCTTGAGGTCGATCCCGTTGTCCCCCTCGCCCCGGGCCGTCAGGGCAAGGTCCTCGTCACGGTAGGAGACGATGCCGAGATCCGGATCCGGGGGGGCGGTGCCGTGGACGGGGTCCAGGAGCCACCACTGGTCCTTGTTCCAGGCGGAGCAGGCACGCAGGTGGACGATGCTCTTCTCGCCATTGTCGTTGGTGGCGCAGCCTCCCGCAGAGCTCCGCAGTTGGTGGACCGGGCGTCCGTCGGAGGTGGCGACGCGCTCGAAGCGCCAGGTGGTCTTCCAGGCTGCGGGACACGTGTCGCCGCCGGTGCGGGGCGACCGGAACCGCAGGTGGAGCACGGCCTCGCCGCAGGCGCACAGCGAACCGCAGGCGGGCGGCGGCTATTCCGCCGGTGAGCCGCCGCGCTCCCACTGGGTGCGCAGCCGGCCCAGATGGGTGCGCATGCAGGCCTGCGCACCCGCCGCGTCGCGGGCCAGTACGAGGTCGAGCAGCACCTCGTGCTCCTCGGCGGATTCGATGAGCTGGCCGCTCTCCGCGAGACCCGCGAGGCCGTAGAGACGTGAGTGGCTGCGCAGTTGGGCCACGGTCTCCACCAGACGCCGGTTTCCCGCGAGTTCGAGCAGGGCCAGATGGAAGCGGCGGTCGGTCTCCAGGAAGCCGACGAGGTCGCCGGCCCGGGCCGCCGCGACTATCTCCTGTGCGACAGGGCGCAGCTCCTCCAGCCGGGCGGAGTCGGCGCCGCGCGCCACCTCCCCGACCGTGGGCACCTCGATCAGCTCGCGGATCCCGACGTACTCGGCCAGATCGCGGCGCGACAGCTCGGTCACCCGGAAGCCCTTGTTGCGCACGGGCTCCACCATGCCCTCCCGCGTGAGGTCGAGCATGGCCTCGCGCACGGGTGTGGCCGAGACGCCGAACTGCGCGGCGAGCTGGGGCGCGGAGTACACCGTGCCGGGGCGCAGCCGACCGGCGATCAGCGCGGCACGCAGGGCCTGCGCGACATGGTCGCGGATGCTGAGCCGGTCCGGCACGGCGGGCAGCCTCAGCGGGTGGTCTGCGGTCATGGGTGCGCTGCTCCTCGGCGTGCGGGGACGAGCGTGATCGTGCCGAGTGTAGGGCGAGCGCTGCGCCGCCGGTCCGGCTCCGGGAATCCGGTGGCCGCACGCTTCTTCCTCCATGACATGTGATGTGTGAAATTGTACTGAGCCGATTCGACGTGCTCGCGTCAAGCGACGCAGCGCGCAACCCCCTCGGATCGGAACGGTGAACACCCCCACAGGAGGCATCAGATGCTCTGGCGAGGACGCAGAACGCGCAACCCGTTACGCAGCCACCTGATACGTGCCGTCGGCGCCGGAACCCTCGCGCTCTCCCTCGCCGCTGGCGCCGGCCAGCCCGGCGGCGCCCCGGCCCGGGCCGCAGCGCCCGCAGACTCGGTACGGGATGCCGCCCCGGACCGGGGCAGCGGCCCCCTGGCGGTCCGCACCGGAGAGGAACCGGAGCACATCCAGGGCAGCCGGCTCGAAGTGGCGGACCGTGCCCCGCTCCCGGCGTCCCGGGACGGACTCCGCACGGACTACGACAGCCCCGCCCCCCGGTCGCCGCGCGAACGGCCCTCCGCCCGGCTCGCGCCGCACGACGGCCATGCCCGCGCCGCCTGTTCTCCCGGCGACTTCGCGCGGACCGGGGCTGCGCTCGTCGAACAGATCACCTCGGCCACGACGGGCTGCGTCAATTCCCTCTTCGGCCTGACCGGAAGCGACGCACACGGCGCCTTCCGCGAGGAGCAGATGGTGACCGCCGCAGACGCGCTGCGCAGCCGCTCCGTCTCCTATCCGGGAAACGGCAGCACCGGTATGCCGCAACTCGTGCTCTTCCTGCGGGCCGGCTACTACGTGCACTGGTACCACGAGCAGGACGTCGGCACCTACGGGCCGGAGCTGAAGACGGCTCTACGGGGCGGGCTCGACGCCTTCTTCGGCTCGGCGCACTCCCACGACGTCACGGACGCCAACGGCGAGATCCTGTCCGAGGCGGTCACCCTCATCGACAGCGCGGAGGAGAACGCGCACTACCTCGACGTCGTCAAGCGGATGCTGACCGGCTACGACAGCTCCTACGACGACAAGTACTGGATGGTCAACGCCGTCAACAACGCCTACGGGGTGCTGTGGCGGGGCCATCAGATGCCCGACTTCGTCCGGGCCGTGCAGCGGGATCCGCGCGTCCTGTGGACCCTGCACGCCTTCGCACGCGACCACCTCGGCCTGCTGGGCGGGGAGCGCTACTTCCTCACCTACAACGCGGGGCGCGAACTGGGGCGGTTCCTCCAGCACGCCGCGCTGCGCGGCACGGTCCGGCCGCTGGTGAAGGACCTGCTGGACGCCGGTGACATCACCGGCGACACCGCCGCACTGTGGGTGGGTGTCGCGGAGACGGCGGACGCGTACGACAGGGACAGGTGCGCGTACTACGGCGTCTGCGACCTCAAGGGCAAGCTGACGGAGGCCGTACTCAAGGACAGGAAGCCCTGCAGTGACAGCATCACCATGGTCGCCCAGGAGATGAGCGCCGAGGACTTCAGCGCCGCTTGCGACAGCCTCAACGGGCAGGACGCGTACTTCCACCGGGTCGCCCGGGACAGCGGGCCGGTCGCGGACGACGGGAACAGCAGCATCGAGGTCGTCGTCTTCGACTCCAGCCGCGACTACCGGATCTACGCGGGTGCCCTCTACGGCATCGACACCGACAACGGTGGCATGTACCTGGAGGGCGACCCGTCGGCAGCCGGCAACCTGCCCCGCTTCCTCGCCTACGAGGCCGAGTGGCTGCGGCCGGACTTCCGGATCTGGAACCTCAACCACGAGTACACGCACTATCTCGACGGCCGCTTCGACATGTACGGCGACTTCGCGGCCGGGACCTCCACTCCCACGGTCTGGTGGATCGAGGGCTTCGCGGAGTACGTGTCCTACTCCTACCGCCGACTCCGCTACGACGAGGCGATCGACCGGGCGGGCAGCAGGACCTACCCGCTGAGCACGCTGTTCGACACCACCTACGGGAACACCGACGCCGACCGCACCTACCGCTGGGGGTACCTGGCCGTGCGGTACATGCTGGAGGAACACCCCGGCGCGGTGGACGCGGTGCTGGCCTCCTACCGGACGGGCGCCTGGGGCACCGCCCGCCGATACCTGGAGGAGACCATCGGTTCGCGGTACGACCAGGACTGGTATGCCTGGCTCGACGCCTGCGCGACCGGCGCCTGCACGACCGGGTAGCCGAACCGCCGCCGGGGCCGGCGCGCTGCGCCGGGCCCCGGCGCCACCGGTCCGAGCACGCACGGCCCGCCGCGGAAGCCGCGGCGGGCCCCGCGTCACTTCCGGTCCGCGCCCCCGCTGCGCACCGCGCCCGCGCTGGCTCCGATCACCAGGGCGACGGCCAGACACTGCACGGCCGTGAGTTCCTGGCCCAGCACCAGGAACCCCGCCAGTGCCGCGATCCCGGGAGCCAGACTCATCAGCACCGCGAACGTCGCCGCAGGCAGCCGGCGCAGCGCCAGCAACTCCAGGGTGTAGGGCACTCCCGAGGACAGCAGCGCCACCGCCAGCCCGAGCCCCAGCACCTCCGGCTCCAGCAGCACACCGCCCGCCGACCCGATCCCCAGCGGCAGGCTGACGAGCGCGGCCACCGCCATCGCCACGGCAAGTCCGTCCAGCCGCGGGAAGCGGGCCCCGGTCCGGGAGTTGAAGACGATGTAGGCCGCCCACATGGCGCCGGCACCCAGCGCGAAGGCGACGCCGTCCGGGCTCAGCGTGTCGAAACCGCTCCGGCCGAGCAGGAAGACGCCCGCGAGTGCCAGCCCCGCCCACACCAGGCTCAGCGCCTTGCGCGCGGTGACGACGGACAGCGCGAGGGGACCGAGCACTTCCAACGTCACCGCCGGACCGAGCGGAATCCGGTCGACCGCCTGGTAGAACAGGGTGTTCATACCGGCGAGCGCCAGCCCGAAGGCGACCACCACGGCCCAGTCAGCGCGGCTGTGCCCGCGCAGCCGGGGGCGGCAGACCACCAGCAGCAGTACGGCCGCGAGCGTCACCCGCAGTGCCACCACCCCCAGGGCTCCGGCACGCGGGAAGAGCAGGGCCGCGACGGCCGAACCGAACTGCACGGAGAACGCGCCGGCCAGCACCAGCCCGATGCCGCCGAGGCTGCCGACCCCCGCAGGCACGCGGGCGGATCCCGCCCCGCCTGCCGCAACCGTGCCGGGCGCTGTCGCGGATCCGTCGCCCGCGGTCTCCACCCCGGAACCCGTATGTGTCATGCGGCTCACGCTACGCGCCGACCCCTGCGCCGTGAAATGCCGAATGCTCTGCGGTTATGCTTCACAGGCATGACTATGGAGCTGCGCCATCTGCGGGCCTTCCTCGCCATCGCCGAGGAAGGCAGCATCACGCGTGCCGCCGCCAGGCTGCACACCGGCCAGCCCGCGCTCTCCCGGACGCTGCGCCAGTTGGAGGACCATCTCGGCGTACGCCTGATCGACCGCTCCACCCACCATCTCGACCTCACCGCGGCCGGCCGCACCTTCCGCGACCGCGCCGCGACCGCGCTGGCCGCCGCGGACGCGGCCTTCGACCCCCGTTCGCTGTCCGCGGCCCGGCCGCTGCGCCTCGGGCATCCGTGGGCCGCGCTCGGGAGCTGGACCGTCCCGCTGCTGCGCCGCTGGGACCAGGAGCACCCCGAGGTGCCGCTGGAGCTGCGCCGGATCGACGACCGCACGGCCGGACTCACCCGGGGCAGGGTGGACGCCGCACTGCTGCGGGGCCGGGTCCCGCTGCCCGGCATGATCACGGAGCTCCTGCTGGAGGAGGAACGCGTGGCCGTGGTCCCCGAGGGCAGCAGCCTCGCGCACCGCGACACGCTCACCCTGGCGGACCTCGCGGCCTGGCCGATCGCGCTGAACACCGTCGCGGGCACCACCACCCTGGACCTGTGGCCCGCCGACGCCCGGCCCGCGCGGACGCTGGAGGTGGCCAACACGGACGAGTGGCTGACCGTGATCGCCGCCGGCCGGGCGGTGGGCATCACGACCTCGGCGACGCCCGGACTGCACTCCCAGCCGACGCTCGCCTACCGCCCGCTGACCGACGCGCCGCCGGTTCCGCTGGTGCTGGCCTGGCACCGCGACGTACCGGCCCACCCGGCGATCCCCGCGCTGATCGGCCTCGTCCGTGACGTGGTCGCGGGACGCTGACCGGTGCGGTTCCGGGCACCCGGCATACCGGGGGACGGCCGTCCCCCGGTATGCCGGGCGGTGACCGCTCGGCCGCTCCGGACGGGCGGTCAGGGCAGCAGGGGGAAGTTGCTGCGGAAGAGGCGGTCCGGGTCACGGTGGTGCTTGAGAGCGCGGATCCGGTCCAGTGCGGCCGGGGGCAGCGCCTTCTCGATCGCCTCGCCCGGAGCGAGAAACGACAGCGGCGCCCGTCCGCTGACGGGGAGAGCCTCCGCGAGCGCACGCTGCTTGGTGGTCACCGCCTCGGCGGCCACCGGATCGGTGGGGACGCCGAACAAGTAGAGCGCGTACGGCTCGGTCAGCGGTCCGTGCGGGCTCCCGGACGGCTGCGCGAGGGCGCCGCCCAGGTGTCTGACCTGGACACTCAGCAGCGGCGCCACCGGCTCGGCGAGGAGTGCCCCGGCAGCCCGTTCATCCAGTGCGGTCAGGAGTTCACCGCGGGAGAGTCCGGCGCCGGGCTCGGTGGGCTCCGCCGTGATGGAGCCGAGCGCGGATACCGGCATGACGCTTCTGCTGTCCGACAGCGGCCGCGGCAGACCGTCCAAGGGACCGAGGAGTTCCTTCGCTTCGCGCTCCGCACCGAGGTGGGTGGCGTCCACCGCCACCATGGGCGCGGCCCCGGGGAAGTGCAGCAGGTCGAACCAGAGCGTCAGCTCATCGGGAGCCGCAGCCGTGAGCTGTCGGTACACCTCGAGCACCGCGCCGGCGTGCTCGGCGGCCCACAGGACTCTGCCGCCGTACAGCTCCGGCGCGGGGTGCAGGGCGAGTTCGAGTGCCGTGACGACGGCCAGATCCCCGCCGCCGCCCCGCAGGCCCCAGAACAGGTCCGGATCGCTGTCGCCGGTGACGCGCCGCTGCTCCCCCTCGGCGTCCACGATGTCGAAGGCGGTGACGCTGTCGGCGACCCAACCGAACTTGCGGCCGAACCAGCTCAGTCCGCCGCCCAGCGCCACCCCGGCGACGCTGACCACCGGGGAGCTGCCGGGCAGGCCGGTGAGTCCGTGGCGTGCGGCGGCGGCCTGGACCCTGCCGGAGGGCACGCCCGCTCCCACTCGGGCCCGGCGGCGGACCGGGTCGATCTCCAGGGCGTCCAGTCGGCCGGTGCGCAACAGGATGCAACCGGCTGTGCGTCCGGTGGCACCGTGCCCATTGGGCTGGGTGGCGATACCGGTGCCGGTGCTGCGGGCATGGCGCACGAGTGCGGCCACGTCGTCGGCGTCGGCCGCCTCGACCACGGCAGCGACAGGCTGTTCGACGGCCAGGTTCCAGGGACGCCGCGCCTCGTCGAAGCCGGGGTCGTCCGGCAGTGTGACCGGGCCTCGGACGGCGGTGCGCAGGGCGCGGTGATCGGTGATGGTGCGGGGCTCGTTCATGGCGTGTCCTCGTGTGAGCAGGGGCGGGTGGCCCGGACGGCGGGTCGGGCGCGGCGGGTGTCGGCCCGCCGCCCGCGGCGGGCCCGCGGATCGGGGTGGTCAGGCGATGAGCGCGGCGGGGTCGCCCGTCCACCAGGCGTTGCGGATCCGCATCCGGCGGACTGTCCAGCGTGCGCCGTCGCGCTCCAGTTCGACGTCGCGGGGGTTCTTCAGCAGAGCGGACGTGGTGCGGTCGGGGCGGCCCTCGCCTGCGGGGTGGTGACGAACACAGCAGCTCCTTCGCGACGGTGGAGGACCTCCGAGGGGATACAGACTCGGCGAGCGCGCGGGCCGGATCAATGCGCTTCCGCGCAGGGACCGTGAAGCGTGGGTAAATAATGCTGCGCACCGCGGGCAACGGTGACCGGCCGCCGCCCGGCACCGCGCGCGGGTGGGGAACACCGGAGGGCAGGGGGCTCATGCTGGAGCGGTACGAGGTCGAGACACTGCTGGTGCTCGCCGAGGAGCTGCATTTCGGCCGGACCGCCGAGCGGCTGCGGGTCTCCCCCGCCCGGATCAGCCAGACGATCAGCAAGCTGGAGCGCCGCACCGGGGTTCCGCTGTTCAACCGCACCAGTCGGCGCGTCGAGCTGACTCCTGCCGGACGCCGGCTGTGCGCGAGCCTGCGTCCCGCCTGGGAACAAGTCACCGCGGCGTTCGAGCAGGCCGTCGCCACCGGCCGCGGCCTCACCGGCACGCTGCGTATCGGCTTCGTCGGCGCCGCGGGTGGACAGCTGCTCGCCGGTGCCGGCGAGGAATTCCGGCACCAGCACTCCGATTGCGACGTCCTCCTGCGCGAAGCGCAGATGACCGACCTGATGCCGTGGCTGCGGGACGGGGAGGTCGACCTGGCACTGGCCACCTTCCCGTTCGAGGACCCGGGCATCGTTGCGGGTCCGGTGCTGGTGGCGGAGGCCCGGCTGCTGGCAGTCCCGGCAGGGCACCCGTTCGCGCGCCGTGCTTCGCTGCGGATGGAGGATCTCGCCCGCGTCACGCTGCTCCAGCTCCCCGACAACCTGCCCGAGTCCCTGCGCGCGGACCGGACGCCGAGGACCACCCCGTCCGGGAAGCCCATCGCACCGGGGCCGTCCGCGTCGACGTTCATGGAGATCCTCACCCTGGTCGGCGCAGGTCTCGGCGTCTTCCCGGTGGGCGCCCAGGCCCGCCGTTACTACGTCAGGCCGGATGTCGCCTACGTCCGCATCGAAGACGCCCCGCCGCTGCGCTGGGGGCTGATCTGGCGCAGCGAAAACGCCACAGCTCGCGTACACGCGTTCGCCCAGGCGGCCCGCCGGCTCGTCACCGACGACAGGTGAGGGGTGCTCGCCACCGCCGCCGCCTGCCGCACGGATGCCACGCACCGCGGTGTTCGGTGCCGCCCGCGCTGCCTGCGCCCCGCTGCCCCAGCCGTATCCGGCGGCCCGCGCGGCCAGGACCACGGCCCGGAACCTGCCCGGCCCTCGGGGGCGCCCCGGGAGACCGCGCGCGTTCAGCGGAGTTCAGCGACGACAGCGTGCCCGAGAGGTCAGCTCCAGCTCGGTGTCGGCCCGAGCCGGGAGCGGAAGGGAACCGGCCGGCCGGAGTCCGCGTCGAGCAGGACGCGGTCCTCCAGGGGCCGCCGCAGGGGCACCGTCACCTGCTGGCGGACGGCCTGCTTGGTGCACAGGGCACCCGGTTCCCGGTCCTCGCGCTCCTTGACGGAGGCGGTCAGTACCACGCTGCCGGACGACTCCCGCGCCTCCACTCGCGCACCGTCGTCGCAGACCCCGTGCCGGGCGGCCACGGTGACCGACCGCCCGTCGGGGGAGATCCGCACCAGGTGTTCGAGGGAGCTGCGGGAGCCGGGGGTGTGCCCGATCGGCGAGCGCGGCAGCGCGGAGGGGACGGCGGCGGCCCGCACCAGCGGAGCGTCGTAGCCCTTCAGGGTGAACAGCCAGGCGGGGACGGTCGCCCGTCCCTGGCCGGTGGCCACGCTCGCCTCTCCCGGCTTCGCCCCGGTCACCGTCAGATGGGGCTCGGTGGTGCTGCGCTTCAGCGCCTCTAACGCCTCGTCCGCCGGGATCAGCGGCCGGGTGAGCGACCGGCCGCCGTCCGGCACCACCCGGCCGCTCGTCCGCTCGGCCTCCGGCAGCTCTCCCCGGAGGACGAAGCTGCCGCTGCGGTACGCCTCTTCGTCGGCGCTGCTGTGCAGGCCGCCGCGCGGCGTGCGGACCACCTCGCCCAGAGGGTGATACCCGGCGCGCCACGCGGCGGCGGCGCGGGAGCCGTCCCAGGCGGCGGCGACCTGCCGGGCTCGGTCGGCGCGCGCCCGGCTGCCGCCGTCGCCAGAAGCGTCCCCGGCCTGCTGCGGGCCGCAGCCGGCACCCGCGCCCAGCGCGGCGGCGGTCAGGGTTGCCGCGGCGAGCAGTCCGGCGGAGCGCTGTGATCGGACCCGCATACGACCTCCCGGAGGATGAATGGGGCGGACCGCCCCCTCGCGGCGGCGGGTTCCCGGCACCGCTGTGACGGCAGCCGCCCTCAGGCGGTTCCGGCGGCGCCCACCGGGCTAAGCGGCGCGGTTCCGGCGGGCGCGGTGGGTGCGGACGAGGTCGGCGTAGCGGCGGCCGCTGGTCTTGACGGTCCGCCGCTGGGTGGCGTAGTCGACGTGGACGAGGCCGAAGCGCTGCGCGTACCCGTAGGCCCATTCGAAGTTGTCCAGCAGCGACCAGGCGAAGTATCCCCGCAGCGGCACCCCTTGGCGCACGGCGCGGACGCAGGCGGCCAGGTGCTCTTCCAGGTAGCGGGTGCGCTCGGGGTCGTGTACCTGTCCGTCGGGGCCGACGGTGTCCGGGTAGGCGGCGCCGTTCTCGGTGACGTAGAGGCAGCGTGCCCCGTAGTCGTCCGTCATCCGGCGCAGGGTCTTGGCCAGCCCCTCGGCGTGCACCTCCCAGCCCATACCGGTCACACGTGCTCCGGCGGGCAGTTCGGCGGACCGGGCCCGGGGGAAAGGACCCGCGGGGTCGTCGCGGAGCACGTTGCGGAAGTAGTAGTTGAGTCCGAGCCAGTCCAGCGGCTCGGCGACGGTCTTTGCGTCGCCGGGGCGCTGCGGCGGCTCCGTCCCGTACAGCTCGACCATGTCCTGCGGGTAGCCGCGGCCGTGCAGCGGGTCCATCCACCAGCGGTTGACGTGCCCGTCGGCGCGCCGTGCGGCCTCGGCGTCCGCCGCGCTGCCGGAGGCGGGTTCGCAGTGGGTGAGGTTGTTGACGATGCCCACCCGCGCGCCGGGGACCGCGGCGCGCAGCGCCTGGACGGCGAGTCCGTGTCCGAGGTGGAGGTGGAAGGAGGCCCGCACGGCGTCGGCGATGTCGGTGCGGCCGGGTGCCATCCGGCCTTCGTAGTGGCCGATCCAGGCCGAGCACAGCGGCTCGTTGAGGGTGCACCAGTGTTGGATGCGGTCTCCGAGGCGGTCGGCGACGACGGCCGTGTAGGCGGCGAAGCGCTCCGCGGTCTCCCGGGCGGGCCAGCCGCCCCGGTCCTGGAGTGCCTGGGGCAGATCCCAGTGGTAGAGCGTGGGGAAGGGGGTGATGCCCGCCTCCAGCAGCGCGTCGGTGAGCCGGTCGTAGAAGGCCAGGCCCGGCTCGTTGACGGTGCCGCCGCCGTCCGGCAGGACGCGGGGCCAGGCGATGGAGAACCGGTAGGCGTCCAGGCCCAGTTCGCCCAGCAGGCCGAGGTCCTCGCGCCAGCGGTGATAGTGGTCGCAGGCCACGTCCCCGGTGTCACCGCCGTCGACCCTGCCCGGGGTGTGGCTGAAGGTGTCCCAGATGGAGGGCTTGCGGCCGTCCTCGTCGACGGCGCCCTCCACCTGATAGGCGGCGGTGGCGGCGCCCCAGAGGAAGTCGTCGGGGAGGGCGTCGAGGTGCGCTGCGAAATGCGTCTCGGGCACAGAGGTCCTTTCGGGATGCGCCGGGCCGGGGTGCGGGAGCCGGGCGGTGTGGTCGGTCACTTGACGGCGCCGGCGGTCAGCCCGGCGACGAGGTAGCGCTGCAGGAGGAGGAATCCGGCGACGACGGGCACGCTGACGACCAGCGAGGCGGCCATGACCTGGTTCCAGTAGACCTCGGTCTGGGTGGCGTATCCCTGCAGTCCGATGGAGAGCGTGCGGGTCGCGTCGTTGGTCATCACCGAGGCGAACAGCACCTCTCCCCAGGCGGTCATGAACGAGTAGACGGTGACGGCGATGATGCCGGGCACGGCAGCGGGGATGAGGACGCGGAAGAGCGCCCCCAGCGGTCCGCAGCCGTCCACCAGGGCGGCCTCGTCCAGGTCCCGGGGGATGGAGGCGAAATAGCCGGCCAGCATCCAGATGGACAGCGGCAGGGTGAAGGTCATGTAGGTGAGGATCAGCGCGCCCCGGGAGCCGTACAGGGCCAGCCCGGTGGCGTTGCCGACGTTCACGAACAGCAGGAAGAGCGGGAGCAGGAACAGGATGCCGGGGAACATCTGGGTGGAGAGCACTGTGACGGTGAAGACCTGCCTGCCGCGGAACCGGTAGCGGCTGACGGCGTAGGCGGCGAAGACCGCGACCGCCACAGAACAGGCCGTCGCCGAGGCGGAGACGATCAGCGAGTTCAGGAAGTAGCGGCCCAGCGGCACGGTGCGCCAGATGTCCCGGTACGGCTGCAGCGTCAGTTCGGCCGGAATCCAGCGGAAGGCGCCGGAGACCTCTTCGAGGGGCTTGAGCGAGCTGCTGACCATGACGTACAGCGGGGTCGCGGTGAAGACCGCCAGCAGGGTCAGCACGATGCGGCGGGTCCACACGAAGGACCTCGGCAGGGCCGTCGGGCTGCGGCGCCGGGCCGCGGGGCCGGACGCCCGGTGCGCGGTGACCGTGTCAGACATCGGCGGATCCTCTCCCCCGGTTGGTCAGCAGCAGGTAGCCGGCCGTCACCAGCAGCAGGAACAGCAGGAGCAGCACGGACATCGCCGAGCCGGCGCCGAAGTCCCAGGTGACGAAGGACGACTGGTAGATGTGCAGCGAGACCAGGTCGGCGGACTGCGGAGCGGACTTGCCGAACAGCACGAACGGGACGTTGAAGTCGTTGAACGTCCACAGGAACAGCACCAGCACCAGCACCTGGTTGACGGGACGCAGCGCGGGCAGGGTGATGTGCCGGATCTGCCGCCACATTCCGGCTCCGTCGAGGGCGGACGCCTCGTAGAGGTCGGCGGATACGTTCTGCAGCGCCGCTGTGAGCAGCAGAAAGGCGAACGGCCAGGTGCGCCAGACCGCCACGAGCAGCAGCGCGACGAAGCTGTTGTCGCCGACCAGCCAGAACGGCTTGCCGTCGGTGAGTCCGAGCTGGTCGTGGAGGATGTGGTTGAGCAGTCCGTTGTCGTGCTGGAGCAGGAAGGACCAGGTGATGACGGCCGCGTACACGGGCAGCGCGTACGGGGTGAGGAAGAGGGCGCGCAGCAGGCCCCGGCCCCGGAAGGCATCCTGCATCAGGATGGCCGCGGTGACTCCGAGCAGCCAGGAGAGGCCGACGGCCAGGACGGTGAAGCCGCAGGTGACGGCGAACGAGCGCAGCAGCGCCTCGCCTACCGGTGTGTCGAAGTCCACGGCGACCCGGAAGTTGTCCAGTCCGGCCCAGGGGGCTGCGCTCCAGTCGCTGATGTACTCCTGGGTCAGATCCTTGAAGGCCATCACGATGCCGGTGGCCATCGGCACCAGGTGGATGAGGAGTTCGAGCGCCAGCGCCGGGAGCAGCAGCAGATAGGGCAGTCCCGCGCTGCGGACCCGGTCGCGCAGCGGGGAGCCGGCCGCCGGGCGCTTCGCCCGGGACAGAGCCGGGTCTCCTGGCTCTGCCGGCGGGTGCCCCGGAGCCGGGGCAGGGGCCGCCCGGTTGGGGCCGCGGGCGGTGTCGCCCGCAGGCGGCGCCGGGGTGCGGGGAGCGGGGTCCGCGGTCACGGCCGGGTCACTTCCCCATCTGCTGCTGGGCCTTGGTGAGGGCCTCGCGCACCGTCTTCTCGGTGACCGGCCGGCCCGCGGCGGCGTCGGCGAAGAGCCGTTTGACCGCCGTGCCCACCAGGGTCTCGAACTTCGACTCGTCCGGTACCTGGGGCAGCGGTGCGGCGCTGGAGGAGAGCACGGAGCGCAGCACGGCCTCGTCCTTGTCCCGCGGCTTCGCCTGCTGGGCCTCCAGCACCGGTGAGACGGAGCCGTAGGCGTCGGTGAGGATGCGCTGCTCCTTCGTGGAGGTCATGAAGGACACGAACTTCATGGCACCGTCGAGGTTGTCGGTGTGGTTGAAGACACCGATGTTGATGCCCGCGACCATGGAGTTGACCTTGGTCGTGCCGCCGGAGGCCGTGGCGTCCTGCCGGCTTTGGAAGGGGACCGGTGCGATGCCGTATTCGTCCGGCTTCATCCCGTGCGCCAGCAGCGAGGTACGGGCCGCCTGCCACAGCAGCATTCCGGCCTTGCCGGTGGCGAAGTCCTTCACCGACTGGTTCTGCGCGTACTCCGCGTTGCCCTTGGCCGCGATGCCGTCCTCGGCCAGGAAGTCCACGTACTGCTTGACGGCTTTGACGTTGCCGGGCTTGTCGAAGGTGGGGCGGCCGCTCTCGTCGAAGAAGTCGGCACCGTGCTGCTTGCCGAAGACGAAGGCGTGGTGGGCGTTCTCGACCGGGTTGCCGCCCTCGACGGCGAGTCCGTGGCGGCCGCCGCGGGTGAGTTTCTTCCCGTCGGCGACGAGTTCGTCCCAGGTGACCGGCGGGCCGTCGATCCCCGCCTGGCGGAACATTTTCTTGTTCCAGTAGAGCGCGTAGGTCAGCGAGTACAGCGGCACCGCGGCCGGGGGCTTGCCCTCGGCTCCGGTGGCGGCCAGCGCCGCCTTGCTGAACCGGTCGGCACCGCCGACGTCGGCCAAGCGCGCGTCGTCGAACGGGAGCAGTGCCTTGCTCTTCTGCAGCGAGGAGGACCAGGTGTTGCCGATGTTGAGGACGTCCGGGCCCTGCCCGGAGGAGGCCGCGGCCAGGATCCGGTCCAGGAGGTTGGACCAGGGCACGACCTCCAGCTTGACCTCGATGCCGGTCCGCTTCTCGAACTTCTTCAGCTCCGGGGCCAGGACCTTCTTGTCGGCTTCGATGCTCGAACCCTGGTTGGTGGCCCAGTAGGTGAGTTCGCCGGGGTTGTCGTTGCTGCCCCCGCTGTTGGTGGCCGAGCCGCCTCCGCAGCCGGATGCGGCCGCGGTCAGGGCGGTGACGAGCGCGGCTGCGGCCGCGGTACGGAATCTGCGCATGGCGGACAGTCCTCCGGGAGGTGAGGAGGCGAGCGTTGAACACCTGAAGGCGGCTCGCACTTTTCTTGGGTCGTGAGTTAAGTGGTGGAAGAAGGGGTCGTCAAGACGTCGCGCACGGGTAGATTGCGCGGGGAAGGGAGTCACATGCGCCAGGAGAACCGGCGGACAGTGCGTGATCTGCGCCGCACCAACCGCTCCAGCACGCTGCGCCACCTGTACTTCGAAGGACCCCTGAGCCGACAGGAGTTGGTCCCGGCCACCGGCCTGAGCTCCGCGTCGGTCAGCAACGTCACCGCCGAACTGCTCGGCGAGGGCCTGCTGGAGGAGGCGGGTTCCGCCGAGTCCGAGGGCGGCCGGCCGCGTACCCTGCTGCGGGTGGCACCCGGGGCCGGGACGCTGATCGGCGTGGATGTGGGAGAGACCCGGGTACGCGTTGAATTCTTCAACCTTGCGCTGGACGAACACGCCCGTGCCGAATACCCCCTGCACGACGGCGGCCACCAGGCCGCGCACGTGGTGCGGCTGATCGCGGACGGTCTCGCCGCGGTACGGGAGAGCGCCGCGGGCTCGATGCCGCCGCAGCCGCTGGGACCGACGCTGGGCGTGGGTGTCGGTGTACCCGGCATCGTCGACCGCGGCGCGGCGGGCGGCGCGGTGGTGCACGGGCAGACCGTGGGCTGGGACGCGGTTCCGCTGGAGGAGCTGCTGCGCACCGAGGCGGAACTGCCCGACGAGATCCCGCTGCTGGTGTCGAACGGCGCCAAGACCCTGGGTCAGGCCGAGATGTGGTTCGGCGCCGGGCGGGGCGCGCGGGACGCGGTCGTGGCCCTCCTCGGCTCGGGTGTGGGCGCGGGTGTCATCACCGAGGGCGGCGCCTACGGACCCGGCTTCCGCGGAGCTGCCGAATGGGGGCACACCACGCTCCGCGCGGGCGGCCGCGCCTGCCGTTGCGGGGCGGCGGGGTGCCTGGAGGCGTATGTGGGAGCGGCAGCCGTGCTCGAGCGCTGGCGCGAGGCCGGAGGCAGCCCGCAGGGCGACCAGGAGGCGGGGCTGGCGCAACTGCTGGCGGCGGGCGATGACGCGGCCGAGGCGGTGCTGGCCGAGACCGCCGAGCACCTGGGCGCCGGCATCGCCAACCTCGTCAACCTCTTCAGCCCGGAACGTATCGTGCTGGCCGGCTGGGCCGGCCTCCTGCTGGGCGCCCGACTGCTGCCCGCCGTGCGCGAGGCCGCCCGGGCACGCGCACTGGCCCACCCCGCGGGGCGCACCGCGATCGAGCTGGGCAGGCTGGGGCCGGACGCCGTCACGGTGGGGGCGGCGACCCTGCCGCTGGCCCGCTTCCTGGAGACCGGAGGGCGCCCGGTCGGCTCCCCCGCGCACGGCTCCCCGCCCCGCGGTTCCGGCGCGGCGCGGACGGTCTGAGGACGCCGACGGGCGCCTCGCAACCCGCCGGGGCCGGTGCGGCAGGGGCCCGCGCCCGACCGTCCCGCTCCGGGTCCCCGCGGCGGCGGGGACCCGGATCTCTCAGCGCGGCGTCACGCCTTGACCTGCATGCTCTCCCGGGCGGGGTTGCCCTGCTGCGCGGCCTTCGGGTCCTTCTCGTGCCGCTTGGCGTGCACCCCCTCCTCGATGCGGGCGCCGACCCCGGCGTCGATGTTGCGCCAGTACTGGAACGCCCGCTGCAGCACGGGGTCGGTGACGCCGTTGAGCAGGTGCCCCACCACGTTGTCCACCAGGCGGTCCCGGGCGGCGTCGTCCATCACCTCGCGCACCAGGGTGCCTGCCTGGCCCCAGTCGTCGTCCTCGGGATGCGAGACGTACGCCGCCCGGGTGATCTCACCGTCCGCGTACCAGCTGGGCGGTGTGCCGTACCGGTCGGTGTCGGCCGCCGGCCCGCCCTTGGAGTTGGGTGCGTACACCGGGTCGGTGGTCAGCCGGTAGGCCATCGCCCCGTCCTTGGAGTAGGTGTGCGCGGGAACGACCGGGGCGTTGACGGGGAGCTGCTGGTAGTTGCCGCCGATGCGGTGGCGGTGCGCGTCCGCGTAGGAGAACAGCCGGGCCAGCAGCATGCGGTCCGGGCTCGGTCCGATGCCGGGCACCAGGTTGTTGGGCTGGAAGGCGGCCTGTTCGATCTGGGCGTGGTTGTCGGTCGGGTTGCGGTCCAGCGTCATCCTGCCGACCTCGATCAGCGGGTAGTCGCCGTGCGGCCACACCTTGGTCAGGTCGAAGGGGTTGAACCGGTAGTCCGCTGCCTCCTGATAGGGCATCACCTGCACGTACATGGTCCAGCTCGGGTACTGCCCGTCGCGGATGTGTTCGAACAGGTCGCGGGTGTGGTAGTCGGTGTCGGCCGCGGCCATCTGGTCTCCCTCGTGCTGAGTGAAGAACTCGATGCCCTGGTCGGTCTTGAACTGGTACTTGACCCAGAAGCGCTCCCCCGAGGCGTTGATCCACATGTAGGTGTGCGAGGTGTAGCCGTTCATGTGGCGCCAGCTGCGGGGGATCCCGCGGTCGCCCATCAGCCAGGTGACCTGGTGGGCGGACTCGGGAGAGAGAGTCCAGAAGTCCCATTGCATGTCGTGGTCGCGCAGATTGTTGTCGGCGCGGCGCTTCTGCGACCGGATGAAGTGCTGGAACTTCATCGGGTCCTTGACGAAGAAGACCGGCGTGTTGTTGCCGACCATGTCGTAGTTGCCTTCGCTGGTGTAGAACTTCACCGCGAAGCCCCTCGGATCCCGCCAGGTGTCGGGGCTGCCCCGCTCGCCGGCCACGGTCGAGAACCGCGTCACCAGCTCGGTGCGGGCACCGGGCTGGAAGAGGGCCGCCTTGGTGTAGGCGGTGACGTCGCCGGTCACCTCGAAGTGCCCGAACGCGCCGCTGCCCTTGGCGTGCGGCTGGCGCTCGGGGATCCGTTCCCGGTTGAACTGCGCCATCTGCTCGATCAGGTAGGCGTCCTGGAGCAGGACCGGCCCCCCGGGCCCGACGGTGAGGGAATGCTCGTCGCTTTCGACGGGGATGCCGGCATCCGTCGTCGTCGGCATGCGGTCCGCTTCCGCCATCGCTTCTGACTCCTTCTCGTCGCGGGCGCCCGCGGTCGCGCGGGCGCTGGTTTCACCACTGGAACGCAGCGAGGGCACCGGCCCCGGCAGCGGCGCGCCGGTGGACGGTGTTGCCGCCCCCCGGCACCCCGCTCGCGTCGGACCGGCTGCCGGGCCGATCCGAGGGCCCGGCAGGTCTCCGTCTCCACCGGTGAAGCAGGAGGATGCGCTTCGGCCGGTGCGGCACCGCTCCGGGAGGAATCCGGCACCCGCGCGGCGCCTCGCCCGCCGCCGGGTGCCGATGGTGCCGGTGCTCCGCCGGGCCGCGCCGCCCGGCGGCCCGCGGTCCCCTGCCGTGCCGCAGCCGGGCCGTGGCGGTGCCCGAGCGGTTCCGTGCGCCGTGCCGTGCCGAAGTCATGTCATTTGACTGGGTGGCCCTTTTTGAGCTCGGCAAACGCGGCGCTTCGCCGGATCACCCGGTCAGCAGGGCCGGCGGGTACGGAATTCGCTCCACCGTCCGAGCGGTGCCGGTGCCCCCGTCCAGCGGCGGGGAACGGCCCGCAGGCGGCACCGCCCCGCAGGGGCAGCCCGTCCGTCCGGCCGCGGAGGGTGTCGCCGCACGCTCCGGTCGCCCTTCGGCGGCGGGTCACGCTACCCGCGGGGTGCCCGGACCCGGACCGGGGGCGGCGAGGATGATCGGGACCATGCTGCTCGAGTTGCTGTCCGTCGCCGCCCTGGCCGTGGTCCTGGTGTGCGCCGTCGGCCGGCCCCATGGCCGGTCGGAGGTGACGTTCGCGGCGCCCGCGGCCGTGCTGGTGATCGCCGTCGGCGCGATTCCGCTCGCGGACGTGGGCGAGGAAGCCGCCCGGCTCGGACCGGTGATCGGCTTCCTGGCCGCGGTGCTCGTCCTCGCGAAACTCTGCGACGACGAGGGGCTCTTCCACGCCTGCGGCACCTGGATGGCCCGCTGGGCACGGGGAGGGCCGCGCCGGCTGCTGGGGGCGGTCTTCGCGCTCGCCTCGGTGGTGACCGCCGCTCTCAGCCTGGATGCCACCGTGGTGCTGCTGACGCCGGTGGTGTTCGCCACCGCGGCCCGTATGGGGGCCCGGCCGCGACCGCACCTGTACGCGAGCGCCCATCTGTCCAACACCGCCTCGCTGCTGCTGCCGGTGTCCAACCTGACGAACCTGCTCGCGTTCACCGCGACGGGCCTGGGCTTCACCCGCTTCGCCCTGCTGATGCTGCTGCCGTGGCTGGCCGCCGTCGCCGTCGAGTACGCCGTCTTCCGCCGCTTCTTCGCCGCGGATCTCGATGCTCCCCCGGGACCGGCCGAGAGCGCGGAGGCACCGGAACTGCCGCTGTTCGCACTGGTGACGGTGGCCGCGACGCTGGCCGGGTTCGGCGCGGCCTCCGCGCCCGGCATCGACCCGGTGTGGGCCGCGACGGCCGGCGCGGCCGTGCTGGCCGTCCGGGCCCTGGCCCGCCGCCGCACCACCCCGGCGGAGATCGCAGGCGCGGCAGCCGTGCCGTTCCTCGCCTTCGTGCTCGCGCTGGGTGTGGTCGTACGGGCCGTGGTCGACAACGGTCTCGGCGACGCGCTCGACACGGTGCTGCCCACCGGGACGACGCTGCCCGCGCTGCTCGGCACCGCTGCCGTCGCGGCGGTGCTCGCCAACCTGATCAACAACCTGCCCGCCGCGCTCGTCCTCGTCCCCCTGGCAGCATCCTCCGGGCCCGGTGCGGTGCTGGCCGTCCTGCTGGGTGTCAACATCGGCCCGAACCTGACCTACGCGGGCTCGCTCGCGACGCTGCTGTGGCGGCGGATCGCCCACCGGTACGAGCACAGCGTCGAGCTGTCGGTCTTCACCCGCCTCGGCCTGCTCACGGTGCCGTCCGCCCTGCTGGCCGCCACCCTGGCCCTGTGGGTCTCGCTCGCGGTCTTCGGCGGCTGAGCCGGCCACGGCCCCGGCAGTGGGGGGACGCGTCGCCTCATCCGCGGGGCGCCGGGGGCAGGTCGGCGGGCGCTTCCGGCAGGCCCTCGCGCGGAGGCCCCGGGAGGTCCGGGGAGGCTTCCGGCGCGGCGGGGAGGTCCTGCTCGGCCCAGATGAGCTTGCCTGCCTCGGTGTAGCGGGTACCCCACCGGCGGCTGAGCTGGGCGACGAGGAAGAGACCGCGCCCGCCCTCGTCGGTGGTCCGGGGGTGGCGCAGCCGGGGGGAGGTGCTGCTGCTGTCGGTGACCTCGCAGACGAGGACGGTGTGCCGGATCAACCGCAACCGGATCGGTCCGGCACCGTGCCGGATGGCGTTGGTCACCAGTTCACTGGCCATCAGCTCCGTGGTCAGGACCAGCCCTTCCAGGCCCCAGTCCCGGAGCCGGTCGGCGACCAGGGAGCGGGCCTGTGCGACGACGGCGGGTTCGGAGGGCAGCTCCCAGGAGACGACATGGTCGGCGGTCAGCGCATGGGTGCGGGCGAGGAGCAGGGCCGCGTCGTCGGACGGCGGTGTGGACAGCAGAGTGTCGATCACAGCCGAGCTCAGCCTCTCCAGCGGCAGCTCCGGATGCGCCAGTACCTCCTCGAGGCGGCTCAGTCCGGCGTCGATGTCCGGGCCGCACTCGCCTACGAGCCCGTCGGTGTAGAGGGCGACGAGGCTGCCCGCGGGGAGTTCCAGCTCGGCCGATTCGAAGGGCAGCCCGCCCAGGCCCAGGGGCGGGCCCGCCGGGAGGTCGGCGAAGGAGACGGTGCCGTCCGGGCGGACCACGGCGGGCGGCGGGTGGCCGGCCCGCGCCATCGTGCAGCGCCGGGTCACCGGGTCGTAGACGGCGTACAGGCAGGTGGCGCCCAGTACGGTGATCGCGCTCGGCTCCGAGCGGGCCTCCTCCTCCGTGAGGCGCATGACCAGGTCGTCGAGGCGGGCGAGCAGCTCGTCCGGGGGCAGTTCCATGTCGGCGAGGGTGTGCACGGCCGTCCGCAGCCGGCCCATGGTCGCCGCCGCGTTGATGCCGTGCCCCACGACGTCGCCGACGATGAGGGCCACCCTGGCACCCGACAGGGGGATCACGTCGAACCAGTCGCCGCCCACTCCGTCGTGCGCGCCGGAGGGCAGGTAGCGGGAGGCCACCTCGACGGCGGTGCCGCCCCGCAGCGCGTGCGGCAGCAGGCTGCGCTGGAGGGTGAGGGCCGCGGTGTGCTCGCGGGTGTAGCGGCGGGCGTTGTCCACGCACAGCGCGGCCCTGGAGACCAGGTCCTCGGCGAGGAGCAGGTCGTCCTCCTCGAAGGGGGCCGGGTACCGGGAGCGGACGAACGTCGCGACCCCCATGATGGTGCCGCGCGCCCGCACCGGGACGGCGATCAGCGAGTGCATGCCGAACCGGTGGATCTTCTCGACCCGCTCGGGGTCGCGGTTCAGCCAGCCGCCGCCGTTGCCGTCCAGGTCCCGGTCGATCAGGGCCTCGCCGGACCGGAAGGCGCGGGCGAACGGCGAAGCGGGGTCCACGGTGGTCCGGTCGCCGCGCTCGGTCACGGACTCCGGGGTTCCGGCGGTGATCGACCGCAGTCCGGCCCGCCGGAATGCGGGCAGGCTCTCGCGCGGGTCCGGCGCGGGCTCCTCGCCCCGCAGTACCGATTCCACCAGGTCGACCGTGACGAAGTCCGCGAAGCGCGGAACGGCGAAGTCGGCCAGTTCCTGTGCCGTGTGCTCCACATCGAGCGTGCTGCCGATCCGGGTGCCTGCCTCGTTGATCAGGGTGAGGCGCTCGCGCGCCCGCCACCTCTCGGTGACGTCCATGACCATGTAGCACAGGCCGATCGCTTCACCGTCCGCGTCGTCGAGCCGGAAGAAGGACGTGGAGTAGGCGTGCTCCCGGTGCGGATCGGCGGGGGTCCATCCCCGGTACTCGTAGTCGATCACGGGCGCGCCGGTCGCCAGCACCCGCCGCATCTGCGCCTCGAGCGCGTGGGTGTCCAGGCCCGGCAGGGTGTCGGCCAGGCGGCGGCCCAAGCGCTCCTCCCGCGGTACCCCGCCCAGGCGCTCCAGCTCGTCGTTGATCCACACGTATCGCAGATCGGGGCTGAGGACGGCCATGCTCAGCGGTGAGCGGGTCAGGAACGCCTCCAGCACCGGGCCGCCCAGCACCCACGAGGGCGCCCTGCCCAGGTCGACGACCGCGACCAGCCAGGACTTCCGGCCGTCCGCGCCGGACAGCGGGCAGACCCGCAGCCCCACTTCCACCGGGCGGCCACTGCGGTGCAGCAGCGTCGTCAGGCCGGTCCAACTGCCCCGGGAGCGGCTGTGCTCGGCTGCTTCCGCCGCTCGGGAGACGTCCTCGGGGGAGGTCAGCAGGGCCGCGGCGGAGCGGCCCACCACATCGGCGGCCGGACGGCCGAGCAGCGCCGCGGCCGCCGGGGTCCATCCGGTCACGGTGCCGTGGGTGTCGATCACCGCCATGGCGGGGTCCACCGCTTCGCGCGGTCTGAGCGGCTCGGTCGGAAGGTCTCTCTCGGAAGCCATGGCCGCCTCTCCTGGCGGGTCTCCTGGTCTCGGTCCACGCGTCGTGCCCCGGTGCCCGCCCCGGGCCCGTCCGCGCCGGGCGGTTCGGACCCGGGCCCGGGCCCGGCCCGGACGAGCGTGCCCGCGTGCCGTGCAGGTTCCGGGGACGTCGTCCGCGGCGGGGCCGGAATCGAGGGTGCCGACGGAGGCCCGCGGGTGTCTGACACCGTCTCAGTCATGCATGAATGTTACATTTCCGTCCCATTTATATAGTTCTTTTCTCTCCCGATGCGTGCTGTGGAGGCGCGGTATGTCTGCGGATGATCAGGCCCTCGCCCGGCGCGGGGCCGTCCTGGAGGAGCGCGGACCGGGACCGGTCAGGGTCGCGCTTCCGGTCAACGGCACCGAACGCGCGGTCGAGATCGAACCGCGGGTCAGCCTGCTCGACGCGCTGCGCGAGCACCTGCAGTTGACGGGCGCGAAGAAAGGCTGCGACCAGGGCACCTGCGGAGCCTGCACCGTGTGGGTCGAGGGGCGCCGGGTGCTCTCCTGCCTGACCCTCGCCGTCGCCTGCGAGGGCCGCGAGGTGACCACGATCGAGGGACTGGCCGAGGACGGCGCGCTGCACGCGATGCAGCAGGCGTTCATCGCCGAGGACGCCTTCCAGTGCGGGTACTGCACCCCCGGCCAGATCATGTCCGCCGTGGCGCTCCTCGAGGAGGGCCGGACCGGCGACGAGGAGATCAAGGAGGGGATGAGCGGCAACCTCTGCCGCTGCGCCGCCTACCCGAACATCCGGGCGGCGATCCGCGCCGTCCGCGACCGAGCCTAGGGAGCCGCGCCGTGCGCCCCATCACCTACTCCCGGGCGACCGACCCGCAGACCGCGGTCGCCACCGTCAGCGCCGACCCCACCTGCGACTACCTGGCCGGCGGGACCACCGAGATCGATCTGCTGCGGCAGTACGTGCTGCAACCGCGCCGGCTCGTCGACATCAACGATCTGCCGCTCTCCGGGATCGAGGCCACTCCGGAAGGGGGTCTGCGCATCGGCGCCACCGCCCGGATGAGCGACGTCGCCGCCGCCCCGGCGGTCCGGGAACGGTTCCCGATGCTCTCCGAGGCGCTGGAGAAGGGGGCGTCCCCGCAGTTGCGCCACATGGCGTCCCTGGGCGGGAACCTGCTGCAGCGGGTCCGCTGTTCCTACTTCCGCGACCCCCAATCGCCCTGCAACAAGCGCGAGCCGGATTCCGGCTGCTCGGCGCTGACCGGCCACAGCCGCGACCACGCAGTCCTGGGCACCAGCGAGCACTGCATCGCCGCCCACCCCTCGGACGCGGCCGTCGCCCTGACCGCCCTCGACGCCTCGGTGCACACCCTGGGTCCGGACGGTGAACGGGCCTACCCGCTGGACGACTTCTTCCTGCTGCCCGGCGACTCCCCGCACCGCGAGCACCCGATGGCCCACGGCGAGCTGATCACCGCCGTCGAGGTGCCGCGCACCCCGGTGGCCCGCAGGTCGCTGTACCTGAAGGTGCGGGACCGCGCGTCGTACGAGTTCGCGCTCGTCTCGGTGGCGGCAGCGCTCTCCGTGGTGGACGGCAGGATCGCGGACGTACGGGTGGCGCTCGGGGGCGCGGCCGCCAAACCGTGGCGGGCCAGGCGCGTCGAGGACTTCCTGGTCGGCGAGGTGGCTGAGCGGCGCGCCTTCGCACAGGCCGCCCAGGTGGAACTGGCCGAGGCGCGGCCGACCCCCATGAACGCCTTCAAGGTCGAACTCGCCCAGCGGACGCTCGTACGCGCCCTCGGTACGCTCGCCGAGGGCACCGGCCTCGAGGACGGGAGCCACGCATGACCGCGACCGCGAGCACGGCGACGGCCGTCGGGCAGGGCCTGGCACGCCTGGACGGCCGGCCCAAGGTCACCGGCAGCGCCCGCTACTCCACCGAGGTGCCGGCCCCGGGTGCGGCCCACGCCTGCATGGTGGGCTCCCGGATCGCCGCGGGCCGAGTGCTGGCCGTCGACGCGGAGGCCGCCCGCGCCGAGGAGGGGGTGCTGGCCGTCCTCACCCATGAGAACCTGCCCGGGATCGCCGAACAGCCTCCTCTCCTCCCCTCCCTGGCCGGCACCGCAGCCCCCGGGCAGACGTTCTTCCCGATGCAGGACGCCACCGTCCACTACGCGGGCCAGCAGATCGCCCTGGTCGTCGCCGACACCTGGGAGCGGGCGCAGCACGCGGCGCATCTGCTGCGGATCTCCTACGAGGAGACTGCCGCGACGACCACCTTCGAACAGGGCCGCGACCATGCCTATGTGCCGGAGCGGATCTTCGGCGGCTGGCTGCCCGGGCGGATCTCGCGCGGGGACGCCGACGCCGGACTGGCCGGGGCCGAGCTGCGGGTGGACGCCGCGTTCACGTTCGCGGCCAACCACCACAACCCGCTGGAGCCGGCGTGCACCACCGCCTGGTGGGAGGGGGACGAACTCGTCCTCCACGACTCGACCCAGGGGGTGAACGCCACCCAGATCACCGTCGCCCGGCTGCTGGGCATCCCCCGCTCGAGGATCCGCGTGATCGGCCACTACGTGGGCGGCAGCTTCGGCTCCAAGGCAATGATCCACGCCCATCCTGCGCTGGCCGCGCTGGCGGCCCGGGCCGTCGGCCGACCGGTCAGACTCGCCCTCACCCGCGAGCAGATGTTCACCTCCGTCGGGCACCGCGAGGAGCAGGAGCAGCTCATCAGCCTCGGGGCGACCCGGGAGGGGCGGCTGACCGCGATCCGGCACCACAAGCTCTCGCCCACCTCGCACTTCGACGACTGGGCCGAGCCCTCGATCGGGGTCTCCGCGCAGCTCTACGACTGCCCCCACTTCGACGGCGTCTACCGCCTCTTCCGGGCCAACACCATGACCCCGACCTTCATGCGGGCGCCGGGCGAGGCCAGCGGGCTGTACGCGCTCGAGTGCGCGATGGACGAGCTCGCCCACGAACTGGGCCTGGACCCCGTGGAGCTGCGGCTGCGCAATCACGCCGACGTCAGCCCGATGACGGGGCAGCCCTGGTCCAGCTGCGGACTGCGGGAGTGCTACCGGCGGGGCGCGGAGCGCTTCGGCTGGCAGGACCGCGATCCGCGCCCGGGGGTACGGCGCGAGGGCGACTGGCTGATCGGCACCGGGATGGCCACGGCCGGATACCCCGTCGCCCCGCCACCCACCCCGCAGCGGGCTCGCGCCCGCCTCTACGACGACGGCACCGCTGTCGTGCAGGCCGCCACACCCGAGTTCGGCACGGGCGTGGTCACGGCTATGACGCAGGTCGCCGCCGACGCCCTCGGCATGCCGGTGGACCGCTGCCGATTCGAGGGCGGGGACACCGCGCTGCCCGACATCGCCGCCGCGGTCGGCTCCTCGGGCGCCGGCATGATCAGCGCCGCGGTGCACAGCGCCGGAACCGCCCTACGGGGGCAGCTCGTCGCCCTGGCGGTCGCCGACCGCGGTTCCCCGCTGCACGGCCGGGACCCGGCCGAGGTCGCCGTACGGGACGGCGTCATGCGGGCCGGGACCGCCGCCGAGTCGTACGCCGAGCTGCTGCGGCGCACCGCCCGGCCGGACGCGGAGGCCACGGGGTCGTGGCAGCCGGACAGCGAGGCGCCGTACGCGATGATGACGTTCGGCGCCCAGTTCGCCGAGGTCGCCGTCGACCCGGAGCTGGGCCTGGTCCGGGTGCGCCGGATGACGGGTGCCTTCGCCCCCGGCCGGGTGCTCAACCCCCGTATGGCCCGCGCCCAGTTGATGAGCGGCATGCTGTGGGGACTGGGCCAGGCGCTGCTGGAGTCCAACCGAATGCGGCCCGGCACCGGCCGCTGGACCCACGCGAGTCTGGGTTCCTATCTGGTCGCCGTCAATGCCGACGCACCCGAGGTGGAGGTCGAGCTGGTGGAGGTCGAAGACACCGTCGTCAATCCGCTCGGGGTCAAGGGCGTCGGCGAGATCGGCCAGGTCGGTGCGGCGGCGGCCATCGCCAACGCCGTCCACCACGCGACCGGGCGCCGCGTGCGTCAGCTGCCGATCACCGTCGAGGCGCTGCTGTGACCCGGGCCGGCGGCCAGGCGTCCGTCGTGGACCTCGGCGAGCCGGTCGACGACGGACAGGTGGGCCCGTTCGTGGGTGACCAGGACGGTGGCCGCGCCCTGTCGGCGGGTGAGCCGCACGAGCAGGTCGACGACCGCAGCGCCCCGCTCGTGGTCGAGGGCGCTGGTGGGTTCGTCGACCAGCAGCACGGTGGGGTCGTTCATCAGAGCGCGGGCGATGTTGACGCGCTGGCGCTGGCCACCGGAGAGCTGGTGGGGGCGCCGGTCGGCCTGCCCGGTCAGGCCGACGGCCGCCAGCAGCTCCAGGGCGCGGGGGCGCGCCCGGGCCGCCGAGCGCCCGCCGAGCTGTGCCATGACCTGGAGCTGCTCGGCGGCGGTGAGCGAGGCCGGCAGGTTGGGCTGCTGGAAGACGATGCCGATGCGCTCCCGGCGCAGCGCGGTCAGCTCCCGGCGGCTCATGCCGGCGGTGTCGGTGCCGTCGACGGTCACCGTGCCGGAGTCGGGCCTGATGAGGGTGGCGGCCACGGCGAGCAGACTCGACTTGCCGGAGCCGGAGGGGCCGACGACGGCGGTGACGCTCCCCGCGGGCACCCGGAGGCTGACACGGTCCAGCGCGGTCAGCACGCCGTCGCCGTCCGGGTAGGTGAGGGTGATGTCGGTCAACTCGAGGCTCATCGGGCGCTCCCCAGGGCGATCAGCGGGTCCACGGAGGTGATCCGGCGGACGGAGAGGGCGGCCCCCAGCGCACCGAGCAGGACGGTGACGGCGGCGGGGACCAGGACGGTGGCGGGGGTGAGCAGGAACGGCACCGCGGAGCCGGACAGCGCCGCACCGGCACCGGCGGCGAGGGCGGTGCCCAGCGCGGTGCCGCCGGCCAGCAGCAGCACGGCCTGACCGAGGGCGTCCCGCAGCAGGCGCGCGGTGGAGGCGCCCAGCGCCTTGAAGAGGGCGATGTCGCCGCTGCGCTGGATGGTCCAGACCGTGAAGAACGCGCCGATGACCAGGGCTGAGATGGCGTACAGGAAGCCGCGCATCAGCTGCAGGGAGCCGTTCTCGGAGGAGTAGGAGCCGATCGCGCTCAGCGAGTCGTCCTTGGCCAGGGTCCGGGTGCCCGCCGCGCGGTCGGTGGCGGGGACGTCCGCTCCCGCCGCGGTGCGCAGGGCGACGACGGTCGCCGCGGGGCCCTCGGGTCCGGCCGCTGCGGGCAGCGCGGTCCGCTGCCAGGCTCGCAGGCTGGTGAAGACCACCGGGGTGTGGCTGAAGGAGGCGTCACCGGCGACGGCGGCCGCGGTCAGCTGCTGCCCGGCCAGGGAGAAGCTGTCGCCGACGCGGACGCCGAGGGCGTCGGCGGCGCCCTGCGAGAGCACCGCGGAGTTCCCGTCGATCCGGTGGCCGTCCGGGGCGAGCCGGGAGCCGGGACGCACCCCGAACGCCGAGACCCCGGCGCTGCGGGTCCCGAAGGTGGCTCTGGTGGTGCGGATGCCGAGAGGTTCCGCATGGGTGACCCCGGGCGCGTCGGCCCAGGTGCGCCACTGGCGGCGGGTGACGGTGGAGTCGGCGTAGGAGGGATCCTCCCCGGGGCCGGGCGCGTCGAAGGCGATCCGGTCGGCGGGGAGACCGGTGATCGCGGAGGTGTTCTGCCGGCCGAGGCCCGCGGTCAGGCCGGAGAGCAGTCCGACCAGCAGGGTGAGAAGCACGATGACGGTTCCCATGAGGATGAACCGCCCCTTGGCGAACTTGAGGTCCCTCCAGGCGACGAACACTGCTGCGGCCTGCTTTCATGCGACGGAACGGCTGAGCCCCCAGCGTCGCCGCTCCCCCGCCCCCGCGGCATCGCTCGCGGGAGGGCACTGCGCGGGCCGAAAGGCGGCGGCCGGGTTCCACCTTTCGACAGAGGCCGCGGAGGGGCGACTGCTCGTACGCTGGAGTGGCCGTGAATACGCTGACTCCCACCACGCGGGCCCTGGCCTGGTGCCTGCATCTGCTCGTCGCCGGGCTCCTGGCCCTGGCCGCCGGCCGTGCCGTGGCCGGCCACCGGCCGGAGGCGGTGGCCGTCGTCGCCGTCGCCCTGCTGCTCGCCGTGGCGTACGCGGCGGGGCCGCTGCTGCCCGCGGTCGGGCGCTCCCGGCGAGCCGCCGCCGGATGGCTGGCCGCCCTGGGGGTGATCTGGCTGGGGCTGCTGTCCCTGTCGTCGGACGGGGTGTGGGTGGCCTTCCCGCTGTACTTCCTCCAGCTCCATCTGCTGCCGCGGCGCGGCGGACTCGTCGCGGTGGCCGCCACCACGGCCGCCGCGATCGGCGGCTTCGCCGCGCACCAGGGTGCCTTCACCGTGGCGACGGCGCTGGGGCCGGCCCTGGGCGCGGCGGTCGCGGTGGCCGTCGTGCGGGGCTACCAGGCTCTGTACCGGGAGAGCGAGCAGCGCCGCCGGCTGATCGAGGAGCTGACCGCGACCCGGGCCGACCTGGCCACGGCCCAGCACGCGGCGGGCGTGCTCGAGGAGCGCGAACGCCTCGCCCGGGAGATTCACGACACGCTCGCCCAGGGTCTCTCCAGCATCCAGTTGCTGCTGCGCGCGGCCGAGCGGGCGCTGCCCGGCCGTCCGCAGGCCGCCGGCGCGTACGTCGACCAGGCCCGGAAGGCCGCCGTGGACAATCTCGCCGAAGCCCGCCGATTCGTCGCCGCACTCACTCCGCCGGCGCTGGAGGGCGGCACACTGGCCGGCGCGCTGGAGCGGCTGTGCGTGACCGTCTCGGCGCGCCATCCGCTGTCCGTCGGCTTCCACCTCACGGGAAGCCCGGATCACCTGCCCGCCCCGCACGAGGCAGCCCTGCTGCGGGTCGTCCAGTCCGCGCTGTCGAACACGGCGTCCCACGCCGGTGCCACCCGCGCGGAGGTCACGCTCAGCTACCTCGGGGAGCAGGTCGCCGTGGACGTCGTGGACGACGGGACGGGCTTCGACCCGGGCGGGCTGCCCGGCTGCGAACCGGGCACCGGCGGCTTCGGCCTCCCGGCCATGCGGGCCCGGATGGCCGCGCTGGGCGGCAGCCTCATCGTCGAGTCGGCACCGGGCAGCGGCACCGCGCTGGCGGCCCAGCTTCCGGTACCGGCCGCACACCGGTCCGACGAGGAGGCTCGCCGGTGACCGGCGGTGCCGTCCGGCTGCTGCTGGCCGACGACCACCCCGTGGTGCGCGCGGGGCTGCGCGCCGTCCTGGAGACCGAACCGGGCCTCGCCGTCGTGGCCGAAGCCGCCACGGCCGAGGAAGCCGTCGCCCGCGCCGCCGCGGGCGGGATCGACGTGGTGCTGATGGATCTGCAGTTCGGTGCCGGTATGACCGGCTCGGAGGCCACTGCCGCCATCACCGCACGTTCCGGCGCGCCGCGGGTCCTGGTCGTCACCACCTACGGCACCGACGCCGACACGCTGCCGGCCATCGAGGCGGGCGCCACCGGCTATCTCCTCAAGGACGCACCGCCGGACGAACTGGCCGAGGCCGTACGCACCGCGGCCGCGGGCCGTACCACCCTCGCCCCCGCGGTCGCCGACCGCATCATGCGGCGGCTGCGCGCCCCGGGGACCGCCCTGACCCAGCGGGAGACCGAGGTGCTGACCCTGGTCGCCGAAGGGCTGTCCAACAAGGACATCGGCCGGCGGCTCCACCTCACCGAGGGCACGGTCAAGTCCCATCTGGCGCGCATCTATGCCAAGCTCGACGTCGACTCCCGCACCGCGGCCGTGGCCGCCGCCACGGATCTCGGATTCATCCGCCGCTGACCGGCCGCCGCACCGGGGCCCGGCCTGCCCGCGCAACGCTCCCCACTCACCCGCGCCGGGGCGGTCGGCGCCGTGCCGGTCCGGCGTCATCAGGCGGCGCCGCGGCTGCCGCTCGCCGCGTACAGCAGTTCGCGCACCTCGGGCAGCGCTTCGTCGGCGGTGCTCCACACCAGCCGCAGCGCGAGGTCGGGCGCGGGCAGCGCGAGCCGGACCAGGCGGCCCTGCGCCAGCCCGTCCTCGACCGCGAACCGGGGCAGCAGCGCGATGCCCAGGCCCTGCTCCGCCCACGCCCGCATCACCGGCACGCCACCGGCTTCCACCCGCTCGACCTCGGGGCCCAGGAGATGGTCGGCGACCATGCGGAAGGAGCACTGCGCCACGTTGACCAGCAGCTGCTCGCCCGCCAACTCGGCCGCCTCCAGCGGGCGGCCGGCCAGCGGATGCCCGGGAGCGGCCACCAGATCCAGTGGGACGGCACCGACGTCCAGGCTGGAGAGCGGCGCCGTCGGAAGGGGGAAACCCAGCCCGCCCAGGCTCCCGCCCCGGTCCAGGAGCAGCGCCGCGGTCAGGCTCCCCGCGGCGACCTCGTCGAGGAGTACGCCGCGCCCGGCGGCGACGCGCACCTCGACTCCGAGGCGGGGCCGCCGACGGGCGAACCGGCGCAGCACCGCGGGTACGCAGGTGGCCGCGATGGTCTCCAGTGCACCGAGCCGCAGCGGCCGGACCGCGCCCCGCACCTCGCCGACCGCCTGCTCGGACTGGCGCAGCAGCCGTGCCGCCCAGTCCACCAACCGGTCGCCCGCGACCGTCGTGCGCATGCCGTGCGCCGTGCGCGCGAACAGAGCGACCCCCATCGCCTCCTCCAGCGCCCGGATGTGCGCGGAGACCGAGGAGGGGGCGAGATCGAGGGCGTGTGCGGCCTCGGTGACCGTGCCGTGCTTCACCACCGCCTCGAAGGTGCGGAGTTGTCGCAGTTCCATGCCCCGCCTCTCCTCCGTGGCCGTACGGATGCGTGGCCGTGCGGATTCCCCGAACGGAGTGTACGGCTGCGCCGGTGGAGGGCGGAGCGCGGTGGGCGCACAGTCCCCGGTATGACGCTCGACAAACACCTTCTGCCCCCGGGCACGGCCGGTCGCCCGGGCTCCTCGGTCCGGCGCCGGGGGACCGTACTGGCGGGGATCTCGCTCGGCTACTTCATGGTCCTGCTCGACACCACCGTGCTGTCGGTCGCCGAGCCGGACCTGGCGGCCTCTCTGCACACGTCGGTGGCCGGTCTCCAATGGGCGGCCAACAGCTACACGGTGGTCTTCGCGGCGCTGCTGCTGTCGGCCGGGGCGCTCGCCGACCGACTGGGCGCGCACCGGGTCTTCCGCGCCGGTACGGCCGTGTTCGCGGTGGGGTCGGCACTGTGCGCGCTCGCCCCCACCGTCGGTGCCCTGATCGGGATGCGCGCGCTGCTGGGTGCCGCGGCCGCCGCCTGCGTGCCCTCGTCGCTGGCGCTGATCGGCCGCCTCTATCCGGACCGGGGTCAGCACGCGCGGGCCGTCGCGACCTGGGCGGCGATCAGCGGCGCCGCGGTGGCCACCGGGCCGCTGGCGGGCGGCGCGCTGGTCGGCGCCGCCGGTTGGCGGGCCGTCTTCCTGATCAACGTCCCGCTCGGCGCGGCGGTGCTGGTGCTGACGGCCACCCGGAGCCTGCGCTGCCCGCGGGGGGACCGGAAGGTGGACTGGCCGGCCCAGTCGGCGGCGTGCGCCTGTCTGGCACTGGTCACGGACGGGCTCATCGCCGCCGGTGCGGCAGCCTGGCCGCACACCCTCGCGGCGCTGGGCGGCGCCGCGGTCACCGGCGCGGCCTTCGCACGCCTGGAGCGGCGCAGCACGGCACCGGTGCTGGACCGGGCGCTGCTGGGTGCCGGAGCCGCGCGGGCCGGGCTGGCCGCGGGAGCCGCGGTCAACTTCGTCCTGGCCGGGAGCCTCTTCGTGCTGCCCCTGCTCCTGACCGACCGCGGCATGTCGGCGCTGGAGACGGGGCTCGCCTTTCTGCCGCTGACGATCCCGTTCGCCGTGAACCCGCCGCTGACCGGCCGGATCGTGGCCAGGAGGGGTCCGCGGCCGCCGGTGCTCGGCGGGCTGGTGCTGCTCGCCGCCGGGGGCGCCGTGCTCGCAGCGGCCACGTGGGCCCGGGCACCGTACGGCTGGCTGGCAGCGGGGCTGCTGCTGACCGGTCTCGGTGTCTCGTTCGCGCTGCCCGCGCTGGTCGCCGCCGTGACCGGGGCAGCCCCGCCGGGCGCGGGCGGTTCCGTGGGAGGCATCCTCAACGCGGCCCGGCAGACGGGTGCGAGCCTCGGCATCGCCGCCATGGGAGCGCCCCTCGCGGCGGGCACCGGTTCGGCCCCCTGGGCGTTCGCCGTGGCGGCGGTGGTGTGTGCCGGAGCGGCCGTCTGGTTCGGCGGCGTACAGCGTGCGTGACCGGGTGCACGGGGCAGCGGGGCCGGCAACCGGTCGGCACCGGCGGACCGGGTGGGGCGGGGGCGGCCGACGGCATGCCGGGAGCCCGCCGCCCGCGGGCCCGGTCGCTGCGGGGCACCTGTCCGGGCAGCTCGCGGGCGTTCCGTGCGGGGGATGCGGTCTTCAACACCCGGGGTTCTGCGGCCCATAGTCGGACCATGAATGCCTCATCGGATCATGACCGCGGCCCGCGCACCGGCCCGGCGGGAGCCGGGGCCCGCCGCTTCCCTGACCTACGCGAGGCGGCGGCCGCCGTGCTGACCGGCGTCGTGGCCCTGTACATCGCCCTGGTCGCGTTCGGGAACATCACCGACTTCGGCACGAACCGGGAGTTCGTCCGGCACGTGCTGGCGATGGACACCACGTTCCGGGACGGGGATGTGATGTGGCGGGCGGTCACTTCCCGCGCGTGGCAGGACGCGGCCTACGTCGCCATCATCGTGTGGGAGTCGGCCGCGGCGCTGGTGCTGATCGCGGCGACCGGGCTGTGGCTGCGGCGCCGGGACCGGCACCGCGCCCGCTCGCTGTCCACCGCGGGCCTGCTGATGCTCCTCGTGCTGTTCGGGGCGGGGTTCATGGCGCTCGGCGGGGAGTGGTTCGCCATGTGGCAGTCGGAGAAGTGGAACGGGCTGGATGCCGCCACCCGCGTCGTCCTGCTGAGCGGACTCACACTGCTGACCGTGCACACCACCCGGGACCGCCCGGGCGCGGCGGTCAGCGATACGGACTGACCGGGCCGGCAGCCGGAGCGGGCCGGGGCGGGGGTACGCCCCCGCCCCGGCCCGCTGTGTTCCGCCCGTCGGACGGACGCCGGAGCCCGCCGGACATGCGCAGCGGTCAGAAATCCGGCGCTCGCCATGAACTTTCCGCGCGGAGCCGTCATCGAACTCCATGTGCAGACCACCGCAGCAGCGGGACGGATGCGTTCCGCTCCCGCATCGCCACCCGCTCCGCCCGGCGCAGGCTCCCGCCCCGCCGTCCCGACCCACAGCACCGGATATGAGGACCCATGCACATCTCGTTTCTGATCTTCAGCGCGTACGGGATGGGCGGGACGGTCCGCACCACCTTCAACCTGGCGGACGCGCTCTCCGAGCAGCACGACGTGGAGGTCGTGTCCGTCTTCCGGTACCGGGACAGACTGTTCTTCGAGCCGGGAGAGCGCGTACGGCTGAGTTCCCTGGTCGACATGCGCCGGAACCGGCCGACCTATGAGGGCGACGATCCCGAACACGCCCGTCCTGCCCAGGTCTTTCCTGCGGCCGACGGCCAGTACTCGCGGCACAGCGCGCTGACGGACCGCCGGATCGGCGCGTATCTCAGGAGCACCGAGGCGGATGTCGTGATCGGCACCCGGCCCGGACTCAACGTGCACGTGGCCCGGCAGACGCGACGCGGCCCGGTACGGCTGGGGCAGGAGCACCTCACCCTCGCCACGCACTCCGTGCGGCTCAAGCGCCTGCTGCGCCGCACCTATCCCCGGCTGGACGCGGTCACGACGGTGACCGAAGCCGACGCACGCGACTACCGCAGCACGCTGTGCCTGCCCGGCGTGCGCGTCGAAGGGCTCCCCAACAGCGTGCCCGAGCCGCAGATCGGTCCGACGGACGGCAGCGGCAAGTGGGTCGTGGCCGCGGGGCGGCTGGCCCCGGCCAAGCGCTACGACGTGCTCATACGCGCCTTCGCCGAGGTCGCCCGGGAACGCCCCGACTGGGGTCTGCGCATCTACGGCCACGGCCGGGAGCACGACAAGCTGCGCCGGCTCATCGACGAACTCGGCCTCTACAACCACGTCTTCCTGATGGGCTCGGCCAACCCCATCGAGGCCGAGTGGGTGAAAGGCGCGATCTGCGCCGTCACCTCGAGCCTCGAATCGTTCGGGATGACCATCGTCGAGGCGATGCGGTGCGGGCTTCCGGTCGTGGCCACCGACTGCCCGCACGGGCCCGGGGAGATCATCCGGCACGGCGAGGACGGGCTCCTGGTGCCCACAGGTGATGTGGGCGCGATCTCCGGTGCCCTGTTGCGGCTGATCAACGACGAGGGTCTGCGCACACGTATGGGGCGGGCCGCGCTCACCGCATCGGCCCGGTTCGACCCGGCGCACCTGGCCGCCCGGTACGAGGACCTGCTGACCCCGCTGGTGAACCGCCGGTCGGGCACGCTGCACCGAGCCCGCGGCAGCCTGCTCGGCGGGGCGTACACGGCTCGGGAGGCAGCGCGGTCGGGGGCCGGATACGCCCTCAGGGCAGCCCGGAGGTGAACCGGCGGACCCGGCGTCCCGCAGGGGAGCAGGGTTCGCGGGGCAGCGCTCCCGCCGCCCGGCGGCTCCCGGCGATTCCCGGCGACGTCCGGCGACGTCCGGTGAGTGGAGCGGCGTCCGAGGGTCGCCGCCGCATGCGGCGGCGTCCGCATTCCCGCGGGTCTCTGCCGGCCGGCACGCAGGCCGCGGTCCATCGGGGGCCGGCCGGTCCGCGGGTCAGGACGCCTCGGAGGCGGCCGGCCCGGCGGCCTCCCACACGAATCCGTCCGGGTCGGTGAAGGAGTCCGCCGTGCCGCCGAGGACGATGCGGTGCGATCCGCTGCCGTCGTCGGGAACGCCGAGGTCCTTGGCCAGGCCGGCGCGCTTGTACAGCGCCAGCTTGACGGGGCTGGATCCGCCGGAGGCGAACTCGGCGTACTTGCCGCCGAAGCTCTTGGCCACGGTCAGTCCCCGGTCGGCGTAGAACTGCTTGGTGGCCTTCACGTCCTGGACGCCCAGGAGGAGGACCATCTCGTCGATCTCGCGGGTGGCCGGACCGGTGTCCTTCTTCGCGGGGGTCGCGACCTTCCAGATCGTCCCGTCCGGTGCCTGGACGACGCCTCCATAGCCCCACAGCGACTTCGCCGCGGGCTTGAGCACGGTGGCACCGGCGTCCACGGCGGCGTCGAGGAAGCTGTCGACGGTGGCCGGACGGGAGACCGTGAGCGCCAGGGTGAAGCCGCGGAACCCGGTGGAGTGCGGCGCGGAGCGCCGCAGACGGATGCGCGACTCCACCCCGAAGGCGGTGCAGAAGAGGCGGGCGGACTCCGGGTCGGCCACCTCGAGGGTGACGGAGGTGAGGAAGATGCCGGCTGTGGTGGAAGCGGTGGTTGCCATGAGCATCACGCTAGGAGGAACCCCGCAGCCGGGGCTTCTCGATTCCTGACCGCTTGGATTCCCGCCCCAGATCCTGCCCCGGCGGGGCGAGCCCCGCCGGGCCTCTCAGGCGTCGAAGCGGCGACGCGCCTCCTCGATATGCGCCAGGTACCGGTGGGTCCAGCCGCACATGGCGTCGACCGTGCCGCGCAGGGCCCGGCCCGGTTCGGTCAGGGTGTACTCGACCCGCGGCGGCACGGTCGGATATACCGTGCGGTCGACCAGGCCGTCCCGCTCCAGCCTGCGCAGGTTCTGGGTGAGCATCTTCTGACTCACTCCCTCGACCTCCTTGCGCAGTTCGCTGAAGCGCAGGGTGCGCTCGCCGAGTGCCTCGACGATCAGGAGCGCCCACTTGTTGGCGATGTCGGAGAAGATCTCCCGCGCCAGTGAGTCGGCGCGCCGCAGGTCGGCCTCCTCGGGCAGGCCCTTGAGTTGCTGCTTGGTCACCATCAGGTTCTTCCCCCGCCGGAACGTACGTTCTTCCAGGTCCACCGCCACTCTCCTACGGTCGGCCGATCGGCCACGACGCGGGGCGCGGCCGGGGCCCCAGCGTACGGGGACCGGCCGGGCCTCCTCCGGCCCCGCGGCGGGCCCCATGGCACTCCCCGGCCGTCACCCCGGGATCGGGGCGAGCTCCGCGCACAGGAGCAGGGAGCCGCCTGCCGCCGCGAGTCCGATCGAGAGCTGCAGCATGCGATGCTTCCGCCAGGCGATGGCGCTGCAGACGACGATGTCGCGCGTGAGGACCCGCAGTACGTCGCCGTGCAGGGCTTCGGCGAGTCGCACGGGGTTCCAGGTACGCAGGTGGCCGAAGTACACGAAGCTGTCGGGGCTCTCCCGGGACATGTGGGATCCACGCATGCGGGGCAGCACCACCAGCACGGCGCTCAGCGCTCCCGCGCCCAGCAGCAGGGCGGCGACCCGCAGCAGGAGGATCCGCGACCCGGGTCCTCCGCCGTCCGGTCCCACCAGCAGCGTGAACACCGCCGCCAGCACCGCGGTCTCCAACGCCAGCACCACCGAGGCTTTGACATCGGCGCGGCTGGTCCACTCCCCCACCGCCGCGTGGATCCGCCACGCGGCCTCCAGCGCGTCCGGCGTCCCACCCGGTCCCGAACCGGGCGAGGGCCGTCCCGGGGCCGCTGAGGGAACCGGGGCCGTCCCGGTGACTCCCCCGCCGCGGGCCGACGCGGGATCCGCGGGCGTGCGGGAGTCCGGAGTCGGCACGGGGTCCCCGTCCGGCGTGGGGCCACGGCCGGTGGCGTCAGCCGTGGGAGGGGTGCGGGGCGGGAAGCCCGATGAGCCGTCCGGCATGTCCACCTCCTGCTCTACGTGAGATGTCGACGGTACGCATCAGAGGAATGGGCGAATGCCTCACATGATGCGATGAGCCACCCATAGCCTTTTTACGCTGAGTGCTGCCGCTCCCCAGCCGCTCGTTCCCGAAGGAGACCCCCATGCCGAAGAACGCGGGCAGAGTCCATGCGGAGGAGCCGGAGGACGCCGAACTCGCGCGCAGATTCCGCGAGGGGGAGACGGGTGCCTTCTCCGTGTTGGTCTCCCGCCACCAGCCGCGTTTACTGGCGATCTGCCGAAGCATCACCCACGACGAGCACGACGCCCACGATGCACTGCAGAACACCCTGATCGCCGCATGGCGGGGGCTCGGCAGCTTCCAGGGCCGGGCGACCGTGGGCACCTGGCTCTCCCGCATCGCCATCAACGCCTCACTGGACGAGGTGCGCCGCCGAGGGCGCCGACCCGCCCCGACGGAGCAGGCGGTCCTCACTCCCGTGGCCGTGAGCGGGGACGACATGCTCGCCAACCGGGTCGCGCTGGCCTGGGCCATGGAGCAGCTGCCGCCCCATGTCCGGGAGATCGTGCTGCTCCGCGACCACTACGGGCTCTCCTACCTGGAGATCGCCGAGCGCCGCGGCTCCACCCCGGACGCCGTCCGGGCACATCTCGCCCGGGGCCGCCGCAGCCTGGCGGAGCTGCTGGACTCCACCCAGTCCAGGGCCCGTTCGCGAGCCGGGCGGGTACGGCGGTGAGCAGCGAGCCGGGGAACGCACCTCGGCGGAACCCCCCGCAACACGGCACGAGGCGCTCTAGACTCCTGTGCCATGACGCGCCGTTCTCCTGCCGGGAGGGCGGAACCTCCCGGCCCCGGGCCCAACACCGCCGGGCGCACCCGCTCCGACCGGTCCGAGCCGCCCTGGCCCCGGCTGAGCCTGATGGCCGAACTGCCCGGCGAGCTGCGGGAACCGCTGCTCGCGCTGGGCAGGGAGCAGCGGTTCCCTCCCCGCACCACACTGATCCAGCAGGGCGACCTCACGACCGAGGTGCATCTGCTGGTGGACGGCTATGTGCGGATTCTCGGCGACACGGCCGACGGCAGGACGACGCTGCTCGCCCTCCGCACGCGTGGCGACCTGGTCGGCGAACTCGCCGCGCTGGACGGGGGCCCGCGCAGCGCCACCGTGACAGCGGCCGGTGCGGTTCGGGGAGTGTCGTGGGCGGGACCGGTGTTCCTGCGGTTCCTGCGGAACCACCCGCAGGCCGCGGACGCCGTACAGCGCTCGGTCACCCGGAAGCTGCGGATGGCCACCCGGCACCGGGTGGACACCGGTGCCGCGCCGGTGCTGGCACGCGTCTGCGGCGTCCTGGAGCAACTCGCGCTCACGCACGGGCAGCACACCGGCGAGGGCGTCGTACTGGACATGCCGCTCGGCCAGGGCGACCTGGCCGCGCTGACGGGTTCGTCGCTGCCCAGCGTGCAGCGGGCGATCGCCGGGCTACGGCGCCGCGGTGTGCTGCGCACCGGCTATCTGCGGCTGCTGGTACTGGACATGGAGACTCTGCGGGTGCTCGCCCGCGGGACGGCCGGCGGGGGCTGAGCTCGCCCCGCCGGCCGGAGGGTCTGGAAGGGGGCGCATGATGGGTGAAGACGGCGCGGTGGTCAAGAAGCGGTCGGGGGTGCGCAAGGCGCGTCGGCGGCTGAGCCTGGTGGTCGACATCGAGAAGTACAGCCGGCGCACCCATCCCGAGCAGGTGGCGCTGCAGAATCGGCTCGACTGGGCGATGAAGACGACGCTGGAGAGCGCCGGGGTCGACCCGCGCCGGTGCAACCGGCAGGAGAAGGGGGACGGTCTGCTGCTGATCCTGCCCTCCGACCTGCCAGAGGACGAGGTCGTACCACGGCTGCTGACAGGACTTCAGACCGTGCTGCACGACATGAACCGGACGCCCGGACCGGGCGGGCGGCTCCGGATGCGGATGGCTCTGGCGCAGGGCATCGTTCGGGTCGCCCCGACCGGTTTCGTGGGCGAGGGCGTCGAGATGGCCAGTCTGCTGGAGGGCTGCCCGGCGACCCGGGAGGCACTGGACACGGCGCCCGATCACGACCTGGCGATCGCGGTGCCCGACGACTACTACCAGGACGTGTTGGCCCAGGACTTCGGCGGGCCCCGGGCGGCCGACTTCCGCCGCGTCACGGTGGAGGTCAAGTCGGCGGACGGCGGCACGGCAGTGGCCTGGGTCCTCAGTCCGCGCTCGGTGCGGTCCGACACATGCGTGCCCCGGTTCACCCCTGCCGCGCTCGGCACACCCCGCAAGCGCTTCCGCTCGGGTTCGGCGGCGCTGCTCGCCGAAGCACTCGCGCTGGGCCTGGACGCGGTATCCGTGGACCCGCAGCCGCCACTCCCCGACGGCACCCCCGCGGCCGGCGGAAGCGGCTCGGAACCGGGTGGCCCGCGCGTGGCCCACCCGCACGGCGAGTCGGAGCGCCGTCCCCTGCCGGACCAGGACGAGCTACCCGAACCCGACGACGTGCGGGACCTCGCGGGCGTCCTCGGGCAGGAGCAGGACGCCTTCGGGCGGACGGACGACGGAGGGGAATCTGCGGAGGGCGACGGAGGCGCCCCCGACGAGGGCCGCCGACTGCCGGAGTGGACGGACGACGGGTATGGCTGGGACGCGGCGCCGGACTCCGGCTTCGGCGACGGCGGCCTGGGGGGCGAGGGCCTCATCGACGGCGGCCTCGGCCTCTGAGGGGCCCGGGCCGGACTGCCGCATCCGGTTCCGCACCGAGTGCGGCGTCCGGGCCCGGGCCGCGGAGGGTGAAGTACAGCGCCTCGCACAGTTCGCGGGCGGCCCGCGCATGGTCGCCCACCAGGCGCGGTGGCTGGAACTCCAGCAGCCGCCACCGGCGTGCCTCCTCGGCCGCGCGGGCAGCGATCCGCTCCGGGGACGCCGCGGGGTCGAGCCCCAGGCAGGCAGCCGCCGTCGCGCCTCTGGCCAGGGAGCTCAGCGCGGCGGCATGCTCCTCGTCCAGCGGAAGCCGCCCGCTCGCCCAGGCCGTCAGGGCCGGGGCGAGGGCCGCCTGGCGGAGCACCGGATGGCGGCCCACCCGGTGCAGTGCGCTGTGCAGGGCGTCCGCGGGGCCCGTGGCGGGCAGCGTCCGGGCGACCGCGTGCAGCGCCCGGAAGGCGGTGGCGGCACGCAGCCGGTCGGCCCGGTCCAGGAACTCCTCCCGGAGGCGCTCGTGCAGTGCCGCCACCCCCGACCTCGTCCGGAGCCGTTCCAGCAGGGCGCTGGTGGGTTCGCCGTCGTAGGCGTTCACGGCTTCCTGTATCCCCCACCGCCCCAGCAGGCTCAGCAGTCGCTCCCGCTCAGCGGCGGTCAGCGGTCCCGCGGACCAGGACAGGAAGGAGTCGGCCGAGTAGAGGGCCTCCCCGAGCTCCGCGGCGGGGCGTGCTGCGAGCAGCCGCACCGCCTCGGTGTCGGCCTCCGTGTACCGCTCGCAGCACACCGCCTGCGCCAGCAGCCCGGCGACCGGAACCACGTCGGCGACCAGCCCGGACAGCCGTCCCGCGTAGCGCCCCGCGAGGCGACGGGCCGTCGGCCACGGGTCGCCGCCGCCGCGGCCCAGCGCGTCGATCCTGCTGAGCACCCCGAGGACCGCGGCAGCCGGAACGGCCTGCCCGGCCTGGCGGCGCAGCGCTTCCAGTGCCTCCTGGTCGCCCTCCCCCGGGTGCGGCATCACATAGAGCAGCGCGTCGGCCCGGCCGAGGGCGGCGAGGGCGGCCTCGTCCAGTCCGCTCAGCGAGTCCATGCCGGGGGTGTCCACGATCCGGAAGCCCTGCCGCAGGGCATCGTTCGGTGCTTCCACCACCAGTTCGGCGATGTCGTCCGCGGCCGAGCCCAGGGCTGCGGGCTCGCGGGGGACGCCGCCGCCCGGAGCACCCGGTACCTGGTGCTCCGAGCCGTCCCGCAGCACCACCCGCACCCGGTTCTGGGGGCCGTGCCGGAACCAGGTGACCAGCCGGGTGCACTCGGTCGCGCCCGTACCGGCCAGGCACTGTCCGAGCAACGCGTTGACCAGGGTGGACTTTCCCGCGTTGAGGCGGCCGCCGACGGCCAGCCGCAGCTGCGGTTCCGCCAGCCGTCGTGCGACGGACGCCACGGCGGCCGCCTCCGGCCCGGTCAGCAGGGGCCCCGTCTCGGCGCACACGGCGGCCAGTTGCCGCAGCGGGGCTATGTCCGGCCCGGTCGCTCCGGCGGGGGCACCCGTCATCGGCGCTGCGCGGAGGACGCCGGTGCCAGTTCCTCGAGCCGGCCGCTCAGTCCCCGGAGGATCTCGCACCGGGCCCTGATCCGGGCGGTCTGCTGCTCCGTCCGCTCCGTCTCCTGGCTCTGGAGCTCCCGGTGCCGCCGCAGTTCGGCCGCGAGTTCCTCGGCGCGGCGGTCGAGAGCGGCACCGAAGAGGTCGCCCAGTCGTTGCCGCGCCTGCTCGACAGCATCTCTGATCATGGGCGGTACCTCGGTGTTGAGGTTGCTCTCCAGGTGCCTGAGGTACCGACGGGCGTCCTCGCGTTCACGGGTCAGCTCGTCTCTGCGCCGTCTGCGGCCGGTCAGCACGGCCACGGTGCCGAACCCTGCCGTGATGGGTGCGAACAGGCCGCCCGTCACGACGGCGACCACGGCGGACACCAGCATCCCTGCGCCCCAGGTCGGTGTGAGCCGCTCCAGCAGGGCAGCCGGACCCCGCTGGTCGTGCGCCGCGTGCACGAGCGGGGTCAGCTCGCGCAGCCGGTCGGGAAACGCCAGGGCCGGCAGGTCGCCGCTGCCGCCCACGGCCGCGTCGATCTCCGCGGCGATCTCCTCGGTGGCGCATCGCACTCCCTCCGCGACGCCGGTCTCGAGCTCCATCAGGCAGCCCTCGACCCCCTTGTGCAGTTCCTCGGGCAGGTCCGCCAGCTCGGCAGCGGTCGCGGCCACGGCGATCCGGTCCTCGGCGGCGGCACGCAGATCGTTGACGGCCCGTCGGAAGCCGAGCTGGAGATCGGACTCCATCCGGTTCAACCTGGTACCGAGTGTGCGGCGCCAGCCGGCCGAGGCGTTCCGGTGCCCGAGGAGAGCGTTCCGCAGCCGCTCGATCTCCTCGGTGGGTGCGAGGTCGCCGGAGGCGGCGTCCAGGAGCCGGCCTGCCCGGGCGGTCTGGGCGTCCAGTACGGCACGAGCGGCCTGCGCCGCGTTGGCGGCCCGCAGGTCCAGGACCCGCTCCGTGATCGACGCGCCGAGTGCGGACCGCAGTTGCGGGATGCCCCCGGTCGCACGGCGGCGCTCGGCGGTGTCCGGGTCGCCGTCCCGGTCGGCGGTCAGCGCGTCCTCCTCCGCCGCGCTGCTGACCGCGAACCACGGTGCGGGGGCGTAGCGCGGCGCGTGCTCGGCCAGCAGGCCGCGGTTCCGCTCCATGACGTCCCGCCACCGCGGATACAGGTCGGTCTTGGTCAGCACGAAGACGACGGTGGCGATGCGCCCGGTGGCACGGACGAGGAAGTCCAGTTCCGATCGGGTGAGTTCGCTCGACCCGTCCACCACGAAGACCAGCGCGTCCGCGCGGCGCAGGGTGGCCATCGTCAGCGCCGCGTGCCCGGAGACCAGCCCTCCCACTCCCGGTGTGTCCACCAGCGCCAGACCGGGGCGCAGCAGGGGTGCGGGGACGGTGATGTCGAGGTGGTGGACGTCCTCGTGGCGCGGCTGCTGAGTGTCCGGGGCGAGCGCGGCGAACTCCGCGACGCGGTCGAGGGGGATCGGCTCGGGTTCCGGTGCCTGCTGCTCCTGCTCCGGGTCGCCGGGATCGCGTTCGCGGACGACGAGGGCTCCCGGCTCCCCGTGGCGCACCCGGACGTGGACGTTGCTGGCGACGTCGGCGTCGGCGGGCAGCAGCCCGGGGTGCTCGACAAGGGCGTTGATCAGGGTGCTCTTGCCACGCTTCTTCTCGCCCGCGCACACGGCCACCGCGGTGCCGGACGTCAGCAGGTCGGCCTCGGCGCGGAGCGGTCCGGCCGTCTCGTCCTCCTCCAACACATCGGTGACATCGGCGATTTCGTGGAGCAGCTCCGCCATGTCCGCCAACCGTCGGACGCACTCTGCGGGAGCGTCGTCGTTCATGTTTCCTCCTCGGATCCGCGGGCCGGGCCGGACCGGGGCGGCGCGGGCGCGGCACCCCGGGGGCCGCACTCCTGAGCTCCCGTTCCCGGCGGCTCCTCCGGCTGCTTCTGCTGCGGGGTCTCCCGCCGGTTCTCCGGTTGCTTCTTGCGCTGGTTCTCCCGCCGGTCTTCCGGCGCCTTGTCGAGTTCGGCGAACAGGTCCCCTCCGGTGAGCGCGTCCCGGGAGGCGATCTCGCGGCCCGGCAGGACGTCCTTGCGCGGGGCCAGCCGCCGGGCGGGGCGCAAGCGGGGCTGAGGTCGACCCGCGGACGGACGCGGCGCGGTGCCCGGCACCAAGCCGCGCAGGAGGGAGGCCACCCAGCCGAGACAGCCGCCCGAGGAGTTGTTGCTGCCGTGCGGGACCGGTGCTCCGAGGCCGTCGGACCGGCGCCCGGCGGACGGCCCTGTGCTGGGCCCGGACGACGAGGAGGACCACCGCTCCGCCGCCGGGCCGCCTGGGCGCGCCGCACCGCTGGACGGCGCGGCGGCGGAGCCGGACCGGTTCCGGCCGCCCGTCAGCACGGGAGCGGTCACGGCCGTGGTGCACAGGTGGGTTGCGGCCGAGGGAGCCGGACTATCCGTTCGCCACCCGGCGATCAGCAGGAACGGAGTCGACACCGAGCGGGCCGCGGTCCAGTAGGCGGCGGCCCGGTCCTCCGGCAGCAGCCAGCGGCGGCCGGCTTCCGGTCGCGGCAGGACCGCGGAGTCCAGAGCGTCTCCCGTCTCGTCCTCCGCCGGCCAAGGGGGCGGCCCGGGGGTGCTGTGGCCGCGCCAGGGCGGCGAGACCAGCGCATCCCAGTCCGGCCGCACCGCACGCGCGTACTCGGTGGACGCCCAGCCCTCGAAGCCCGCGCGCAGGGATTCGAAGGACGGTGCGGCGCCGGGGCGGGCCGTCTGCGACAGCCATCCCACGAAGCAGTACAGCGGGCGTCCGGCGCTGTCGGTGCTGTGGTCGGGGTCCAGCAGGGCGGCCTGGCAGGCCGCACCGACCAGCGCCGATAGCGGCTCGCCCGGACGTATGGATTCGTACGCCAGCAGCAGGCGGGGGCCTTGGCGCAGCTCCCGCCCGTTGGCAACGGCGGCGGCGACAGCATGCGCCAGCGGTCCGGACCCGCGGGTACCGTGAGGCAGCGCGCGCCACCACTCGTCGACCCGGTGGAGGCGGGCGAAGACGACCGGGCTCCACTCCGGCGGGCTCATTCCGGCCTGCCTGCGGGGAGTTGGAGGCGGCCGTCCCGGATGACGGGAAGCCGTGCGAACTCCTCGGGCAGGGAGTCGGCCAGGGAGTCGTCTCTGTGCACAGCCGCACCGAAGGCATCCGCTTCGGCCCGGCCCTGCTCGGTCAGCGATTCCAGGTCCCGGATGCGCTGCCGCTTGCCGAGCTTGAAGAACGTGTTCTGCAGTGTGCTCAGTTCCCGACTCTGCGCATCCAGCTCCGCCCGCATCCCGGCGAGCCGCTGCCGGTCCGCCGTGAGCGTCTCGGTGAGGTAGTGCCACAGCGAGAAGACGAGCGGCCGGTGCAGATTCTGCGGCCGGATGCGGGCGACGTCGATCTTGCCGTCGGTGGGTTCTCGCGGGCCGAAGTCACCGATCTGCACCGGGCAGACGAGTGCGGTGACGCCGGGTGCGTGGACGAGCGGCAACAGATTGCGCAGCTGCGCGACCGCGGTGCGGAGTGTCTCGGCGGTGGAGCGGCCCGAGGCCTCCGCCAGCAGATCCATCTTGGTGATCAGGACGACGATGGAGGGCGGGGGCTTGCCGGCCTGTTCGCGTCCTTCGAGCGCCATCCGGATCTGCCGGTTGACGATGCTCAGCACCATGTTGCCGCTGTCGAATCCACCGGGGCCCGCCGGGCAGCCCTTCTTGACCCATTTGCCGATCGCCCTGCCGTCGAGGACCAGGTAGAGGCTGTCCGTGCGCGCCACATGCTTCCGGAGTTGGGTCACGTCGTCATCGGCACTCTCCGCGGTGGCCTTCTGCAGCGCTGCACCGCCGCGGAAGTCCGTCCACAGGAAGTCGAGCAGAGGTGTCATGCCCTGTGCGAAGCGGAACTTGTAGGTACAGGGCTGCACCGAGGTGGGTTCGGGCAGGGTGCCCACCTCGGTGAGCATCCGCCAGGCGTTGATCAGGTCGAACTCGTCGTCCGGATCGACCGTGTAGAGGAAGTAGTCGTGCAGTCCCGCCGACAGGCGCTGGTACATCCCGTGCATGTACATCGTCTTGCCTGTGCTGGTGCCGCCGACCATGGTCAGGGTGATGCGGGGAATCTCCATGGAGCCGTTCTCCTGAGTGCTGAACGTGCGGGGTGAGAGCTGCCGGAGCAGGTGGATCGCGCCGGCGCCGGGCCGTGCGACGGTGCCCGGATCAGAACGAGTCGACCTCCTTGAGCAGATCGCCCAGACGCGCTGCGGGGGCGGTCAGGGGTTCGAGCCGGGCCCGCTGCGCCGCCGCGGCCGCGTAATGCTGTGCGCTGATGCTGCGCCAGCTTCTCTGCGAGGTCAGCCAGCTCTCGAACCGGTCCCAGCGGGTGTCCTTGGCGGCCGCCCGCTGCCCGGCGGCTGCCGCGTCCTCCACGGCCTGCCGTACCTGGCGCATGAGTCCCTGGATGCCGTACCGGAGCGTCCACAGCACCGGCACCAGCACTCCGGAGGGGCTGGGGCCGCACACCAGCGGGACGACGGCCCCCCGGATGTGGGCGGTGCGGGCGACCGCCGCGATCAGGGGGCTGAACGGCGCGCGCAGCCGGTGTGCCGCGTCCGGCCCGGTCGCGGCGTGCAGGTCGCACTTGGTCACGGCAATCACCAACGGGGTGGGCCGCTCGTCCCGTTCGCCCAGCGAGCGCAGCACGGCGGCGGTCATCCGGCGGGCGAGCCAGTCGTCGCCGCTCCGGCCGGGACGCGGACCGGCTTCGTGGAAGAGCACGATCCCGTCCGCACGCTTGAGGTCCTGGTGCAGCTCCTCCGCCTGCGGGCTGTCGTCGCTGCGCTGCACGAGCGCGCTGCCGCGGTAGTCGCTCCAGCGGAAGGGGAACACGTCCTGCCCCTGATGGCGCAGCACCAGGTCGTGGACCTCGCGGAACGACGTCGCACTCGGGTACACCCCCGCGAGCACCTCGTCCCCGCTGCTGAGCAACCGCCGGTGGTCCGCGGTGTCCGCGGCGCGGCAGGAGAATCCGCCGATGCCGTCCGCGAGTATCCGGTACATCAACGACACGTATGTCGTCTTGCCCGCGCCGCTGCCGCCGAGCATCACCACGTTCATCGTTCTCCGCCTCCCGCTCCGTCCGGCGACTGGGCCCCGGGCGCGCTCATCCGAACAGGTCCTCGTCGTCGGGGAAGGCGTACGGCGCCGCGGTCCCCCACCCGCCGTCGCCCCCTCCGCTCCGCGTGTGTGTCAGGCCGATCGCTCCGAGCACCGCGGCCCCGGCCGCCCCCGGTGCCAGGTCGGGCAGTCGGCCGAGCGCCTCGGCCAGCAGGTCCGACAGCCGCGGGGTCGGTGCCACTCCCCCGGCCAGCACGAGCGTGCGGAATGTGCCGTGCTCGGCGGCCAGGGCCTCCACCGCTGCGGCCACCTGCCGCAGCGCGCCGTCGGCCGCCTCCTCGAAGTCGGATCTGCGCACCAGCAAGTCCCGTGCCTGGCCCGGCAGGACGAGCGAGGCACTGGTGTGCGCGGACAGCGTCTCGCGGAGGCCGGTCACCATCCGGCCGAGCCGGGCGCGCCGCCGGGCGGGTTCCGACTCTGCGGAGGGCCCGACGCACTCCGCCTCGGTGATCCCGGCGGCGGAGGCGAGATCGCGTACCCGCTCCCACAGCGCCGCGTCGAGGTCCGCACCGCCGCAGGCAACCGAGCGGCCCGGAGAGAGCGCTGCGGTGCGGCCCGCCGCTCGCAGCGTCAGACGTAGTCCCCCGGCGCCCGCGTCGCAGACCGCCAGCGGCTCCCCCGCGGGCACCTTCCGCTCGCGCGTCCACGCGGCGGCCACGGCTTCGGAGGCGGTCACCCACTCCGGTCCCGGCAGTCCCGCGGAGGTCAGTACGGCAGCCAGCTCGCCGCGTGCGGACCCGCTCCAGTCCTCGGGAGCCACCACCGTCAGCCGAGCGGGCGGCCCGCCGCCGCATATCGGCCGGCAGGCGCGAAGCACCTGCTCCAGCAGGGCGGCGATCAGATCGGCGACCGGGACGGCTTCGCCGTCCAGCAGGGCCCAGGGCTGCGCGAGGAGCGCCTGGACGGGCATCCGCTCCGCACACTCGGGGCCGTCCTCGGCGCGGCGGAGTGCCTCCGTCCCGGTGTGCAGACGGCCGTCCCGGTCCCGGCAGACGGTCGAGGGGAACGGGGGCAGCAGGCTGCCGGCCCGATTCCCGGCAGTCCAGTAGGCGGCCTTCACGGCCGAGGTGCCCAGATCCACGGCGAGTCCCCATTCGGACTCGGCCGGTCCGCCCGACGCCACGGCGCCCCCTTCCCCCGCTGCTGCCGTCCCCCGCACGCGACGGCAGGTGTCGGCCCGCATGCCGTCTCCCGCACTCGGTGATGATTGGACGACGGGTGTGCGGGATTCGTGTCAGGCCGATTTCCGCGGCCGGCCGCCGGACCGACGGGACGGCACGCGACGAGGCGGCGGTCTCGGGTTCCGGGGGCACCCGCCGCGGCGGGCGAGCGCACCTCGCCGCGGACCGGTCCGCGGGCCCTGCCCGCGCCGGGTCCGGGGTCACCGTGGAGCCCGGTGGCGGCCTGCCGCCGGAGGGGGATCGCCGTCCTGTACGGCGAGCGGGTCAGGGGCGGCGGCGGGGCCTGCCGCGCCTGCTGCTCCTGGCCCCTCCGGCGCCGCTCCGCGGGTTCCTGCCGGTCTGCTTGCCGGGGGCGGGTTTGCGGCGGGGCGTGGGCTGCTCCGCGCGCGGCTGCCGGGGCTGCGGCTCGGGCGCCTTGCGGCCCCGGGTGCTGTTGGGGGTGCGGCCGCGCACGATGCCGATGAAGTCCTCGACCATGTCGGTGGTGCGCTCCTCCGGCCAGGAGAGCGCGACCTGCGAGACCGGCGCGTCCGTGACGGGCCGGTAGGTGAGGTCCCGGCGGTGGTGCAGCCGGGCGAGGGACTGGGGGACGACCAGCAGCCCCACTCCGGCGGCCACCAGTTCGACGGCGTCGGCGGTGGTGGCCGGACGCTCCAGGGCAGGCTGCCCGGGCCGCTGCTCCCAGTCCAGGACCTCGTCCAGGGGGTGCAGCACGATCTCGTCGGCCAGTTCGGAGAGGGTCACCTCGTCCGCCGCGGTCACCAGGTGGTCCTTGGGGACGACGACCACCGTCGTCTCGGTGTACAGCGGGATCGCGCTGAAGCGGGAGCGGTCGACGGGCAACCGTACGAAACCCGCGTCCGCGGCGCCGTCCGCCAGCACGCCGGGGGCTTCTGCGGCGGTCACCGAGACCAGGTGCAGCGGGATGTCCGGCAGTCGCTCTCCCCAGATCCGCACCCATTTCGCGGGTGTCACGCCGGGGACGTACGCGAGGCGGAACGACGGTGGGGTCTCCGAGCCTGTCACGTCGCCAGGCTACCGGGCGCGGTCGAGTGCACCGCAGGTGATCGATACCCTGGACGGCATGACGTCGCACAAGACCACCCAGACCATGAAGCCCGCGACCGCGGCGAAGAAGCTGGGTGTGTACCTCGAAGCCACCCCCGCCGAGTTCCAGGAGGGCGTGGTCTCGCGCGACGAGTTGAACGCCCTGCAGGCCGAGCCTCCCCAGTGGCTCCTGGACCTGCGACGTGACGGCCCGCACCCGCGGCCCGTGGTCGCGGCGAAGCTGGGTGTGTCCATCTCCGGTCTGGCGCGCGGAGGCGTCACCGAGGCCCTCACCACCGAGCGGATCGAGGCGCTCAAGGCGGAGAACCCCGAGTGGCTGCAGAAGGAGCGCGCCACCCAGGCCGAGGTCCGCAAGGAAGCGGCCCGGCTCAAGGCGAAGAAGGCCGAACGCGCCGCGGAGGCGGACGCACCGCGCCGCTGATCGTGCCGTTGCACCGGGCACCGCGGGCCGCCGCCGCGAGGTCGTGACCCGCGTCCCCGGTGCGCACGGTCACCGCTGCTGTCACACCGTGTCCCGCCGGTCGGACGCACCCTCCGGCGGGCGGGATCGTCCCTGCTCACAGGCGCGTCCTGCAGGGCTCGCCTGCACGCCCCGACCGGATCTACGCTGGTATCAGCCGTTCTGGACGTAGGTGCGGATATGTCGGAAACAGTGACTACTGTCATCGTCGTCGTGGCACTGCTGGCAGCGATGGGTTTGCTGTCAGCGGTTCGCATCATCAAACAGTACGAACGCGGCGTGGTGCTGCGTCTCGGCCGCCTGCACAAGGACATCCGCGGTCCCGGCCTGACCTTGATCGTTCCCGTAGTCGACCGGCTGCGCAAGGTGAGCATGCAGATCATCACCATGCCGGTCCCGGCGCAGGAGGGCATCACCCGCGACAACGTGACCGTGCGGGTGGACGCCGTCGTCTACTTCAAGGTCGTGAAGCCGGCGGACGCGGTCATCCGGGTCGAGGACTACCAGTTCGCCGTCTCCCAGATGGCCCAGACCTCGCTGCGGTCGATCATCGGGAAGAGCGATCTGGACGACCTGCTCTCCAACCGGGAGAAACTCAACCAGGGCCTGGAGCTGATGATCGACAGCCCCGCGGTCGACTGGGGTGTGCAGATCGACCGGGTGGAGATCAAGGACGTGTCCCTGCCCGACACCATGAAGCGGTCCATGGCACGCCAGGCCGAGGCCCACCGTGAGCGGCGGGCACGCATCATCAACGCGGACGCGGAGCTCCAGGCGTCCAAGCGGCTGGCGGAAGCCGCACAGCAGATGTCCGGGCAGCCCTCCGCCCTGCAACTGCGGCTGCTCCAGACCATCACGGCGGTCGCCGCCGAGAAGAACTCCACGCTCGTGCTGCCCTTCCCCGTCGAGCTGCTGCGCTTCCTGGAGCGCGCGCAGCCGGAGTCCGCAGACGAGGCTCCGTCAGCGGTGGAGGAGACGCCGGTGGCGGCGGGTGGCGGACCGGCACGGAGTGCGACCGCGGGAGCGGCACGGAGTGCGACTGGTGCGGCACGGAGTGCGACCGCGGGAGCGGCGCGGAACCGGCCGGACGGTGACGTCGCCCCGGCGTTCCGGTCCGCGGCCCGGGCGGCCCGCTCCGCTGTCGAGGACGAGGACGAGGCCGGCTCTCCGTTCACCGGCGCGCTGCCGCCGGACCCCGCAGCGCCCCTCCGGGACCCGGCCATGGTGCTGCCGGAACTGCAGGTGACCGGGTTGCCCACGGCCGAGTCGGCGCGTGCGGGCGGAAGGTCCGAGGAGACCGCGCACACCGGACACCGGCGCAGGCACCCCGGCAACCGGAACTGAGGACCGCCGGGCAACCGGAACCGAGGGCCCGGAGTCCGGCCGCGCATTCTCACCGGTTTCTCACCGGGCACGGAAGGCCACCGGGCGCATCCCTCGTAGCCTGGGAAGTTGAGGAGGCGCATAGGTCATGAGCAACGGCGGCAGCCGGGCCGGGGAACCAGGCGGTGACCGCGGCGACGGGCCCGACCCTCCGAACGGGGGCGGAGGGGGCGAAGCGGATCCCCGCGCCGGTGCCGCACGCCCGCCCGAGGAGCCCGAGCCGTCCGAGCAGCCCGAGCGGCACGAGGAGCCGGAGCCCGGGGAATCCGGGCCGTCCGACGCGGTCGGCAGCATCGAGCTCACGAACGAGGAGGCGGAGTCGGTCGAGTTCGGCGAGGCCTTCATCCGGGCGGCGGACGTGACCGAGCCCGCGGCGCGGACCCGGGAGCTGGCGGCCCGCTGGGACCGGGAGGGCTACCCGGAGCGGGAGCCGTGGCGCTCCGACGAGCCGCCCGCGGGCTGGTTCTGGAGCCGGTCCCGGCGCAGCGGCCGCGGACGGCGGCGCGGACATCGCCGCTGGCCCTGGAAGCGTCGGCCGGAGGACTGACGCGCGGGGCACGGAGTTGTTCGGCAGCGCCCGCCGCGGAACCCGGCGGCGCGGCTATAGGATGAAGTTGTGCGAACGATGTACGCCGCTCTCCTGCGGGGGATCAACGTGGGCGGCAACCGGAAGGTCCCGATGGCCGAACTGCGGGAGCTGCTCGGCGGTCTGGGCCACGATGCGGTGCGGACCCACCTCAACAGCGGCAACGCGGTCTTCAGCAGTGACGCGTCCGACGAGGACACGCTCGCGGCCGAGTTGGAGGACGCGCTCGAACAGCGCTTCGGCTTCCACGTCGCCTGCATGGTGCGCGGTGCGGAGTATCTGCGGGGCGTACGCGACGCGTGCCCCTTCCCCACCGACGGTGTCGGGGGCAAGGAGCTGCATGTCGTCTTCTGCTCCCGTCCCGTCCCCGCCGAACGGCTGGCCTCGCTCGACGCCGCGACCTTCCTCCCCGAGGAGGTACGCGCGGGAGACCGGGCGCTGTATCTGCACACGCCCGGCGGCCTCGGCACCTCCCGCCTCTCCCCCGCCCTGCACCGCCCCGCCGTGCTCGGCGGTATCGACGCGACGTCGCGCAACTGGAACACCGTGACGGCGCTCGTCGAGCTGACCCGCGGCTGACTCCCCGCAGACGGCGCGCGGAGAGGCCCGCCGGAGGGTTCCTGGCCGTCCGGGTCACGGGCTGAACCGGCCGGACGGCAGCACGTACGGCACCGGGGCAGGCGGCCGCCGGTTCAGACCTCGCCCGGCCCCCAGGCCGTGACGTCCACCTCGTCGCCGACCCGTATCCGGCCGGGGCGCAGCACCGCGTACTTCACTCCGAACGCCACCGGCCCCCCGCCGGCCCGCCGGTAGCCGGCGAGGGTGCGCAGCGGCTCCGGGCCGTCCCGCCGGCCGCTGTGCTGGTCCACCATGACGACGGCGCAGCGGGTCGCGGGCTTCGCGTAGCCGAGTTCCGCATCGGCGAGGGCGAGGCGGTGGGCGCGGTCCTCGGCGTGCGGCTCGTCCCAGCCATCGATGATCAGATTGGCCCGGAAGCGGTCCTCCGGCACGGCGGGGGCGCCGTTCTCGGCGAGCTTCCTGCTCAGGAGGTCGAGCGTGGCGCGGGACAGGACGTGCAGCGCGCAGCTGTCGGCGTATCCGGAGGTGCCGGGGGTGCGGCCGTCGGTGACCCTGGCGTGCTCGGGCGGTACCCGGACCAGCCGGCTCGGGGCGCGCAGGGCCTCGGACAGCCACTGGGCGGCGTCCTCTCCCTGGTCGACGCCGTGGAAGGGCTGCCCGAACAGGTCCACCGGGCGGCGGGGGCCGGTGGTGTCGACGGGGATGCCGAGGGGCGGCAGGCCGTCGGCCCGGAGGGTGAGCAGTTCGCCGCCGGGACTGACGGCGGGTCGTACGAGAGCCAGGCGGGGGTGCCGGCGCTGGGTGCGGAAGACGCCGTCCCTGCTGGTCACCATGAAGCTGCGGTCGTGTGCGAGCCCGGCCGGGGTCAGTACGGCCTCGTCGGGATGCGTACCCGCGGCGCCCTTGACGGGGAAGTACGACAGCGAGGCCACGTAGGGCGTGCTCATGATTCCGGTGGTCCGTTCCTGGAGTCGGGCGGGTCGGCTTCGGTCCTGCGGTGCCCGGCGGTGGCCGCGCCGTCGGATGGCGCCTGCCGCGGGGTGTTCAGCGCGGCGGTTCCTGCTCGGCACCGGCGACGACCGCGGTGACGACCCTGCGGACGTCCTCGGTCTGCGGCGGGGTGCCCTGCCGGTCGGCGAACAGCATATGGGCGGCTCCGACGAGGGTGGGAGCCAGAGTGGCGATGTCGGCGGCCGAACGCGGGCGGGGGGGCACAGCTCCCGCCCGGCCGGACGCCGGCGCTATTCCCGGACGCCCGCGAGTTCGACGGCCCGACGGCGCAGTGACAGCGCGGCGGGGACCACGGCGCAGAGCACCGCGATGACGGCGCAGGCGGCCAGCACCACGCCGAGCGCCGCCCAGGGGACCTGGAGGGGCGTCCACACCGAGAGCAGGCCCAGGGCGCACCACATACCGGCGAGGTGGAGTCCGGCGACGGCGGTGCCCAGCAGGCCGCCGACCGCGACCACCAGCAGGGCCTCGGCGGCGACCGTACCCAGCACCTGCCGCCTGGTGGCGCCGGTCAACCGCAGCAGGGCCAGTTCGCGCACCCGCTCCGCGGTCGACATGACCATGATGTTGGCCAGCGCGATCCCCGTGTAGAGCAGCGCGATGCCCAGGACGAGGAACAGACCCGCGCGCGTCGTACGCGCCGCCTCGGGCCGTTGGTCGCGTATCCACTCCTCCTTGGTGCGGACCCGGCCGTCCCGACCGGGCACGGCCTCCCGCAGCGCAGCGGACACCGCGGCGGCGTCGGCTCCCTCCCGCAGCCGCACATCCACCCGGTCGACGGGCGCCCGAGGTGCGTTGCGCGGGGTGACGTAGACGCCGTTGCCGCCGGTCCCCACGGCCATGACCGCGGCGATCCGCAGCGACTTCCTGGTGCCGTCCCCGAGCCAGACCTCCACGCGCCGGCCCACGGTGTGCTGCTCCCACTCCTCGTTGACCACGATCGAGTCGTCGTCGAGGTCGGCCAGGCTCCCGGCGACGAGCGGCGGGCGGGTGGTGGCCCGGAGCCGGGCGGGGTCCCCGGCACGGGCGGGCGACTCGATCAGCGCGACCCCGTCCTCCAGCGTGTAGACGGCGCTGGAGGAGGTCGCGGAGAACTCGGCACCGGGGAGCTGCCGCAGCCGCCGCAGCGTCGCCTCCTCGAAGCCCTCCGGCCCTGTGGGCGTGAGGACGAAGTCGGCGGCGGTGCCGGTGCGCATCTCGGTGGCCTCGGCGCCGCTCAGCGTCGCGGTGGCGCCCAGGAGGGAACCGGTCAGGGCCACGGTGATCAGCACGGGTGCGGCGACCGCGGCGGTGCGGCCGCGCCCGGTGAGGGCGTTCTGCCGCAGCAACATCCCCGCCGCGCCCGGAAGCCGGGCCGGAAGCCAGCCGATCAGCCGCACCATCGGGCCGACCAGCAGCGGAGCCAGCAGCGCCACCCCGCTGATCAGCAGCATCGGGCGGGTGACGTACGTCTTGCGGTGCAGCAGGTCACTCGGATCCGTCGCCAGCGACACGACCAGGGTGACCGCCGCCGCGAGCAGCAGGGCACCGGCGCACAGGCGGCGGAGCATCGGCAGGGCGCGGCTGTCCGCGGCGGATTCCCGCAGTGCCTCGGCGGGAGCGGTGCGCCCGGCCCGCCAGGAGGCCGCCACCGCACCGGCCAGGGCCACCAGCAGCCCGGTCCAGAAGGCCAGGTGGTAGGGCCAGAGCTGGTCGCCGATCCGGAACCAGCGCGGCGCCAGTTCCTGGTCGACCGCCCATGCGGCCAGCTCCGGCGCCCCCTGCGCGCCCAGCAGGCAGCCGGTCGCGGAGGCGAGGCCACCGACGACGAGGGCCTCGAACAGGACGGTGCGGCGCACCTGGGCCGGGGTGGCGCCGGCCATCCGCAGCAGGCCGAACTCGCGGCGCCGCTGGGCCACCGCGAACGCGAAGGTGGCGGCTACCACGAACACCGAGACGAAGGCGGAGACGCCGCCGGCGGTGCCGAACATGGCGTTCATCGCGGTCAGGGCCTCGCTGTCCCGGTCGGGGTCGGCGTCCGCGAGTCTGCGGGCGTCGCCGGTCAGGACGTGCGCGCCGGCGCCGCCGTCGCGCACCACCGCCCGCACGGCTGCCGCGTCGTCGGTGTCGACCACCAGTTGGCGGCTGTCCGGCGAGAGCTGCGCGGCGCGCCGGTCGGTGTAGAAGACAGCGTCCTCGAAACCCCGCCCGCCGACGACTCCGACGACGCGCACGGTCCCGCGCGCGGTGCGCAGGCGCTCCCCCGGCCCCACCGGCCCGCCGTCCGCAGACCAGCCGTCGCTGACGGCCACCTCGTCACCGGCCCGGGGCGCTCGGCCCTCCGTGAGGCGATAGGGCGCGAACGCGGCGGTGGACCAGGGGTGGCCGACCAGGTCCTGGGGGCCGCCGCGGACCCGGACGCCGAAGGCGCGGTCCTCCACGACCCTCCCCAGCTTCCTCAGCCGGGCCTTCACCTCGTCGGGCACGGCGCGGGGCCGGGCCAGCTTTCGGACCCGGTCGCCGGCCGGAGTGGCGACGCGGAGGGTGTCCGCGCCCTTGACGAGGACGGGCGCCGCGGCGAACCGTTCGGGCTTCCGTTCCGGCGCGTGCAGCGACGAGGCCAGCGCGAGCCCCATGACGGCCAGCAGTCCCGCTCCGAGAGCGAGCGCAACGAAGCTGCCGGCGAAGCCGGTCCAGCGGGTGCGCAGAGTGGCGAGGGCGATCCTCAGCACGGGAGGGCCTCCAGCTTCGCCATGTGCGCGGCGATCCGCGGCGAGGACGCGCCGTGCAGTTCCCCGTCGAGGCGCCCGTCGACGAGGAAGACCACGCGGTCCGCGTAGCCGGCGGCGACCGGGTCGTGGGTGACCATCACGGTGGTCCGCCCCTCCTGGTGGACCATGTCGCGCAGCAGGGTGAGGACCTCGCGGCTGGTCACCGAGTCCAGCGCACCGGTGGGCTCGTCACCGAAGAGCACCTGGGGACGGGTGATCAGCGCGCGGGCCAGGGCGACCCGCTGTTGCTGGCCGCCGGACAGCTCCGCGGGGCGGTGCCGGGCCCGCGACCCGAGTCCGACCTGCCGCAGCGCCTCCGCGACGCGGGCGGGTGGTGGGCGGCGACCCGCCAGGCGCAGCGGCAGGCCCACGTTCTGCTCGGCCGTCAGGGACGGCAGCAGGTTGAACGCCTGGAAGACGAATCCGATGCGGTCGCGGCGCAGGAGCGTCAGCCGGGTCTCGTCGAGCCCGGTCAGCTCGGTCCCGCCCACCGCGACCGACCCGGAGGTGGGGCGGTCCAGCCCGGAGGCACACTGCAGCAGAGTCGACTTCCCGGATCCCGAGGGGCCCATGACGGCGGTGAACGTCCCGTGGCCGAAGTCGAGGGTGACGTCGTCGAGCGCGGTGACGGCTCCGGCACCGGTGCCGTAGCGGCGGGTGACGTGCCGCATGCGGACGGCTTCATCGGCCATGTGTCTGTCCTGTCGTGTGCGAAGTGGTCGGCGCGGAAGCGGCGCGCGAGTGCGCGCCGGGCACGCCGGGCGGCGAGGCCGGTGCAGGTGCTCCGGTATCCGCCGCGAGCATTGCAGAGAAATCTCTGCAGAGGAAGTTCTGCAGAGATTTCTCTGCGATAGGCTCGGGGCATGACCGAGCCCCCACCCCAGGACCGCACCGCCGCTCACCAGGAGCGGCACACCGTCAGCGACCCCGCGACCCTGAAAGCGCTGGCGCATCCGCTGCGCCTGAAGATCCTGCGCAGGCTGGCCGCCGCGGGCCCGGCGACCGCCACCGCACTCGCCTCGGCCCTCGACCAGAACACCGGGACCCTCAGCTACCACCTGCGCCAACTGGCGCGGGCCGGTCTCATCGAGGACGACCCCGAGCACTCCGCGAACGGACGCGAGCGCTGGTGGCGCGGGGTGCGCGGCGCGGAGGTGCGGCGCCCCTCCCGATCGGGCCTGCCGGCAGCGGAGCGCGCCGTGGTCGAGGAGCTGGACCGGGCGCATCTGCAGGAGGACATCGAACTGGTCCGGCGCCAGGCGGACCGTCCGGCCGAGGAAGACGAGTGGGTGTCCGGCTCCCGCAGCACCCTCCACCTCACACAGGAGGAACTGCGGGAGTTCCACGACGCCTACCTGGAGCTGCTGCAACGCTTCCGGCGCGACCGCACCGAAGCCGGACCGGGCACCCGGCCCATCGCCGTCCGCTGGTTCGGGGTCCCGCTCGACCGCCGGGACTGACACCGCCGCGACGCCGCGGGGCCCCGGTGTGCGCGGCCGGGCACCGCCGCCCGACCGCGCATCCGACCGTTTCGGACCAGGGCTGCACCACACCCTCGCGCCGGGGGATGTACGATCGCGCTTAGTAGAATTCCTCCGTGCGACACCTCAGCCGCCGCACAGGATCCGGCAACCGGCCACATTCTGCGGTATTCACCGACAATGTCCGGATATACAGGACTTGCCCTTCTCGGTCGTACGCTGTGTCGGGAAACACACCGGCCGGACCCAGAAATCAGCAAGATCCTCTGCCTCCCCGTCAGGAAGCCTTTCCATAAAAGCTCTTCGAAACACCGGCGGGTTCGTCTTTTTACACACAGAAAATGATCCACAGCATAGCGTTGAAGAATTGCTAGATCATTTTCGGCGGCTGCTCGGTGCATGAATCGTGCGCCTTGATCCGGGCAATCCATTGTGTTTCTGTGTCCTCGCTCCGGCCTCCGTGAACGGCCGGAGTTCCGCTGCCGGGGCGCCGAATCCTGCCGCCCGGCTAGGAAATTCGCACCAGTACCGCGCGGCAGGAGCGGGGGACCCACTTACGTGCCGTGCCGCACTTCGCGGCCCGGCTAGGGGTGAAGTCATGGCCGCTGTGCCCCGGCACAGCGGATATGGCCGGGCAACTCCAGCCCGAATCCGACAGCTGACCTCGCAGGCGCTAGGAGAGGACACCCCCATGTCTCGTGGCCTTCACGCCCGTAATCCGTTCCGCGCCCGCCGCCTCCGGCTCTCGCTCGCCCTCGCCGCCGGCGGCGCGGGCATCGCCGCTCCCCTGCTGGCCGCGGGCAGCGCGCACGCCGCCCCGGCGCAGGTGCAGGAGCAGGCGCAGTCCGCACGGTCCGGCGCCGCCGAGCAGGTGAAGACCGAGCAGGAGCCCAGCTCCTACACCGTCGTCGGCGGCGACACCCTGTACCGGATCGCCCTGGACCACGACATCGAGGGCGGCTGGAACACCCTCTACGAGGCCAACAAGAAGACCGTCGGCGGCGACCCGGACCTGATCCTGCCGGGTCAGAAGCTGACGCTGGACACGGCCTCGAAGCCCGCCGAGAAGAGCGACGCCACGCCCGAGCGCGCCGACCGCAGCTCGGCCGAGCGCACCGGCGGCGTGCACAAGACCCAGTCCACCAACCTGGACGGCTGGATCAACGAGGCGCTGGCCATCATGAAGCAGCACGGCATCCCCGGCAGCTACGACGGCATCCACCGCAACATCATCCGGGAGTCCGGTGGCGACCCCAATGCCATCAACAACTGGGACATCAACGCCCAGAACGGCACGCCCTCCATCGGTCTGCTCCAGGTGATCAAGCCGACCTTCGACTCCTTCCACGTCGAGGGCACCGCCTACGACCAGCGGGACCCGGTCGCCAACATCGTCGCGGCCTGCAACTACGCAGCCAACCGCTACGGCTCGATCGACAACGTGAACGGCCCCTACTGAGCCGAAGCACGCACGCGGCGACTGCCCGCCACCCTCGCGGTGGCGGGCAGTCGCCGTCTCGGCGCCACGCCCGGCGGCCGCGGCGGAGCGCTCTCCCCCGCCCCCGTCGCCGTGCGCACCGGAACGCGCACCCTCCGTCTCGCTCCCCGCCGCGGCGCGGGCCGCATTCACCCGAACGCCGCTTCCCTCTGGCGCGGGTACGCCCGAATGGCCACCGTCGAGCCATGAGCGAGAACAGAAATCTTGTGAGCGTGATAACGCCCGCTTACAATGCACTGCCCTGTATCGAGCGCTGTGTCGAATCGGTCGCACACCAGTCATTCGAGCCCGGCGCCACCGAGATGATTGTCGTGGACGACGGCTCGACCGACGGCACCTCCGCCATTGTGGACCGGCTGGCCGCACAACATCCGCACCTCCTGCGGGTGATCCACCAGGAGAACTCCGGGAGCCCCTCGGGTCCGCGCAATCTCGGCCTGGACCTCGCGAGCGGACGGTACGTCTTCTTTCTCGATGCCGACGACTATCTGGCCCCCGAAGCCCTCCAACGGCTCACGACGGCGGCCGAGGTGAACGAATCCGATGTCGTACTCGGCCGAATGGCCTCGGGGGGACGCCGGGTGCCGCGCTCCATGTTCCGCGCGAACCAGGCCGATGCCGACCTGTTCACCTCCCGCGTCTACTGGGCGCTTTCCGCGCAGAAACTCTTCCGCAAAGAACTGCTCGACCGGCTGCAGTTGCGCTTCGACACCGGTCTGCGGATCGGCGAGGACCAACCCTTCACCGCACTCGCCTACTTGCGGGCCCGCCGCATCTCGGTGGTCGCCGACTACGACTGCTACTACCTGGTCCGGCGCCCGGACGGCCGGCATCTGACCGCCACGGGCAGCACCGAGCCGGTCCTCGATGCGCTGCACCGCGTCTGCGAGCTGCTGCGCGCCGAACTTCCGCCCGGACAGCAGCGCGACGCCCTGCTGGAGCGGCACTTCGCCGTCGAGCTCCGCGACGTCTTCCGCTTCCTCGGCCAGGAGGCGGACCCGGCCGTCCAGCAGCGCGAGTTCACCCGTGTGCAGCGGCTTCTCACCCGGCACGAGGACGACTCCTTCTGGCACCGGCTGGCTCCCGTCCAGCGCCTGCGCTGCCATCTGGCCCGGCACGGGCATCTCGGGGAACTGCTCACCCACACCCTGTCCGCCGACGCGCACATGCCGTTCAGCGTCCGCATCTCCCGGGGAACGGCGCTGGCACACTACCCACCGCGCGGAGAACACCGTGCCGGAGGCCCGGCCGCGAGCTTCGACGTGACGGACCGCCTCACGCTCAGCCACCGCGTCTCCCGCTTCTCCTGCACCGGCACCCGGCTGCGGCTGACCGGACGCGCACGCCTGGAGCAGGCCGGGCCCGCCGACCGGCAGGCGGTCGAGGTCTTCCTGCAGCACCGGGACGAGCCGTGGCGACGCTACGCGCGGACCCGTCTGGCGGGCGAGTTCTTCGAGGCCGACCTGGATCTCCTCGGCGGGCCGGGCGACGACGTCCCGCCGGCCGACGGCTGTTGGGACCTGTATCTGAGTCTGACCGTGAACGGGCTGGTCAGGACGGTCCGGCTGGGCAGCCGACGCGATCAGGAGGCCGGACGCTGCCCGTTCACGTACCTGGCCGACGACGGTGCGGGCGGCATCCGGACCGTCAGGCTGTACTCCACCTCCCACGGCAACCTCACCCTGCGCCTGGAGCACGTCCCCGCGGCACGGCTGAGCAGGGAACTGCGCCTCGATGTGGAAGCCCCCGTCTGGTGCGGTCGGGTCCTGCGCCTGCACGGCACCACCAACCTCGTCGCGCCTCCGGCCGGCACCGTCCTCGTCCAGCTGGCCTCCCGCAGCGGCGCCGCCGACTTCCCCCTGGTGATCGAGGACGACGGCCGCTTCTCGGTGGAACTGCCCCTGGACGTGCTGTCCTCCGGCCGGTGGGCGGCCGCGCTGCGGATCGCCGCGGCCAACTGGCAGCACACCCGTCCCCTGCGGCAACCTGTCCTGCCGGCCGGCGCGGCACGCTGGCGCCGGAGCCTCATGCCCCGATACGCCAAACCGGTGGCGGGCGATCCGCTGACGCTGCGCGTGGACCGGGTACGCCCCACCCGCGGACTGCGCCGCCGGCTCGCACAGCCGGCGGCGCTCCCGGCCGGGCCGGCCGCACACCGGACCGGAGGAGCGAGCCCGGGCGGTCGGGAAGCCGCCTGAACCCAGGTAGCCCACCCGTGGAACCGGTAGCCCGCCCGGGGAACCGGGCGGACCGCACGCGCCCGCCGGCGATCGTCCGGCGGGCTACGGCGTGTGGAAGTCCACCTCCGGGTTCTCCCGCGTGGGACCGTCCAGCAGCGGCCGCGGCAGTCCTCGCAACTGCCGGTCGAAGAAGGCCGTCACATAGCGGGTGGTGATCTCCCCGGAGCGCCTTCCGGACAGCGGCGCCTCGGGGTCGGCGACCCCGGCCTGACCGCCCAGGATCGGCAGGTCGACGAAGGTGAAGTGCCCGGAACCGGTCACCGTCAGCCAGCGCTTCCAGCCGTGCAGGCGCTGCCAGGTCCGCGGCCACGTCGTGTCGGTCGCGTGCGGGGTGTGGTCCTTTTGGGTGCCGAGCATCAGCGTCGGCCGGCCCAGTCCGGTCCGCGGCACGGGAGCGAAGAAAGTGCCGTCCAGGTTCGCGGCGGCCCGGATCCGGCGGTCGGTGCCCGCTGCCACCGCTGCCGCGTTGCCGCCCAGCGAGTGACCGGCGGCGCCGATGCGGCGAGTGTCTATCAGCGCCGCCCAGTGGGCGGACTCGCGCCCGGCGCCGCTCCTCGCGCCCTTCCCGGCGCCGGTCAGCCTGTCGACGGCGAACGAGATGTCGGCTGCCCGGTCGCGGGCGGCCCGGGCCAGCCGTTTCTTCTCGCCCGCGTCGGTCGGCGCGTCCTCGACGGTCCCGCAGGCGACACAGGTGAGCGTGCGCCGACCGGCCGGGCCGGTGAAGGTCGTGCCGAAGGATTCGTAGGCGTGGTCGAGAAGGGCGACGACATAGCCGTGGGAGGCGAGTTCCTCGGCGAGCGTGGTGAGCGTCGCGCGGTGCAGCGAGAATCCCGGCGAGAGCACGACCAATGGATGCCTCCCCGGGGCCGGCCGGACCCCGGTGCGGGCGTTCGTGCGCACCGAGGCGAGCCTGTCCGCCGGGAAGGACGCATCGAGCTTCAGCCCTTTCAGCAGTAGCTCCGCCTCCTCCACCGACAGGTAAGGCGCAGTCTCACCGCGGCCGCCGCGCCGGGCCGGATAGAAGACCGAGGCCATCAGCCGGCGGGGGCCCGCGGACGGTACCCAGGGGTCGCGGCGCTTGTCGTCGGTGAGCTGAAGCGTGTCGCGTCCGACCGCCCAACGGCCCGTGGGCCGGGGGACGGACAGCCGGTCGGCGTGGTCCGAGGCCGCGGCGGCGGACGCCCGGCCGGTGTGCGCGCCACCCGCCGGGGCCCCTTCGGCGGAGGCGCAGGCCGTGGTCGCGGGGGCGAGCAGAGCGGCGGCCAGCAAAGCGGCCGCCGCGCGGTGTGTACGGATCATGTCCGGCAGCCTAGGAACCGGCCACCGCGCCCGGCACCGGCGAAAGCCGGTGCCGGGCCTGCACTTTCGGCAGGTGCGGGCCCGGGCCGGGGAACGGACCGCGGCCGGTTGCTCGCCCCCGTGCCGCGGCGGTTCGGCCCGGCGTGCAGGCCCGGGGAGTGCACGCCTGCCCTCTTGGCAGGCGCGGCGCCGCACGGCAGCGTGAACCGTGAACCGCGCCAACCCACCCCCCACTTCGGAGTGCGCGCATGAAGACGACGAACGGCGTTCCCCGCATCCCCGCCCCCCGGCAGCGCCGGGCAGCGGGAGGGAAGCGCAGAGCCGCGGGCGTCGTGGCCGGAGCTTTCGCCCTGGTCGTCGGGCTGCCGGGTACGGCTCTGGCCGATCCGCCGCAGGCGCTGCCGCTGAACGCGACCGCGCTGGAGAGGACGTTCCAGCCCGCCTACGACTACGACACCGACGGCTGCTACGCGACCCCCGCGATCGGCCCCGACGGCACCCTGGCGCCTGGCCTGAGGATAGGCGGCGACGTCAACGGCAACTGCCGTGACGAGCCGGATCTGGAGAACACCAACGGATACTCCCGTTCCAAGTGCAACAACGGCTGGTGTGCGGTGGTCTACGCCTCCTACTTCGAGAAGGACCAGGCGGCTCTGGGCGGCGGCAGTGCCGGGCACCGGCACGACTGGGAACACGTCGTGGTCTGGGTGCACGACGACCGGGCCGAGTACGTCTCGACCTCCAACCACGGCGGATTCACCGTCCACGGCCGGGACGCCCTGCCCTTCGAGGGCAGCCACCCCGAGGTCGTCTACCACAAGGACGGCATCAGCACCCACTGCTTCCGCGCGGCAAAGAGCGACGGCGGCGACGAGCCGCCCGAGAACCACAAGGGGGCCTGGCAGTACCCCACCCTGGTCGGCTGGGACGGCTATCCCGAGGGACTGCGGGACACTCTGACCGGAGCCGACTTCGGCAGCGCCACACTCGGCATCCGGGACGACACCTTCGCCGGCCACCTGGCCGAGGCGAAGCCGGACGGCATCCCCTTCGATCCCAACAGCTGAGCGCGTGCCCGGACTCCGGCCGCAGCCACCGGGCGCGTCCGGTGCAGCGGTGCGCCTCTTCCGGCATACGGGCCCCGGTGCGGGAGCCGGCAGGCGGGCACACCGTCTGCCGGCTTCGCTGCGCCTGGCCCGGGCCGGTGCGACCCGGTCAGTCCGGCGGATCGGCGGGCGCGCTCCGGCCCGGCCCGGCCCGCGAACCGGGCGGGTCAGACCTCCAGGTTCGCCTCGATCCGCCGCAACTGGTGCCGTGCCATGGCCAGGTTGGCCTTGCCTGCGTCCAGCGCTATGTAGAGGAAGAGCCCGTTGCCGCTCTTGGCCCGCAGCAGGCGGATCAGGTGGTACTGCTTGCTGAGGGTGATCAGGATGTCCTCGATCTCGTCCTTGATGCCCAGGTGCTCCATCGTGCGCAGTTTGGACCGCACGACATCCGTGTTCCCGGCGGCGGCGACCTCGAGGTCGAACTCCTTGCCCCCGCCGAGGGTGCCCAGGGCCATACCGCTGGTGTAGTCGACCAGGGCCACCCCGATCGTGCCGTCGATGCTGCTCATCGCTTCCTTGAGGGAAGCATCGGTGTTCGACATGGTGTCCTGTTGTCCTTTCGTCGGTGCGTTGATCGGCCCGGTGTGCTGCGTACGGTGTGAGCCGTGCGGGCGGTCCGGTGGGTCGTGTGGTGCGTGTTGTGCGGTGGTCGTCACTCCGGGGCCGGGGCGTTCCGGCGGCGGCGCTCCAGCGGCAGACGGCGGCGTTCCAGCGGAGGCCGGTGCTCGGGCGGCGGGCTGTCCCCGGCCGGATGCGGAGCCGCCGGGCCCTGGACGGCGACCACGAGCTCGCCGATCCGCGCGGCCGTACGACGCCCCTCCAGATGCAGTCGGCCGACATTGATCCGGTCGTCCGCGAGCAGCGTCAGCACCGCGGACGACCCCGCCGCGTACGTGGCGACATACCCGAGCTCTCCGTGGATCAGCAGTTCGCGGAAGGCGCCGCGCGCCGTGGCCTCGTTCATCCGGAAGGCCAGGCCGAGCGCGGCGGCGGTGAGCGCGGCGAGCGGCTCCGCCTCCGGGCGCTCCCCCGTCCGGGCCGGCGCCATGTCCTCGGCCAGGACGAAGCCGTCCACGGTCGCCGCCAACGCACCGGCGACCTGCGGAACTCTGGCCCGCAGCCCGCGCAGTTCCTCGCCCACGCCCTGCTCCGCCGCCATGAGCATTCTCCTCTCGGCCCGCTGCCGGAATCCCTTGATCACAATGCCTCCAGCGCGTCCCGGAGCCGGCGGAGCAGAGCGATGTCCGGCTCCGCGAACACCGGCCCCGGAGGTCCGGCAGGAGGCGCCCCACCGGCGGTGACACCGGTGTCCGCGCCCGGGAATCCGCCTCCCGGGTGCGGACACCGGTCCGGCACACCCGCCACCGGGCGGTCGTGCGGCCTCGGGGCCACCAGGCCGGCTGCGGCCAACCGGCGCAGCTCCACGAGTGTGTGGAAGGCGGGCCGCCCGAGTGCGCGGGCGATGTCCGTCGGGGTGCGGATACCGTCGGCCAGTTCCAGGATCCGAAGCTGCCGGTCCGGTACGGCCCGCAGCCGGCTGCTCCGTCCGGGCACCGCAGCGGACCGCACCTGCCGCCCGGTCGGGTGCGGTTGCGCACCCTGCGACACCGCACCGGTGCGCACCACCGGATCGGCCGGGTGCGCAGGCGGGGCGGCGGCGCCGGTCGGCACAGGCGGCAGGACGTCCAGGCGCGCGTCGGGCCAGATGCGGTCCAGGAAGGCCAGTCGGCGCACGGTCTCGCGCTCCACCACCAGCGGCACGACGCCCCCGCAGGCTCCGAGCCAGTGGCGGACCCCGCGCCGGAACCTGCCGGGCCCGCCACCGGGCGCGAGGATGAAGAAGGCCGCGTCGTACAGTGCGACGCCCCGGCACAGTTCCAGTACTCCGGCGGTGACACGGCCGGAGGCCACCAGGTGCCGCGTCCCGCCGCCGTCCTGCCCCGCCTGGGTCATCGCCGCTTCCCAGCACGCGCGGGAGAGGGCGCAGCCCTGGTTCAGCAGGACCTCCAGCCCCGTGGCCGCCGAGCTCTCCGCGTGCACGATATGGCCGTCGACGAGGAAGAGGGTGCCCCCTGCGCGGGTGAATGCGCCGGTGGCGCGCTCGGCTGCGAGTCGGTGCAGCGTCGAGGGGGTGCGCGTCGGGGGATTACGGACCGGCGCGGTGCCCGCGTATGCGGCACCCGGACACGCGGTGCCGTGCGGCACCGGGGCGCTGCGCGTCGCGGGCGGGTGCCCGGCCGGATCGTGCGGCGTCGCAGGGGCCGGTAACGGGCGCGGCAGGTCCTGCGGCGGATGGTTCCGCCCTGCCCCCTCGCTCCCCGCGGGTTCGGGACCGGAGCGCGACCGGGGCTCCGGCGTGGGGGCCACTCCCATCAGAGCACCATCCGGCCTGCGATCTCCGCCAGCCGTATCCGCGCCAGCGCGAGATTGCCCTCGTCCCGGGCGAGCCACAGGTGGAGGAAGAGCGTGCCGTCCAGGGCACCGGTCACGAACCGCAGCAGGTGGTAACTGTCGCTGTTCGTCGCGATGATGTCCTCGACGGCCGGGGCCGTTGCGCCGCGGTGCAGCGCGGGATCGGAGACGTCCGGGGCGCCGGGAGGGACAGGAGGGGACGGATGTCCGGAGGCGGCGTCCGGGCCGCCGGGCCCCGGGCCGGTGCCACCACCGGGAGAGCCTGCCTGAGGAGCCTGCGGAGGCGCACCGGGGGTCGCCGTCGCGGGGGCGCCCGGGACGCCGAGCGCGGAGAGCGGGCCGAGGGAGCGGTACTCGGCCACCATTCTGGCCAGTTCGGCTGTCTCGCAGGCGGCCGCCTCGTGGTCCCCGCCGGGCGGCTCCCCGGCGACGCCGAGCGCCAGTCCGCTGATCCAGTCCACCACGGCCGCGCAGCGGGCGCCGGGCAACCGCATCGCCTCCAGGAGGCACTCGTCGATTCCGGGCACCCTGCACTCCCCTCCCCGGCACACCGCATCACTACCGAAACCGCCCGGCCACGGACAGTGAGGCTCACACTACGCATGTGCAGGGCGGAGCAGCGCGGGTTCCGGCATTTTCCCGGGGAACATGCCAAGACCGCCCCGAAGTTGAGCACACTTCGGCGAGAGAGGGTCATTTGAGTCCTGTTTCTGATCGAATCAGATCGAATCTCTGAGCGTGCAGAAGGCGCGACGCCACTCACTCCACGAGTGCCCCGGACCCACGCGGTGCGCTCAAGGCGGTGCGCAACCACAGCGCCCGAACGCTGCGAAAGCCGCGCAGCCTGTGCACGCCCCCGCCCGTCTACGAGCCACGCACCCGCAGGACACACGGTGCAGCCCGCCCGCGCCCGCCGTACCGAGCCCGTGCTCAGGCGGTGGCGGTCCGCCGCGGAGTGAAGGAGGTGGCATATACGACGGTGACCAGCACCAGCGCCATCGGCACCAGCATGGCCCCGCGGTAGTTCCAGACATCGCCGAGGGCTCCCACCAGGGGCGAACCGATGAGAAACCCGACGTAGTTGAAGATGTTGAGGCGGGCGACGGCGGAGTCCGAGGCCTCCGGGAAGAGCCGTCCCGCAGCCGCGAAGGTCTGCGGGACGAGCACACACAGCCCGAGCCCGAGCAGGGTGAAACCGAGCATGCCCGTTCCCGGACCCGAGGCCGCCGCCACCGTGCCGAACCCGAGCGCGGCCAGCAGCGCTCCCGAGCGGACCACGGCCGCGGCCCCGAATCGTCGTACGCCCAGGTCGCCGAGAGAGCGGCCGATGAGCGTCGTCGCCATGTAGACGTTGTAGGGGACGGTGGCGAGCTGCTCCGAGCTGCCCAGCACATCCTGGAGATACTTCGCGCTCCAGTTGGAGACCGTGGAGTCCCCTATGTAGGCGAAGGTCATGACCAGGCAGAGCGGCAGCAGCAGCCGGAAAGCGGCCACCGGCTGCCCCACCCCGGCAGCGCCGGGGCCCTCCTGCGGCTCCGGACCGCGACCGGCGTCCAGGTACCAACGGCTGCCCAGCAGGGCGGCGGGCAGCAGCACGGCGACGACGGGCAGGTACGAGCCGAGGAGCGGCAACTGCCCGTGCGCACCCACCCAGGCCAGCGTCGCACCCACGATCCCGCCCAGGCTGTACGCGGCGTGGAAGCCCAGCATGATGCTGCGACCGTAGCGGTGCTGGAGGCTCACCCCGAGCATGTTCATCGAGGCGTCCAGCGCCCCCACCCCGACCCCGAAGACCGCGAGCGCCACCGCCAGGTGCAGCACGGCGTCTCCCGCCGCGACACCCAGCAGCGCCAGCAACACCACCGGCTGCGACCACCGGAGCACCAGGCCGGGCCGTACACGCTTGACGAGTTGCTCCGCACCCACACTCCCCGCCCCGGCGAGCACGGGAACAGCCGCGAGGAACGCCGGGAGCAGGGCGTTCGATATGCCGTACCGGTCCTGCACAGCGGGGATGCGCGTCACCAGCAGTGCGAACGCGACGCCCTGCGCGAAGAAGCTGAAGGCGAGCGCGGCCCTGCCGTGCCGCATCCGTGTGTCCACCATGGCCGGACAGCGTATGCCGCACCACTACCCGCGGGTAGACCGATCACAGCTTGGATTCCCGGCAGTTCTCACCCCTCCCGCGCTCGGCTTCGGATGCGGGGCGCGCGCATCACCGCAAACCGGAAGAGGCGCCCGCGCGGGCCCGGGGAGCACCGGATCGATCTGCGGGACTCCCCGCCGTGCGGAAGCGGAGCGCGGAGCCCAGCCTGGAGTGAGCGGAAAAGGACGCGCAGACGGCCCGCGGTCCACAACCGCCGGAACCGTCCCGCGCACCGGCATCGGTCGACAGGCGGGTGGGCCCTCGAGCCGACCGGCAGGTCGGCGGGAACGGACGGACGGAGCCGAGGCCATGGCACGGCTGCTGATCGACAAGGACGACCTGGTCATCCGGCCGAGCTGGTGGCAGAGGGTCGCCACAGGCCACCGGGAGATACGGGTACCGCTGTCCGCGGTGACGCGGGTCGGCGGCGCCTCGGCCTGGTGGCGCCCGCTGCGGGGCCGGGCGAAGCGGACCAGCCACCTGCCCGGGCTCGCGCATCTCGGGGTCTGGCGGCATGCGGACGGGCAGGATTTCGTCGCGGTCCACCCCTGGAAGCCGGTCGTGGTCGTCGAGACGCGGGGGCAGACCCGGTTCGCCCGTATCGCCGTCTCGGTACGGGACACACGGGCGGCGCTCGGCGTCCTGCCGGACGACCGCCGTCGCGACCTCCCCTTCTGCTGACGGGACGCGGACCCCCGTCACGGTGACGCCGCCGCTCCCGGTGGCTTCTCGGCTCGTGGCGGTGTGCATGGGGGTGATCACTGGGGGTGCGGGGATGGGGGGTGGCGGGGTGGGGGTTGTGAGGCCGCCCATAGGGCCCACGTCACGTACGACTCACCCTCGT
>NZ_JBIAGB010000018.1:0-31498 GCF_042869575.1 Streptomyces sp. NPDC006925
TCAACTGCCTCGACGGACTCGGCCTCGGTCACGTTCTCACTGGTCATCGATGCATCTTCCTTGATCAGGAGTTACACCGAACGTTTTACAGTCCCCCTCCGAATGTGAGACAGGGTCGCTCGTTCGACAGACCCGTTCGTGGTTGCAGCCGGGAATCTCCCGCCGCTGCCCGAACGGTTTGATATGACTGGCCATCACCGGACTACCGGCACTCGGCGAAACGAGGAGGCCGCGCCCTCATCGGTCGTGAGAACGGAGACCGGTGGCGGGGACCAGAGAGGCGCGCCGCGCCGCACGGTAAGGGGGGCGACCATGACTTCGGTTTCGTCGTTCAGACAATGGCTGCGAGACCAGCCCGAGCTGGTTCTCATGCTGTTCCGGCACGTCGAGAAGACACATGGTCTTCCTGTCCTGCACTACCACGGTGGTCCCGCCGACTCGAAGCTGCGCAGGTCCGTCGGGGCCCGGATGTGGGTGACCCGGGCGCCCGAACGACTGATCCTCAGTCTCTGCGCGTGCGGAGTCGGGCTCGCCGACTCCAGGCTCTGCGAGACAGGACACGAGGCGCGGCTGCCAGACGCCGATCTCGCGCAGCTCACCCGGATGCTGTCGGACCTGCCGCCGGACCTGGCGCAACTCGTACTCCAAGGGCTCCCCCTCCTCGAGGACCGGCCCCCATGTGAGCTGTTGCGAGACCACTCGAAGCAGCTCCAGGAGGCCGCCGCGAGTGCCGCGGATCACCCTCTGACTCAACCCGACTACGAGCGACTTCCCTGTGCGGAGTGGGTGTCACGGGATTCCGACGACACGGCAGGAGCGGGCGCTGACGGACACAGGACGGCTCAACCGGGAGCGAGGGGGCGCCGGATCGTGATGTGGTCGGACGCCGAGGAGATCGGGCGGGAGACGGCCCGGCTGAAGAACGCCGCAGAGGAACTGGCCAGCCGACTGGATGTCTTCGTCGCGGCCGTCCGTGCCGGACGACTGGCCGCTGATCGGGAGTTGCTTCGCGCGACCGCGGAGTGGGTCAGGAAACGCCAGGCTCTGGGCCGCGTCTTCATGGAGTCCGGCGCCGGTGACGTCTGGGCCGACGATCAGGGGTGGGCCGCGGCCGAGTCGCTCGTCGAGCGAATGCGGGAGGACGAGCGCCGCAAGGAGGAGATCGACCGGGAGGTCGCTGAGACCGTGAAGGCGCTCGACGAGGCTCGCACCGTGTACGAGTCGTCTTCGAGCGAGATGCTCCGGAACAGCCTGCGCGACCAGATCACATATTTCGAGCAGCGGCTCCGCGAGTTGCGTGGGGATGTGCTCGCGCCGCTCACCGACGGTGAAGCGGACGCCGCCGAGCCTGGCGTGGACTCCACCGAGGATGTCGCCGCACCGTCACCGGACGAGGCAGACAGTGGCTCGGACGGCGTCACCTGCAGGGCTGCGCCGGAGGCAGCCGAGATCGGGGCGGTCGTCACGCTCGACAGCGGCTCTCGCCCCGCCGCGGAGGAAACGAACGTCGGTGAGCACCTGACCGACTCCCACGCCGGCCCGGGCCCGCGTCCGGACAGGAACCGGGCCGCACGGCCCAACGCGTCCGAGAAGGAAGAGCTCGGCGAATCCGCAAAGCACGAACAGCCGGGAGCGGGCCAGGGGCTGGACGTGTCGACGGGGCCGGAGGGCGGCCAGGAGCCCGAGGAGCCCACCCAGTCCACCGCGCCCACGGGACCTGAAGAGACAGGAGGACCGGCGCGGGCGAGGACGGCCGAGGAGCGCGGACCTGTCGCGTCTTCGGATGAGGGCGACGCGCCCACCCTCACCGGATCGGAAGGGGCAGCGCGCGGGGGTACCCCGACGATCACGGCAGAACACGAGGCTACTGCGCTCTCTCTGCACTCCCGTCCCACCGAGCACCGTTCGGCCCCGGTACCGAGGCCGAAGGCCGACGTGTGGTCCGGGGAGCCTGTTCCAGTGGCGGAGTTGGTCAAGGAGGGACGGCTTGCCGAGGCTTACTGGCTGACCCGCGCCGCAGATGCCGACGCGCAGCGCGTGCTCGCGCTCGCGTTCGCGGACGCCGCCTTCCACACATCCTCGGAATGGGCCTCCGATCTGCAACGGGAGGCCGAGGGAGAAATCCAGACGGTAGCCGAGGACCGCCCCTGGGATGATGACCGCGACGCCTACCTGGTTGTGCTGACCGCCGCCATCCGCAGCGGCTTGTCGGCGCGGTGGGCTGCCGGTGTCCTGACCGACTTCACCTCGCTGCCGGGTCTGTCCGGGCCGTGGGCAACGCTGCTGGAAGAACTGGTCCACGCGGTGCGGCAGTCCGTCGACATCCAACCGGGCGATCTGGAGGCACCGGCCACGGCGTCCGCCGTCGACAGACGCGAGGAGATCGGCGAACGGGCCCGCCAGCTCAGCCTCGACTTGCCGCAGCGGACCATCAAATACCAGCGCGGCACACTCGTGCTACAGGCCCTCGCGGCGCCGGACGGTGTCTTGGGACGCACGCTGGAGATGATCCAGAGCTGGGCCGAGGGAGACATCGAGGCCGAGGAACTCGGCAAGGAGATGGACGAGCGCTACAAGCGCTCCGACGCAGCCGACCGGATCATCGACGCCACCGACCGGGCGAAGCGAACTCCCAAACAGGCGAAGACCGCCATCCACTCGGCCGCGCGCGACCAACTGCGGGGCCACATCAGGAGCGTTCAGGACCTGCTCACGGAGGCCGTGCACATCGCCGCCTCGCCCCGTCCGTCCGGGGGCCGCGACGTCGGCCGGGACCTGATGAAGGCCATCGCGGCCGCCCGACACGCCGAACCGGTGCCCGGGGTGGGTGGCGCGCTCCTCGCACTGCTGGTGCGCTGGCTCAACGGCTCCTACACTCCCCAACCGCGCGATACCCGGTTCCGCCCCCCCGCCGACGATGTTCTCCACCTGCCCGGCCTGTCCTGGCGGGTTGACGAATTCCGAGACGAACCTGACCTCGAGAGCCCGGACGCCTTCAGGGCCATGCTCGGCCTGCTCGGTCCCGTCGACGTCGCTGTCGCGCTGCGACGCCACCAGGACAAGGGCAACCTGCACCTGGCGGCCCGTCTGCTGGACAGGCTGGAGCGGGGACGGCTCGTCGGTGCCGCGCCGCAGTCGGCTCAACTGTCGGACTGGCGGCAGGAACTCTCGGACGCGGCTGCCGACTGGCGGCGCAAATGTGCAGAGGAGCACCGGCGCGCCCAACTCGCTCTGGCGCAGATGCGGGTGCAGAACCTGCTGAAGGCTGAGGACGAGCACAACTTCACGGTGCGTCTCCTCGACCTGGAGGCGGACAACGGCGATCGTTACGGCGAGAGGTTCCGCGCCATCGACAAGATCGGCCACCACCTCCATGCGCTGGGAGAGCAGCAGACCACTCAGCTCTACCGCGAACTCGACGCCGCGCGCCTGACCGGGACAGACGAGCAGCGCATCCGCGGGCTACTGGACCGCGGTGAGACGGTTGGCGCGGAGGAACTCCTGTCCTTCGCCCGCGGTGGCGACGCGCTGCCCTCTCCTGCAGAGCCCGTTGGCCAGGAACTGGCTCGCTTCCTGACGGGCGTCTCTCACCGCGAGGCCCCACCGCCGGCTCGGCACGGAGTTAGCGCCCGCTGGTGGGCGCAGCACTACGCGGGCGACGATCCGCTGGTGCAGAACGCGGTCGCCGGGCTCGACTCCTGGGAGAACCTGATCCGCGTGCGAGAGGAGCGCAAGATCCGGGGTCCGGTCAAGAGTGTCCTGCGCCTGCTCGGCCTGGCCGTGGCCGAGCCCAACGTCGAAGAGTCCCGGCACGGAGTCACCCGGCTGAGCGTGCGGGCTGACATCACCGAGAGCACGCCCGGCTATGTCGCTGCCCTGGGCTCCCAGGCCCGCCGCATGTACAAGGTCGTCGTCATCGCCAACGAGCTCCGAGGAGAGGGCCCACTGCGGCACCTCCCTGACTCGGCCATCGGTGCCAACGTGATCCTTTACCTGCAGCCTCTCGGCATCGAAGGGCGCCGCAAGCTCGCAGTCGCCGCTCGTAGCCGCGGGCAGCAAGCCCTAGTGGTCGACCCGGCCGTCATCGGCTGGGTGGCGGCCCGCGCGCCGCGCTCCTTCCGTGCCGCGCAGCGGGTCACGCTGCCGTGGACCGGGTTCACCCCGTACACCCCGCACGTCGCCGGCCTCGTGCCCCCGGAGGTCTTCAAAGGTCGGGCCGAGGAGATGCGCGAGGTCCTGAAGCCTGACGGCTCCATCTTCCTCTTCGGCGGGCGTCAGCTCGGCAAGTCGTCGCTGCTGCGCCAAGCGGTCGAGGTGTTTCAGAAAGCCGACCCGGATCGCAATATTGCCATCTACATCGACCTGCTCAAGGCGGATATCGGACACGCCGAGCCCCCGGACGGCATCTGGCGGGTCCTGTTGGCGGAGCTGAAGTACCGCAAGGTCATCCCGGGGAGCATCTCCGACCGCAGCCCCGTCGACACCATCGCCGACAAGATCCGGCAGTGGATCGAGGCGGAGCCAGGCCGGCGCATCCTGCTGCTCGCCGATGAGGCAGACGCCTTCCTCACCGCCGACGCCCAAGCCGTCTACACCGGCGGCGGCCAGTCGACCTTCCACACCGTAAAGCAACTGCAGCGGCTGATGGAGGCCACCGGCCGGTCCTTCAAGGCCGTCTTCGCCGGTCTGCACCAGGTGCAGCGCTTCAACCACCTCACCAACGTCGTCACCGCGCACGGCGGCCCCGGAGTCCTCGTCGGTCCGCTCAAGCCGCAGGCCGCGGTCGCGCTCGTCGAGGAGCCCCTGGCCGCGGTCGGTCTCGTCTTCGAGAGGCCCGACCTGGTCTGGCATATCCTGGGCGTCACCAACTACCAAGCGAACCTGGTGCAGATATTCTGCGATCACCTCGTCGCTTACATGCAGCAGCGCGCCATGCTCACTGACGGTCGTCACGCACCGATCACCTGGGACGATGTCCAGGCCGTCGCCAACCTGGAACGGGTCCGCGAACTCATCGCGGAGCGGCTGCGCTACACCATCAACCTGGAGGACCGCTACCGCGTCCTCACGCTGCTGATCGCCCTGCGCGCCCTCAAGCACGGATACGCCCACGCCTCCCGGCCCGGCGAACTCCTGGAGGAGGCACACCAGATCTGGCCCGAGGGTTTCCCGCTCAACAGCGAACGCCAGCTGACCATCTTCCTTGACGAGATGGTCGGCCTCGGCCTGCTCATCAAGCTCCCCGCCAAGGAGCGCGCTTACGCGATGCGCAGCCCCAACGTGGTCAACATGCTCGGCACCCGCAACGAGCTCGAGAGCGAGCTGCACGACACCGAGTTCGACCTGCCCTACGACTACAATCCGCGCTCCGCCCGCCGTTCTTTGGGCATCATCAGGGGGGTCCAGCGGATGAGTCCGCTGACCGAGGGGCAGTTCGGTGAGATGCTCGCCCACTCCACCCGCACAAGCATCGTGCCCTGCACACGGGCGCTCGCAGACGATCTCGTCGAAGGCGGACTGCGCCTGTATGGCGACGGCTACGGTTTCGACGTTGACACCGTCGGCCCGGATGACGACCTCATCGGTGCGATCACGACGGACTCGCGGCGCAAGCGCGGGTCCAAACTCCTCTTCGTCGACCTGCGCGGCCGACCGGGGTCCGCCGTGAAGGCGGCCGCAGAGCGCCTGGTCGAGCACACGGGGGCCGAGGGGATCGATGCCAAGGCCACACCCGGAGCACCTCGGCGGTACGCCGTCGTCCTCTGTTCTCCGGACGCGATGGCTGAGACGGAGACGACGAATGTCGGACTCGTCGTGCCACAACGGTGGACCGTCGACAGCGTCCGTGCCTGGCCCGAGTCGCCGTTCGGGCTTCCTCAGGAACGCCGCGGTCTCATCGCCGCCACCGGCGGCTGGCCTGCTCTGGTCGATGCCGCAATGCACAACGTGCGCTCCGGCAAGAGGCAGAAAGAAGTCCTCCAGAGCCTGTGCGAGCGGTTCGAGGCAGTCAACGCGGCCACCACTCACCTGCAAGCGGCCGGACTCACGGAGGCGGATATCTCCCTCATATCAGCCTGGGTCGAATTCTACAGCGTAGAGGAGTACCTCGAGGGCAAGGCAGTCCTCACTCCCGGAGACCTGGCTGCTGCGTTCTTCGACGAGAGCGACGACGACCAAGCCCTCCGGGCGGCCGAGTGCCTCTTGGAGCGCCTCGAGTGGCTTGCCGTCCTCGACCAAGTCCAGACAGGCGTCCGGCTTGACGCCGTTACCTTCCGTTCGTTGAAGACGATCGGCGCCGATCGATGACCGCCACCGATTCCAGCCCGCCAGGCACGGTACGCGAGGAATCCGAGTCCTCGGACAGCAGCTCACGCGCGCCAGCCCTGCAGGGAGGTGCCCCAGCCCCGGAAGCCGCCGATACCGCCGGGGAAGTCGAGGACGAAGACCTCGCCGGGCTCCCCGGACCGCGTCGGCATCTCAATCTGCTGGAGGCGGACCTGCGGTCCGGAAGCAGCTGCGTCTGGTACTTCCCTGACCCGGTCGTGGAGACCGGGAGGGCTGACTTCTTCGTCGGCGAACTCACCCACCGCATGGAGGGGGTGATCTCGGTGCCCGGGGCCGGATCCCTGGCCGACCGCGGCGCCGGGCCGATACCCCCGGTGCGCGTGTTGCCGGAGCCGCGCGTACCTCTCACCACCGCGAACGGGACAGGGGACGCGGGCCCGCCTGACGACTCGTATGGCGATCTGGTGAGCAGTCTCGTCATGACCAGCGGTGCTGGATTGCCCGATGCCTCCCCCACTCCCGCCCCCGCATCGGCCTCGACGCTGGAGGACCGCCTCGCCAAGGAGCTCGGCGTCACTGGGGATCCTGTCGCGGCACTCGCCGAACAGGCCGCCGTCGGCCTGGTGCCCCCCACCATCGTCGTCCGATGCTGGAACGAGTCGACATGCGAAGAGGCGGCGAGGCTCCTCAGGGTCGCTGTGGCCACGTTCCACGAAGCAGGGCTGCCCGGCCGGAAGCGGCCCCGTTTCCTCTTCGCCGCCAGGGCGGGCGACCTGCCGCGCGGTGTGCTCGGAGACCGCAGCCGGTGGTCCGTCCACTGGTGGTGGAAGGTCTGGACCCGGCTGGACACCGAGGTCCTCATGGCATGGCGATCCGACGTCGGCGCTGAGAAGGCGGCCGACGCCCTGCTCCGGCGGGTGACAGACGCCGTCGTCGCCGAAGTCTGCGGCCCCGACATCGACCGCGCTCTCGCCCTGCGGGTCGCCTGGAGCGGCGGAGACCTGGACAGCCTACGCACGGCGCTCACCCTGTTGCTGCCCGATGATGAGCAGGCCACGGCAGCGTGCGAGCCAGGCATACGCATGTCGACCGCCCACGCCTGGTCCCCCGACCCCGAGATCCACGACGCGTGGGCCGACGGCTCCATCGACAGCTGGGACGGGCGCATCCGCCTGGTGCACGGTCGTCACCTCCTGAACTCCCGGCCACACGAACTGCGCGTCCTCGTCTGCCACGCGCAGAACAGGGTCCTCCTCCCTCTCATCGAGGAAGCTCGCACATCCCTGATTCACCACCTGCCCGAACTGCTCCGCAAGGGCTCGCACAGTCTTCAGGACTTCTGCGCCAGAGCCCGTTCGCAGTACAGGAACGGTACATCCGACGGCGCACCCGACCCCCACGAACTCGAGATCGGCGGTCTCTCGGCCGCCGCCTACATGCTGAACCTGACCACAGCCCAGCGTCACCGCCTGCGCTTGCTGCACCTTGCCCGCAACGCCCTCTCCCACCGGAATCCGCTCGGCCACAAGGACCTCGTTGCCCTGGCGAAGGTGCTGACTACGGACTGGACCGCGAAGTGATGGGACCGGTCGCCATGGCCTGGAATTGCGGCTTCTCGTCGACACAGAAGACCAACGCCCGCTCGGGCGGGTTCAGATAGAGGCCGCCCACGTCGTGGACCGTGTCGACGACGTAGGGCCGTCGACACGCTCGAACGTCTCGGTGCGGTGTGGCTGCAGGCCGAAGGCTCGCCAGATCCGCGACACGGTCGACTGCGACAGGCCCATTCCGTGGCCATCGCCCGCGTCCACCAGTGCGTGGCGTTCTTCGGCGTCCACTCCACCACCGCGGCGACCTGCTCGTCGGTGACCGTCAGGGATCCGCTGGACGTGACATGTCACCAGCCCGGCGATCCGGTGCTCGACAAACTGCGCCCGCCAGCGGCCCACCGCATGCGGTGTCGAACAGAGCTGGGCAGCCACACCCCTGTTGGACACGCCGATCGCGGGGGCCAGGTGATCCGGCACCGCAATGCCCAGCCTGCCGGGTGGAACGGCGCCGCCCCTATCCCTCCAGCGCAGCCCGCGCCGCATCCGACAGGATCAACTCGGCCTTCGGCCGCCCAGTACGTGCCACCAGGCAACCCCACATCTGAACAGAAAACCTGACTCAGAAGATTAGCTGGCCCTTTCCGGGGCAACTGGCCACCTGGAGCCAGCAGCTCCGCGCAGGGCGTCACCCACCCTCGGACACCTGATTGCTATACGGCACCCTGGCAGGGCCTGACCTGCCCAACGGATTTCCTGACACCCAATCAGGACGAGCGTAATCTCAGCATCAAGATATCGCGCGTAACGCCCACACCGCACATAATACGCACGGGCAAAACCCTAGTTCAGGAGCCCTTCCCCGCCGGCTCCAGAATCGCGACGCACTCCACATGATGCGTCATCGGGAACAGGTCGAAGGCGCGCAGGAAGCGGGGGCGGTAGCCGGCGGTGGCGAAGTAGGAGAGGTCGCGGGCGAGGGCGGCCGGGTCGCAGGCGACGTAGGCGATGCGGCGGGGGCCGAGTGCGGTGACCTGGTCGACGATGCGCTTGCCCGCGCCGGTCCGGGGCGGGTCGAGGACGACCAGGTCGGCCTCGGTGATGCCGGTGCGCGGCAGGACCTTGTCGACCTTGCCGTGCTCGATGCGTACCCGGGGGAAGTCCTCGAGGTTCTTGCGGGCGTCGGCCGCCGCCCGCTTGTCCGACTCGATGCCGAGCACGGCGCCCTTCTCGCCGAGGCGGTCGGCAAGCGCTCCGGCGAACAGGCCGACGCCGCAGTACAGGTCCAGTGCCGTCTCGCCCTTGCGGGGGGTGAGGCCGCGCATCACGGCGTCCACCAGGACCTCGGCGGCACGGGGGTGGACCTGCCAGAAGCCGCCCTCGCCGATGCGCCAGGTGCGTCCGTCGGCGCGCTCGCGGACGAAGTCGCGGCCGTGGACGCGGTGTACGGCGCGGTCCTTCTCGCCCACCCGGAGGACGGAGACCTCGCGGTTCAGCTCCACGAGGGGCAGTCGGCCGCCGGGGCGGGGGGTGAGGACGACCTGGCGGTCGGCGGAGCCGGTGGCGGCGATGGCGTCGACGGTGGCGATCTGCGGCCACTCGCGCTCCTCGATGCCGAGCTCCTCGACCTCGGGTGCGGCGATCAGGCAGTGGTCGATGCGCTGCACCTCGTGCGAGCGGTGCTTGAGGAGGCCGGCGTGGCCCTCCGCGTCGATGGTGTAGCGCATGCGGGTGCGCCAGGCCGGGACCTCGCCGGGGGCGACCTTGTCGCCCGGTGCGGGCTCGACCGTGCCGTCCCAGGAGACGTCCTCGGGGGTGAGCCCGGCGAGCCGCTGGAGCTGTTCGGTGAGCACGTCGGCCTTGAGGCGTCGCTGCGCGCCGGGCTTGACGTGCTGCCAGTCGCACCCGCCGCAGCGCCCGGGGCCCGAGAAGGGGCAGGGTGCCTCGACACGGTCCTTGGCGGGCTCCAGGACGTCCACGGCGTCGGCCCGCAGGAAGCGCGAGTCGGTGCGGCCCTCGGTCACCCGGGCGACGACCCGCTCGCCGGGCAGCGTGTGCCGGACGAAGAGCACCTGGCCGCCGCCGGTACGGGCCACGCAGTGGCCGCCGTGCGCCACCGGGCCGACCTCGACCTCGTACTCCTCCCCCACCAGGGAGGGGGCGAGCTCTTCGGACGCGCTGGCTTCGGGCATCGGGGCGTGACTCCAAACGGCTGGAAAGGCTGAGGGCTGAGGGCTGAGGGCTGAAGAACGGCTGGGCGATGACTGGCACGGGGGAACCGAGGGGTGCCGTGCGGCGGGATGCGGGGCCGGCCGGGCGGGAGGGACCGTCCGGGCCGCAGCCGCCGAGTCTACTTCCCGCGCTGCCGGGTCAGGCTCCCCGCCGGTCCGGACCCGTTTCCGGGGCCCTTGCCGCCTTTGCCGCCCTTGCCGCCGTCCTTCTGGGACTTCCGCGGCTGGATGACGGGACCGCGGCGCACGGAGCCGGGCGCGTTCCACTGCTCCCGCCGCCTGGCCCGCTTCTTGGCCAGCTCGGAGGACTCCAGCTGGTAGGGCACCGAGGTCACCATGACGCCGGGTGTGAACAGCAGCCGGCCCTTGAGCCGCAGCGCGCTCTGGTTGTGCAGCAGGTGCTCGTACCAGTGGCCGACCACGTACTCCGGGATGAAGACGCTCACCACGTCGCGGGGCTGCTCCTGGCGCAGCCGCTTCACGTAGTCGATGACGGGGCGCGAGATCTCCCGGTAGGGCGAGTCGAGGATGGTGAGCGGGATGTCGATGCCGCTCTCCTCCCACTCTCTGCGGAGCTGCTCCGTCTCGTCCTGGTCCATGTTGACGGTGACGGCTTCGAGGGTGTCGGCGCGCAGCAGCTTGGCGTAGCGCAGGGCGCGCAGCGTGGGCTTGTGGATCTTGGATACGAGCACGAACGAGTGCACCCGCGAGGGGCGCATCTTCGCCTCCGTGGGGTCCTCGGCCGCCAGTTCCTCGGACACTCCGTCGTAGTGCCGGCGGATGGCGGTCATCACGGCGTAGAAGAGTCCCATGCCGACCAGGGAGACCCAGGCGCCGTGCGAGAACTTCGTCACCAGCACGACCACGAGCACCAGTCCGGTGAAGAAGGCCCCGAAGGTGTTGATGGCGCGGGAGCGGTGCATGCGGTGGCGGCGTGCGGAATCGGTCTCCGTGCCGAGCAGCCGGTTCCAGTGCCGGACCATGCCGATCTGGCTGAGGGTGAAGGAGACGAACACGCCCACGATGTAGAGCTGGATCAGGCGGGTGGAGTCGGCGCCGTAGACCACCACGAGTATCACCGCGGCGCCCGCCAGCAGCACGATGCCGTTGGAGAAGGTGAGCCGGTCACCGCGGGTGTGCAACTGCCGCGGCAGGTAGCGGTCCTGCGCCAGGATGGAGCCCAGCAGCGGGAAGCCGTTGTAGGCGGTGTTGGCGGCCAGGAACAGTACCAGCGCGGTGGCCGCGGCCAGGTAGACGAAGGGGAGCGTGCCGTCGCCGAAGACCGCGGCCGCCACCTGGGAGATGACGGGGTTCTGGGTGTAGTCGGCGCCCGCGGGGTGGCCGTCGATCAGCAGGTCCTTGGCCGGGTTCTCCGCCATCCGCACCTTGGTGGCCAGCGCCAGCGCGATGATGCCGCAGAACATGGTGACCGCCAGCACGCCCATCAGGGCCAGGGTGGTCGCGGCGTTCTTCGACTTGGGCTTGCGGAAGGCGGGCACCCCGTTGCTGATCGCCTCGACGCCGGTGAGCGCCGCACAGCCGGAGGAGAAGGCGCGCAGCAGCAGGAAGGCCAGCGCGAACGCGCCGAGGCCGGACTGTTCGGTGTGGATCTCGTAGTCGGCGGTGGGGGCGCGCATCTCGTCGCCCAGGATGGCTCCGCGCACCACCCCCCACGCGAGCAGTCCGAAGACGCCCGCGACGAAGCAGTAGGTCGGTACGGCGAACAGCTTGCCGGACTCGCGCACGCCCCGCAGGTTCATCAGCGTCAGCAGCACGATCACGGCGACGGCGCAGAACGTCTTGTGCTCGACGACGAACGGGATGGCCGAGCCGAGGTTCTCGACCCCGGAGGAGATCGAGACCGCCACGGTGAGCACGTAGTCGACCAGCAGTGCGCTGGCGACGGTCAACCCCGCCCGGCGGCCCAGGTTCGTGGTCGCGACTTCGTAGTCCCCGCCCCCGCTCGGATACGCCCGGACGTTCTGCCGGTAGGAGGCCACCACCGTGAACATCAGCACGACGACCGCGACCGCGATCCACGGGCTGAAGCTGTAGGCGGAGGCCCCCGCCACCGACAGGACCAGCAGCACCTCGCCCGGCGCGTACGCCACCGAGGACAGCGGGTCGGAGGCGAAGACGGGGAGGGCGAGACGCTTGGGAAGGAGCGTCTCGGCGAGCCTGTCGCTGCGCAGCGCCCTCCCGAGGAGAAGTCGTTTCGGTACGTCGGTCATCCTGGACACGCAGAGGATCGTATGCGGTCAGTCGTGCGATGCTGAGACGGCCCGCTGTACGGGACGAAGGGACGGGCGTTGCACATTGTGATCATGGGCTGCGGGCGAGTGGGAGCAGAGCTCGCGCAGACCCTGGAACGACAGGGCCACACGGTCGCGGTCATCGACCGGGACCCCACCGCGTTCCGGCGCCTCGGCTCGGGGTTCGGGGGACGCCGGGTCACAGGGATCGGCTTCGACCAGGACACCTTGCGCGAGGCCGGCATAGAGGAGGCGGGGGCGTTCGCCGCGGTCAGCAGCGGCGACAACTCCAACATCATCGCGGCCCGGGTGGCACGTGAGATGTTCGGCACAAAGCACGTGGCCGCGCGGATCTACGACCCGCGGCGCGCGGAGGTCTACCAGCGCCTCGGCATCCCCACCGTCGCGACGGTGCGCTGGACCGCGGACCAGATGCTGCGCCGACTGCTGCCGTCCGGCTCGGAGCCGCTGTGGCGGGACCCGAGCGGCGCCGTGCAACTCGCCGAGGTGCACACCTCCGCGGCGTGGGTCGGCGAGCGGGTCAGCCGGCTCCAGGAGGAGGCCGGGGTGCGTATCGCTTTCCTCACCCGGCTGGGCGAGGCCATACTGCCGACGTCCCGGACGGTGCTGCAGGAAGGCGACCTGGTGCATGTGATGATGCGCTGCGACGAGGTCGCGAAAGTAGAGGAAGTCTTCGCCGTGGGGCCGGAGTCGTGAACGGCACGCGGGCGGCAGCCGAGCCGCGCCGGAGCAGGACGCACGCACTCCGCCGGACGGGCGGAGAAGCGAACCAGGGGAACGCATGAGAGTGGCGATTGCCGGGGCGGGCGCGGTGGGCCGCTCCGTCGCGGGCGAGCTGTTGGAGAACGGGCACGAGGTCCTGCTCGTCGACAAGGCGCCGACAGCCATCTCCGTCGAGCGGGTTCCCCAGGCTGAGTGGCTGCTGGCGGACGCGTGCGAGATCACCTCGCTGGACGAGGCGGCGCTGGAGCGCTGCCATGTGGTGATCGCCGCAACGGGTGACGACAAGGTCAACCTGGTGGTCTCGCTGTTGGCCAAAACGGAGTACGGGGTGCCCCGGGTGGTGGCCCGGGTCAACAACCCGAAGAACGAGTGGCTGTTCAACGAGTCGTGGGGAGTGGATGTCGCCGTCTCGACTCCGCGCCTGATGTCGGCTCTGGTGGAGGAGGCCGTCAGCGTCGGCGACCTGGTGCGGCTGCTGCGCTTCTCGCAGGGCGACGCGAACCTCGTGGAGCTCACGCTGCCCCCGGAGTCCACGCTGGCGGGCACCCGCGTGGGTGATGTGAGCTGGCCGGAGGACACCGCGCTGGTGACGATCATCCGCGGCTCCAGGGTGCTGACGCCGGATCCGGACGACGTGCTGGAGGCGGGCGACGAACTCCTCTTCGTGGCTGCTCCCGCACGCGAGGAGCAGCTCGAGGAGCTGCTCTCGGCCCGCGGGTGACTCCCCTGCGGTGACGGCCCGCAGGTGCCGGTCCGGCGGGGGCGAGGCACGCTCACCGGGGACGGAGGCCGCGGACGGCGCGGCGGCCGCGGACGGCTTCCGCGACCGCGGCTCGGCGCGGCCGTGAGCGGCCCGGTCAGCTCTTCTTCACCAGCGCAACCCACACCTGACCGCGCACGAAGGGCAGCCGGTCTCCGCCGTCCGCCAGGGTGAAGGCGGTGCCGCCGCCCGCCGAGGGACGCGACCAGTGTGCTTCGTACGCCGTGCCGTCCCGCAGCACCAGCGCGTCGCCGGAGCCGACGGTCTCGGTGTAGGGGGTGACGCTGCCGGAACTGTCGTGGAAGCGGGACGGGCGCACGGTCACGTACTGGATCACGACGGTGGCGGGGGCGAGCCGTCCGCCCCCACGGGCACGTGCCGGGGATCCGTCCGTCGCCACCAGCCAGCGGCCGCGGTCGGCGGACCAGGTGAAGGTGAAGCGGGCCCCGGGGTAGCGGACGGTGTGCCGGTCGGTGGCCCGGCCGCCGCCGGGTGCGGAACCGAAGCGGAAGCCGATGTCCCGGGGCGCGGAGGCGCCGCCGGCGGCCTGCTCGGCGCGGCGTGCCTTGAGGTAGAGGTTGTGGGGGACGCGGCGGCCCGGGTCCCGTTCGTAGCCGTCGGTCAGCTCGCCGGGCGGCAGGAGCCGCAGCGGTGCCGCCTCCAGGGTCGGCAGGAGTTTGCTCTGCACGCCGGAGAACGCCAGCGCCGGCTCGCCGAACTGGCGCAGCAGTTCGATGTCGGATTCGCGGGCGCTGCGCACCGGGCCGACGGTGGCGGGGAGGTCGGAGGCGAAGACGGCCAGGATGCGGCTCAGCCCGGCCTCGACCTGCTCGGTGTAGACGATGTCGGCGTGGTCGAGCCCGTTCTGCGGCCGGGCCGCGGCCACGTTGTCGACCTTCACCGCCAGCACCCGGCCGCCCTTGTGCTGCTCGCCGGTGAACGGGGACGTGTCCCCCTTCTCCCCGTCGGAGCCGCACGCGGCGAGGGTGCCCGCGCCCAGCGCCGCGGCGGTCGCCAGGGCGGTCCGCAGCACCGCCCTGCGTGCCCTGTACGGGGCCGCTCCGTCCGTGGGCAGCCCGGGCCGCCGGGTGGGGTCGTCCATGGCGCCTCGCCTCCGTGTCGCTGTGCGCGTCGTGGAGGATCCTTCCCCGCGGCGGGGACGACGGTGCGGCAGGCGGCCCGGTTGGCCCGTTCAGCCGGAGCGCGGGGCGGGCACGTGCGCGTCGACGGCGGGGTCGGCCCGGATCAGCGGCGGTGCCGGCCGGCCGTGCCCGCCTCCGCCGTGGCGGCCTGCGCCGCGGCCTTCTCGGCCTTGGCCGCTTCCTCCTCGGCCTCCAGTTCGGCGATGACGTTGATCGGCGGCGGCGCCTTCGCCAGGAAGATCCAGGTGAGGTAGACGGCCAGCAGGAACGGCGGGATCTTCAGGATGACGGTGACCCAGCCGAACTGGGTGGTCTCGCCCCAGAAGTAGAGCGGGAAGAGCACGGCCGACTTGCCGAGCAGGATGAATCCCCAGGCGTAACTCGCCTTGGTGTACGCCTTCTTGCGGCCGGGGTTGCGCTTGCGCCAGGAGAGGTTCTCCTTGAACACCGGTCCGAGCACCAGGCCGAGCAGCGGCACACCCGCCATGGCGGTGACGAGGTAGGCGAGTGCCAGGCCGAGCGTGTAGAGCATGCCCGGCAGGTAGAAGTCCTTGGCGTTGCCCGTCATCATCGCGAAGAGCACGCCGAAGCCGACGCCGAAGATCCCGCTGAAGGCGTGCTTGACGGTGTCCTTGCGCAGCAGCCGGAAGACGACCATCACACCGGAGAGCACCAGCGCTGTGATCGCGGCGGTGTGGATGTCCTTGTTCACCGTGTACATCGCGATGAACACCAGGCCGGGCACCGTCGTCTCGACCAGGCCCCGCACCCCGCCGAACGCCTCGAACAGCGCCGCTTCCGTGACGGCCTGCGATCCGGTCTCCTCCGGGGCCCGGGAGCCGGTCCCGCCGGTCGGCCGGTCGTCCGGCTCCTCCGCTTCGGTCCGCTTGTCGGGAAGGGTCACCCGCTACTCCTGTCCGAGGGGTCGCAGCTCGTACTTCGGGTTGAACATGACGGGACGGCCGTGGTTGACGGTGATCCGCCCCCAGGCGATCAGCTTGCGGCCCGGCTCGATCCCCGCGATGGAGCGGCGGCCCAGCCAGACGACGTCCAGCGAGGCCGACCCGTCGAACAGCTCGGCCTCCAGGGTGGGCACTCCGGCGCGTGGCCGCAGTGTCACGGTGCGCAGCGTACCGGTTACCCGCACCATCTCGCGGTCGGTGCATTCGGAGATCCGGGCACAGCCGGTGTCCTCGGCTTCCTCACGCAGCTCGGCCGAGCGCAGGTCCTCCTCCGAGGAGGAGAGCCGTTCCAGGAACCGTCGGAACCGCCCGCTTCCCGTGCCCCGCTGCTCTCGGGTGGCGCCAGTCATAACCGCCAGGGTACCGCCGGACGGCGGCGCGTCTCCCCCGCCCGTCGGCACCGTCGCGAACCGGGACGCCGGGCTTCTCGTGCTCACGTCTCGAAGCGGTAGCCCATCCCGGCCTCGGTCACGAAGTGCCGGGGGTGCGAGGGGTCGGCCTCCAGTTTGCGGCGGAGCTGGGCCATGTAGACGCGCAGGTAGTTGGTCTCGGTGCCGTAGGAGGGGCCCCAGACCTCCCTGAGCAGCTGCTTCTGGCTCACCAGCCGACCGGGACTGCGGACCAGCACCTCCAGCAGATGCCACTCGGTCGGGGTGAGCCGGACGTCGCTGCCGTCGCGGTGCACCTTCTTCGCCGCCAGGTCGACGGTGAAGGTCCGGGTCTCGATGACCCCGGTCCCCTCCGGCATCCCGGCCGGGGGCTCCGCGCGCCGGACGGCCGCGCGCAGCCGGGCCAGCAGCTCGTCCATGCCGAACGGCTTGGTGACGTAGTCGTCGGCGCCCGCGTCCAGCGCCTCCACCTTCTCGTCGGAGGTCTGCCGGGCGGAGAGCACCAGGATCGGCACCCGGGTCCAGCCGCGGATGCCGTGGATGACGTCCACACCGTCCATGTCGGGCAGGCCCAGGTCCAGGACGACGGCGTCGGGATGCCGGTCGGCCGCCAGGCGCAGCGCGGTCGCGCCGTCGTGCGCGGCGTCCACCTCGTACTTGCGCGCCTTGAGGTTGATCACGAGGGCACGGACGATCTGGGGTTCGTCGTCGACCACGAGCACCCGGTGCATTCTTGTTCCTCTCCGTTCCGTTGTGCCGCTCAGGCGCCGGAGCGCTGCGACTGGAGCTGCGGTCTGCCGGTATGGGCCGGCAGCCGGCGGGGCGCGGGCCCGCGGCCGTGAGCCGCGCACAGGGTGAGCACCATGGTCATGCCACCCCCGGGGGTGTCCTCGGCCTCCAGCGTGCCGCCCATCGCCTCGGCGAAGCCGCGGGCGACGGCCAGGCCGAGGCCGACCCCGGCACCGCCCGGTGCGTCGCCGTAGCGCTGGAAGGGCTCGAAGATGCGGTCCTTGTCGCTGTCGGGCACCCCGGGGCCACGGTCGGTGCAGCGCAGCTCGACCCGATCGGCCAGCGCGCTCGCGCGCACCAGTACCTTCTTCCCCTCCGGGCTGTACTTGACCGCGTTCTCCACCAGGTTGGCGACGGTGCGCTCCAGCAGCCCCGGGTCGACGGCGACCAGCGGCAGCGCCTCGGCGACGGCCAGCCGCACGCTGCCCTCCGGCACGCCGCCCAGCGCCTTGGGCACGACCTCCTCCAGGCTGATGTCCTTGATGTGCGGCCGGACGGTGCCGGTGTGCAGCCGGGACATGTCCAGCAGATTGCCGACCAGGTTGTCGAGCTTGTCCGCGCCCTCCTCGATCGCCCCCAGCAGCTCCGCCTCGTCCTCCGCCGACCACTCCACGTCATCGGAGCGCAGCGAGGAGACGGACGCCTTGATCGCGGCCAGCGGGGTGCGCAGGTCGTGCGAGACGGCGGCCAGCAGCGCGGTGCGGATCCGGTTGCCCTCGGCCAGCTCGCGGGCCTGCTCGGCCTCGCCCAGCAGCCGCTGCCGGTCGAGCACCCCGGCGGCCTGCGCCGCGAACGCGGCCAGCACCCTGCGGTCCTCGGCGGGCAGCACCCGTCCGGAGAGCACCAGCATCATGCTGTCCCCGACCGGCATGTCCGTCTCGCCGTCCTCCGGTGCGGCCAGCCGCTTGCCGGAGCCGGTGGTGCCGACGCTGCCCGCGCAGATCCACGCGGCCCGCTCGGCGGTGCGCTCCAGCAGGGCGACACCGTCCATGGCGAAGGTCTCCCGGACCCGCTCCAGGAGCGCCTCCAGGCTGGGCCCGCTGCCCGGGCCGCCGCCCGCGTGCGGGGTCTCGCCGCGCAGCACGCTGCCCGCCAGCGCGGAGAGGATCTCCGACTCGGCGCGCAGCCTGGCCGCCTGCTGGGTGCGCCGGGCCGCGAGGTCCACCACCGAGGCGACGGCCACGGCGACGGCGAAGAAGACGGCGAGCGAGACGACGTTGCGGCCGTCGCTGATGGTCCAGGTGCGGACCGGCTCGGTGAAGAAGTAGTTCAGCAGCGCCGAGCACACCGCGGCGGAGGCCAGCGCGGGCAGCAGTCCGCCCACCAGCCCGGCGGTGACCGTGAGCACCAGGAAGAGCAGCACATCGTTGGCGAAGCCGATCCCCGGCTCGGTGGCCAGCATCAGGAGCGTCAGCAGCACGGGAGCCCCGAGCGCGGTCAGCCAGCCCGCGACGAGACGCGCTGTGCCCAGCCGGGCGGCCCGGGTGCCGGGCAGCCCGCGCCCCCGGGCGACCTCCTCGTGGGTGACGATGTGCACGTCCAGGTCCGGCCCCGAGTCCCGGGCGACGGTGGCGCCGACCCCGGGTCCGAACACGTACTGCCAGGTCCTGCGGCGGGAGGAGCCGAGCACGATCTGGGTGGCGTTGTGGCCCCGCGCGAACTCCAGCAGGGCCTGGGGGATGTCGTCGCCGATGACGTGGTGGTAGGTGCCGCCCAGGTCCTCCACGAGGGTGCGCTGGACGGCGAGTTCCTGTGGGGAGGCGGGGGTGTGGCCGTCGGCGTGGGAGATGTGGACGGCCAGGATCTCGCTGCCCGAGCCCTTGGCCGCCATCCGGGCGGCGCGGCGGATCAGGGTGCGGCCCTCGGGCCCGCCGGTGAGCCCGACGACGATCCGCTCGCGGGCCTGCCAGGTGGTGCGTATGCGGTGCTCGGAGCGGTACTGCTGGAGGTACTCGTCGACCCGGTCGGCCGTCCACAGCAGGGCCAGTTCGCGCAGGGCGGTCAGGTTGCCGGGCCGGAAGTAGTTGGACAGGGCCGCGTCGACCTTGTCCGGCGCGTAGACGTTGCCGTGCGCCATCCGGCGGCGCAGCGCCTGGGGGGACATGTCGACCAGTTCGATCTGGTCGGCGCGCCGCACCACTTCGTCGGGCACGGTCTCGCGCTGCCGTACGCCGGTGATGGACTCCACCACGTCGCCGAGCGACTCCAGGTGCTGGATGTTGACGGTGGAGACGACGTCGATTCCGGCGGCGAGCAGTTCCTCGACGTCCTGCCAGCGCTTGGCGTTCCGGGAGCCGGGCACGTTGGTGTGGGCCAGTTCGTCCACGACGGCCACGGCTGGGCGGCGGGCGAGCACCGCGTCGGTGTCCATCTCGGTGAGGTCCGTGCCGCGGTGCGTGGTCCCGCGGCGCGGCACCTGCTCCAGCCCGTGCAGCAGCGCCTCGGTCCGCGGGCGGTCGTGGTGCTCGACGAACCCGACCACCACGTCGGTGCCCCGCTTCATCCGGCGGTGCGCCTCGGAGAGCACGGCGTAGGTCTTGCCGACGCCGGGCGCCGCGCCGAGGAAGACCCGCAGCCGCCCCCGCCGCCGCTGCTGCTGCGTTCCGGACACCATGCCCCCTATTGTCGCCGCTCTCCGGTCCTGGTCATGCGGCGCGGGCGGGGCCGGGCGTCAGGGTTCCGTATGGATCGCTCGGCGGGCACCGGGCGCTGGGGCCCGGCCGCAGGCAGGCGGTCGGCGCCTGCCCGGGGTCAGCCCCGGCCCCGCCGCAGTGGGCGGGGCCGGGGCGGACCGGGTGCGGGAGCCCGCGCGGCGGGGAGGCCGGGGCGGGGCTCCCCGCGAGCCCCGCGGTCAGCGGGACGCTGCCGCGGCGCGCACGGCCACATTCAGCTTCAGCACGTTCACGTGCTCCTCGCCCAGGAATCCGGCGCCGCGGCCCTCCGTGTGCGCGGCCACCAGAGCGCGCACCGCCTCCGCGGGCAGCCCGTTGGCCCGGGCGACCCGCGCGCTCTGGATCTTCGCGTACCGGGGGGAGATGTGCGGGTCGAGGGCCGATCCGGAGCCGGTCACCGCGTCGGGGGGCACGGCTGCGGGCGACACCCCGTTCAGCTCGGCGACCTTGCGCCGCGCCTCCCGTACGGACGCGACCAGCCGCGGGTCGCTCGCGCCCAGCTGACCGGACCCGGTGGCGCGCGGGTCGTAGCCGGAGTGCGAGGGGCGGCCGTGGAACCACTTCCGCCCGCGCCACTGCTGGCCGATCAGGGCCGAACCGACCTCCTCGCCCGCCACCCGCACCGGGGAGCCGTTCGCCTTGTCGGGGAAGGCGGCCTGGGCCACACCGGTCACCGCCAGCGGGTAGAGGACCCCGCACAGGACCGTCAGTGCGAGCAGGGCGCGGCCGGCGGCCCAGCCGAACCGGGCGGCGTTGCGTACAGCTGTGTTCATCTCGCTCAGCTCACTCCGGGAAGCGCGGTCAGCAGCAGGTCGATCAGTTTGATGCCGAGGAACGGTGCGACGAGCCCACCGGCCCCGTGGACGGCCAGGTTGCGGCGCAGCAGCCGGTCGGCGCTCAGCGGCCGGTAGCGCACCCCGCGCAGGGCGAGCGGCACCAGGGCGACGATGATCAGCGCGTTGAACACAACGGCGGAGAGGATCGCCGACTGCGGCGAGGTCAGCCGCATGATGTCGAGGGTCTCCAGGCCGGGGTAGGCGGCGGCGAACATCGCGGGGATGATCGCGAAGTACTTCGCGACGTCGTTGGCGATCGAGAAGGTGGTCAGCGCCCCTCGGGTGATCAGCAGTTGTTTGCCGATCTCCACGATCTCGATGAGCTTTGTGGGGTCCGAGTCCAGGTCCACCATGTTCCCCGCCTCCTTGGCGGCGGAGGTGCCGGTGTTCATGGCGACGCCCACGTCGGCACGGGCCAGTGCCGGGGCGTCGTTGGTGCCGTCACCGGTCATGGCGACGAGTCGGCCGCCGGCCTGTTCGCGTTCGATGAGCGCCATCTTGTCCTCGGGCGTGGCCTCCGCGAGATGGTCGTCGACGCCGGCCTCGGCTGCGACGGCCTTGGCGGTCAGCGGATTGTCCCCCGTGATCATGACGGTTCTGATGCCCATCCGGCGCAGTTCGGCGAAGCGCTCGGCGATGCCGTCCTTGACGACGTCCTTGAGGTGGATGACGCCGAGCGCCCGGGCACCGGCCGTGTCCTCGACGGCGACCACCAGAGGGGTGCCACCCGCCTCGGAGATGGCCTGCACGGCGCTGTCGACCTCCGCGCCGACCCGGCCGCCCCGCTCCTCGATCCAGCCGGACACCGCCGCAGCGGCGCCCTTGCGCACCCGCAGCCGCACGCCGGTACCGTCCGGGGGAGCCGACGTCGACGCCGGACATCCGGGACTGCGCGGTGAACGGTACCCAGGTGGCGCCCTCCGGCGCGGCCGGTGCTGCCGCGCCGCCGCCGTCCGTCGGGTGCTCTCCGGCGGCCAGGGCGACCACGGAGCGGCCCTCGGGTGTCTCGTCGGCGAGCGAGCCGAGCCGGGCCGCATCCGCCAGCTCCTCCGCCGGGATGCCCGCTGCCGGGACGAAGGCGACGGCCCTGCGGTCGCCCAGCGTGATGGTGCCGGTCTTGTCGAGCAGCAGCGTCGTCACGTCCCCGGCCGCTTCCACGGCCCGCCCGGAGGTGGCCAGCACGTTGCGCTGCACCAGCCGGTCCATCCCGGCGATGCCGATGGCGGAGAGCAGCGCCCCGATGGTGGTGGGGATGAGGCAGACGAGCAGCGCCGCGAGCACGGTCAGGGACTGTTCTGCCCCGGCGTGGTCGGCGAACGGCTGCAGGGTGACGACGGCGAGGAGGAAGACGACCGTGAGGGCTGCCAGCAGGATGTTGAGGGCGATCTCGTTGGGCGTCTTCTGCCGGGCGGCGCCTTCCACCAGTGCGATCATCCGGTCGATGAAGGTTCGCCCGGGCTCGGTGGTGATCCGTACGACGATACGGTCGGAGAGCACCTTGGTGCCGCCGGTGACGGCGCACCGGTCGCCGCCGGACTCCCGGATGACGGGGGCCGATTCGCCGGTGATCGCGGACTCGTCGACGGTGGCGACCCCCTCCACGACATCGCCGTCCCCGGGTATCAGGTCACCCGTCTCGCAGACCACGAGGTCGCCGACCCGCAGTTCGGTGCCGGGCACGGCGGTCTCCCGGGCGTCGTCCGGTCCGGCCAGCCGCCGGGCCACGCTCTCGGTCCTGGCCCGGCGCAGGGTGTCGGCCTGTGCCTTGCCGCGCCCCTCGGCCACCGCTTCGGCGAGGTTGGCGAACAGGACGGTCAGCCACAGCCAGGCCGTGATCACCCAGCCGAACCAGTCCCCGGGGTGGGCGACGGCGAGGCAGGTGGTGACGACCGAGCCCACCTCGACCACGAACATCACCGGCGACGCGGCCATGCACCGCGGATCGAGCTTGCGCACGGCGGCCGGCAGCGACCGGGCCAGGTGCCGCGGGGCGAACGGCCCGCCGCCCGGGGGCCGGCCGGGAGAGTGCCGGCCCTCGGCCGGATCCTGAGTGTCGTCCGGCCGCGGAATGCGGACCGCTGTTGTCGTGCTCATCAGGAGAGTCCCTCCGCGAGCGGCCCCAGAGCCAGGGCCGGGAAGAAGGTGAGTCCGGTGACGATCAGCACGGAGCCGACCAGCAAGCCGGAGAAGAGCGGCTTTTCGGTGCGCAGGGTGCCTGCCGTGACGGGCACCGGCGCCTGCCGGGCCAGCGAACCGGCCAGCGCCAGGACGCACACCATCGGCAGGAACCGGCCGAGCAGCATGCACAGGCCCAGCGTGGTGTTGAAGAACGGCGTGTCCGCGCCGAATCCGGCGAAGGCGCTGCCGTTGTTGTTGGCGGCCGAGGTGTAGGCGTACAGCACTTCGCTGAAGCCGTGCGCCCCGATGTTGGTCATCGCCCGCTCGCCGTCGGGCAGCGCCATGGCGAGCGCGGTGCCGCCCAGCACCAGAGCGGGAGTACTCAGCAGAAAGCAGGCCGCGTACTTGATCTCGCGGGTGCCGATCTTCTTGCCCAGGTACTCGGGCGTGCGGCCGACCATCAGCCCGGCGAGGAAGACGGCGATGACAGCCATGATCAGCATGCCGTACAGCCCGGAGCCGACCCCGCCCGGTGCGATCTCTCCGAGCATCATGCCCAGCAGCGCCACCCCGCCGCCGAAGGCGGTGTAGGAGTCGTGGAAGGAGTTGACGGCGCCGGTCGAGGTCATCGTCGTGGAGGCGGCGAACAGTGCGGAGGCGCCCGCTCCGAAGCGCTGCTCCTTGCCCTCGTTGGCGCCGCCGGCGAGCTGGGCCGCCGTGCCCTGGTGCGCGTACTCGGCGGCGGTGATCGCGGCGACCCCGGCGAGCCAGATGACGCCCATCGCGGCGAGGACCGCGTACCCCTGGCGCACGTTCCCGACCATCGTGCCGAACGTTCGGGTCAGGGAGAACGGGATGACGAGGAGCAGGAAGACCTCCAGCAGGTTGCTGAAGCCGTTCGGGTTCTCGAAGGGGTGTGCGGAGTTGGCGTTGAAGAAGCCGCCGCCGTTGGTGCCCAGTTCCTTGATGGCCTCCTGGGAGGCGACGGGGCCGCCCGGGATGTGCTGAGTGGCTCCGGAGAGGGTCTGCACCTCGTGCATCCCGGCGAGGTTCTGCACCACGCCGGTCGCCACCAGGGCGAGCGCGCCGAGGAACGCGAGCGGCAGCAGGATGCGCACCACTCCGCGCACCATGTCGGTCCAGAAGTTGCCCAGTTCCCCGGTGCGCGACCGGGCGAAGCCGCGGATGAGGGCGATGGCGACGGCCATCCCCACGGCGGCCGAGACGAAGTTCTGCACCGCCAGCCCGGTCAGCTGCACCAGATGGCCCATGGCGGACTCGCCCGCGTAGGACTGCCAGTTGGTGTTGGTGACGAAGGAGGCGGCGGTGTTGAACGCCTGGTCCGGGTCGAGTGCGCGGAATCCGAGGGACAGCGGCAGCCTGTCCTGGAGCCGCTGCAGAGCGTAGAGGAAGAGCACTCCGGCGGCCGAGAAGGCCAGCACCGCGCGGATATAGGCGGGTGCGCGCATCCCGGCGTCCGGGTCAGTGCCGACGCAGCGGTGGACAAGCCGCTCGACGCGCAGATGCCGGTCGGACCGGTAGACGGCGGCCATGTAGTCGCCGAACGGCCGGTGCACCAGCGCAAGCGCCCCGACGAGCGCCACCACCTGGAGCACGGCTGCGAGGGATGTACTCATCGGCGCTCAGAACCTCTCCGGGAAGAGCAGGGCGCAGACGAGGTAGCCCAGCAGCGCGAGGGCCACCATGAGCCCCGCGACGTTCTCGGCGCTCACAGCCGGTCCATCCCTCTGGCGACGAGCGACAGCAGTGCGAAGACTGCGACGGTGGTGGCGGCGAAGGCCAGATCGGCCATCGTGTGCTCCTGGTGAGTAGGTTGTGCTGACCCACCCAGAAAACCCCCGCCGACGGCGTACGCCCCGGCCGTTGACGTCCCTCATACACCTCCGGGGGCGCTCTTGACGGGGCCCATACGTCCTTGACGCGGTCCCTACGCGCCTGCCGCGGCTCCTCACGCGCTTGCGGCGGGCGCGCACGACAGAAGGCCGGGCCCGACGGGCCCGGCCTTCGCAGCAGCGGTGGGCGCTAGTGCACCTCGGAGATCGCGGTGGGCGCTAGCGCACCTCGGAGATCTCCGGGCCGCGCTGGAGCTTGTCGAGGCCGCCCGCGAACCGGGAGCCTTCTTCCACCGTCTCCTGCTGCACTCCGTCCGGCACCATCTGCGCGTCCTCGGGCAGCTTCAGGACGATGGGGTCGCGCGGCGCCATCGGCCCCTCGCCGCGTACCACGACCGTGTCCCGGAAGATCTGCTCCAGTACGCCCGCCGCTTCGGGCTGGACCGCGCCCTGACCGGAGATCACCCCGCGCAGGAACCATCGCGGTCCGTCCACCCCGACGAACCGGACGACCTGCACGCCGCCCGTGCCGTCCGGCAGCTGCACCGGGACCTGCGCCCGCAGCTCCCAGCCCAGCGGCCCCTCGGCCTCGTCGATGACGCCGCCCTGCTGGGTGATGCCGGAGGCGATCTCCTCACGGACCTCGTCCCAGATGCCCTCGCGCTTGGGCGCGGCGAACGCCTGGAGCTGGACGGCGCTGTCCTGCAGCACGACGGTCGCCGCGACGATCGCGTCGCCCGCAACCTCGACCCGCAGCTCCATGCCCTCGACGCCGGGGATGAACAGGCCGCCCAGGTCGACCCTGCCGGAGTCGGGCTCGGTGACCTCCTCGATGTCCCAGGGGCCGTCCGGGCGGGGCGCCGGAGGCAGCTTGACCCGGGTCTCACCGGTGTCGGCTTCGGTGTCCGCGCCGTCCTGCGGCTCGCCCTCGCCTTCCTGTTCCGTCTCGAACTCGTCCGAGGTGCCCTTGGGCTCTTCGCTCTTCTTGCGACGACGTCCGAACACGTCACTGTCCTCTCAGGTCGGAAGCTCGATCGGCACCGACCGCAACGTAATCCTTCTGCTGTGCGGCTGTCTGCAGGGTGACGCCCGACGCGTCGGCGGGCGCCGGCCGGGCCGGGCGGTCCGCCGCGTGGCCGCCCGTGGAGCCGAAGCCGCCCGCGGCGCGCACCGAGTCGGGCAGCTCCTCGACCTCGCGGAACCGCACCTTCTCCACCTGCTGGACGACGAGTTGGGCGATACGGTCGAAACGCTCGAACCGCACGGTCTCGCGGGGATCGAGATTGGCCACAATCACCTTGATCTCCCCACGGTACCCGGCATCGACCGTTCCCGGTGCATTCACCAGCGAGACGCCGCAGCGGGCCGCGAGGCCCGAGCGCGGGTGGACGAAGGCCGCGTAGCCGTCCGGGAGGGCGAGCGAGATCCCCGTCGGCAGGACGGCCCGCTCCCCGGGGGCCAGTTCCGCGCCCTCGGTGGTCACCAGATCGCAACCGGCGTCCCCCGGGTGCTGGTAGGAGGGCACGGGCACCTCGGGGTCGGTGCGCCGCAGCAGGATCTCGACGCCGTCGCTCATGGGTTCACCTCGAAGGCACGCGCGCGCCTGACCTGGTCGGGGTCGTCCATGGCCGCGTGGATCTCCTCCTCGCGGCCGTTCTCGATGAAGTGCTCGACCTTCACCTCTATGAAGACGGCGTCCGCGCGCACGGCGACCGGCCCCTCGGGGCCGCCGATCCGGCCGGTGGCCGTGGAGTAGATCTTGCGCCCGTGCACCGCGGTCGTGCGGGCCTCCAGATACAGGAGCGTGTCCACGGGGACCGGGCGCAGGAAGTCGGTCTCCAGCCGTCCGGTCACGGCGATCACGTGCATCAGCCAGCCCAGCGAGCCCAGGGTCTCGTCCAGCGCGGTGGTCAGCACGCCGCCGTGGGCGAGACCGGGCGCTCCCTGGTGGGCGGGCTTGACGGTGAACTCGGCGGTGACGCTGACGCCCTCCCCGGCCCGCGCCGCCAGGTGCAGGCCGTGCGGCTGCCCGCCGCCGCAGCCGAAACACATGTCGTAGTGGGCGCCGAGCGGCGTACCGGGCTCGGGAGCCTCGGGGTGGCGCACCGGCGGTACGGCGTCCGGCGGCGGCACCAGCGAGGTCTTCGGGGAACTGGGGGGATTGGCTGCACTCACGGGTGCAGACCTTACCGCCGTGCGGGGCGCCGGGGGGCGCCGTGCCAAGCTGGACCCATGGTTGCCCCGGCCGCGCTCCACGACGAGCGCCTCACCGCTCCCCGCTCCTGGTGGCTGATCGCCGCCGGAATCGGGGTGGCCTGCGCGCTGATGCTCTTCCCCTTCGGCCCGCTGCCACTGCTGTGCGGCCTGGTGGGGGGCGGCGCGCTGGCAGCCGTGTGCGTGAGCAGCTACGGCAGCGTCCGGGTACGGGTGGTGGCGGACTCGCTGATCGCCGGGGACGCGCGGATCCCCGTGTCGGCGCTCGGGGATGCCGAGGCGCTGGACGCCGGCCAGGCACGCGCCTGGCGTACGTACAAGGCCGACACACGGGCGCACATGGTGCTGCGCGGCTATGTCCCGACGGCGGTGCGGGTCGCGGTGACCGATCCGCAGGACCCCACGCCGTACGTGTACCTCTCCACGCGGCATCCGCAGCGGCTGGTGGAGGCGCTGCGTTCGGCCCGCGAGTCGGCCGTCTCGTAGCCGGGATGAGCCGCTTCCCGACCCGCGGTCGGCCGTTTCTCCTCGGCCCGGGGTCTCCGGGCCCGGTCAGCCGCTGTGCTGCCCGGTGGCGCCGACGCGCAGATCGGCGCGGACGCGTTCGGCGAGCCGCGCGGTGTCCCTGCGGTTCAGCACGGCACCGGCGGCGGCTCCGATCAGGAACGGCGCGAGGTTCGGCAGGGCGCGCAGGGTGCGCTTCGTGATCTGCTGCCGCAGTCTGCGGCGCAGCTCTCCGTTCATGGCCGTGCTCAGGGTGGCGGGGCGGGTGAGCTCTATGCCGCGCTCGGAGGCCCAGGCGCTCAGATAGGCCACGGCCCGTTCGCGGACGGTACCGGGCGCCCGGCGGCCGTAGACCTCGTGCAGTTCGGCGATCAGTTTCAGCTCGACACCGGCGACGCCGACGATCTCGGCGGTCAGCTCGGCGGGCAGGGCCGGGGGTACCGGCAGCATCGCGGCGCCGCCGACGCCCGCGCCCACGGCGGCAGCGCTCCGGGTGGCTCCGGTCACCAGTCTGTCGGCCAGCTCCTCGGTGCTCAGCCCGGGGAACTGGCTGCGGAGGGTCGCCAGGTCCCGCACAGGCACCCGCGGGGCGAGTTCGATGACGCGCTCGGTGACCGCGCGTACGTACATCTGCGTACGCGTGCGGAGCCGCCATGCGGCGCCGCCGGACCGCGATCCGGGGTCGGACGGTGTCCCGCCGGGTGGCGCGGACGGCACAGGGCCGTCCGCGTGCGGCGCGGTGCCCTCGGCACCGCGCTCGAACGGCACGAGCGAGGCCGACCGGTCATGAGGGCCTCGCTCGTCGTCACGTGCGCCTTCGACTGCCACGGCAGTCGGTCCGCTTCTCAGGCCGCGCAGTCGCGGCAGATCGGCTGACCGTTCTTCTCCGCGGCGAGCTGGGAGCGGTGGTGCACCAGGAAGCAGTTCATGCAGGTGAACTCGTCCGCCTGGCGGGGCAGCACCCGGACGGACAGCTCCTCGTTGGAGAGGTCCGCTCCTGGCAGCTCGAGGCCCTCGGCCTGCTCGAACTCGTCCACGTCGACATTGGACGCGGACTTGTCGTTCCGCCGGGCCTTCAGCTCCTCGATGCTGTCTTCGTTGACTTCGTCGTCGGTCTTGCGTGGAGTGTCGTAATCCGTAGCCATGTCGCTCTCCCCCTCTGGGTGTCTGTGGTGTCTCCAGCGCACGTAACGCGTGAGAGGCCGGACTTGTGCCCGACCCGAGGCGGAGATTTTGCCTCACATCAAGGTCTGTTACTCAATCGACACCCAACGGCACCCCTGAAGAGGTGATCATGTCGGATGTCGAGGAGGACCATAGACGGTCCCCGGCGGTGCTCCGCACACACTCCACACCGGCCATCCGGGGTACTGCCCACGATCTCCACCTGCGGAAACCTGGATTTTCCGGGTTTTCTTCCCGTTCGGTGACCCCGGTCCGGGACCATCCGAAAATTCGCATGTGTGATCGATCACAACCCGACTGCAGGTGACGAGAAGTGTCCCCGATTCCGCATATAGCGAACGGGACGCCGACTACACCCGGGTGTTTTCGGTCACTTTTCGTCACCTCCATGTCCTGCGCCCTTTCCGCGGTACTCCGCGGTACCGACCGCCGCTCACAGCGGCAGCGTCACCCGCATCACCAGGCCGCCGTCCTCGCGCGGCACGGCCGAGACCGCACCGCCGTGCGCCCGCGCGACCGAACGCACGATCGACAACCCGAGCCCGACTCCCTTGTCACTGCCCGTCCGCTCCGTACGGAGACGCCGGAACGGCTCGAAGAGGTTGTCCACCTCGTAGGCCGGGACCACGGGCCCGGTGTTCTCGACACTGAGCACCGCCTGCCCCGGCTGGGCCTCCGTACTGACCGAGATCCATCCGCCCGCACGCAGGTTGTAGCGCACGGCATTCTGCACCAGGTTCAGTGCGACGCGCTCCAGGAGTACCCCATTGCCCTGTACATATGTGGGCTGCCGTACTCCGCGCAACTCGACGCCCTTGGTCTCGGCCTCTGCGCGCGCCTGCTCGACCGCCTGCGAGGCCACCTCGGCCAGGTCCACCGGCTTCCGGTCCACCAGCTCGTTCTCGCTCCGTGCGAGCAGCAGCAGCCCCTCCACGAGCTGCTCGCTGCGCTCGTTGGTGGCCAGCAGTGTCTTGGCCAGCTGCTGCAGCTCCGGCGAGGCGTCCGGATCGGCGAGCTGCACCTCCAGCAGCGTGCGGTTGATCGCCAGCGGGGTGCGCAATTCATGCGAGGCGTTGCCCACGAAGCGCTGCTGCGCGGTGAAGGCACGCTCCAGCCGGTCCAGCATGTCGTCGAAGGTGTCCGACAGCTCCTTCAGCTCGTCGTCCGGGCCCTCCAGCTCGATCCGCTTGTGCAAATCCGAGCCCGCCACCTGGCGCGCGGTGCGGGTGATGCGGCCCAGCGGCGCGAGCACCCGGCCCGCCATCACGTAGCCGAAGGCGAACGCGGCCACAGCGAGTCCGAGCAGCGCGAGCAGGGAGCGGCGCAGCAGCCCGTCCAGCGCCATCCTGCGCTGCGCCTCCGCACACTCCGACAGGCGCTGCATGAACACGTCACTGGGGAGGGTTCCGGTCAGTCCCTGGCAGTCCGAGGTCGGCTGGACCTCCCCGTTGAGGATGCGGAACGAGACATGGCTGGCGTCGTCCAGCGCCTGCGCCGCCAGCAGATAGATGATCGTCAGCAGCAGCATCCCGGCGATCAGGAACATCCCGCCGTACAGCAGCGTGAGCCGTATCCGGATGGTGGGGCGCAGCAGGGGCGAGGAACGAGGGGTCTCGCGCGGGTCCCAGCTCGGTTTGGGGGGTGTGCGCGGCGGGGCGCCGCCGGGGCGGCCGGCTCCCTCGGGGCCGGAGGCGCCGGGGGCGCCCCGGGACGCGGGGGAACCCGGGGATTCGGGAGAGGTGGAGGGGGCCATCGACGTCAGATCCGGTACCCCGCGCCCGGTACGGTGACGATCACCGCTGGCTCACCGAGCTTGCGGCGCAGCGTCATCACCGTCACCCGCACCACATTGGTGAACGGGTCGGTGTTCTCGTCCCACGCCTTCTCCAGGAGCTGCTCGGCGGAGACGACGCTGCCCTCGCCCCGCATCAGCACCTCCAGCACCGCGAACTCCTTGGGCGCCAGCTGGATCTCCCGGCCGTCCCGGGAGACCTCGCGGCGCCCCGGGTCCAGCCGGATACCGGCCCGCTCCAGCACCGGCGGGAGGGCCGTGGTCGTGCGCCGCCCCAGCGCCCGCACGCGGGCCGTCAGCTCGGAGAAGGCGAAGGGCTTGGGCAGGTAGTCGTCTGCGCCCAGCTCCAGGCCCTCGACCCGGTCGCTGACGTCCCCGGAGGCGGTGAGCATCAGCACCCGGGTGGGCAGACCCAGCTCCACGATCCGGCGGCAGACGTCGTCCCCGTGCACCAGCGGCAGGTCCCGGTCGAGTACGACGACGTCGTAGTCGTTGATGTCGACGCGCTCCTGCGCCGCCGCCCCGTCGTAGACCACATCGACGGCCATGGCCTCTCTGCGGAGGCCCGTCGCCACGGCATCGGCGAGCAGTTGCTCGTCCTCGACGACGAGTACGCGCACGGCGCTGTTCCTTCCCTGGATACGGACGGGGGATCGTGCTTCCCATCGTGCCCCGGACCCCGGTAAATCGGCGGTAAGAGCGGAGGTGGGAAGCTGGGCGCGTACTCCGGCACGAGCCGCCGGCACTTTTTCGGTGCGGTTGAGGTTTCTCTGAGGTTCCGGTTGGGGAGGACCTGAGCACCATCCACGATCACGCCCTGTGCGCAGGGTGCCACGACGCACCTCCGACGCAGTCCGGGGACCACGCCGTGATCGGGCACGCACCACTTCCCTCGGCACACCCCGTGCCACCGACCCGCGACGAGGGGGCACACCATGGACGCATTCACCGCAGGCATCCTGCAGCGTATACGGACCACCGAGTCCGACCTGCACCGCGCACGTGAATCCGGCGACGACTTCCTCGTGGACGTCGAGCAGTCGGAGTTGGAGGACCTCCGCCGCCTGGCCGCCGAGCACGGCGTGCAGGTCGCCTGACGACCCTTTCGAGCCCGCTTCGGGGGGGGGGGGGGGGGGGGGGGGGGGGGGGGGGGGGGGGCGGGCGGGCGGGGGGGGGGGGGGGGGGGGGGGGGGGGGGGGGGGGGGGGGGGGGGGGGGGCGTAC